>NZ_JAWXXL010000019.1:0-73602 GCF_034334985.1 Acutalibacter intestini | reverse complement strand
ACCTGACTGCGTATCTGCTTGAGCCCTTCTTTTCCCACTTTCCGCAAATCGATATATTCCATATCCCTATTATATCACTCTTCCTCTCTTTTTCCTAGCTTTTTGAGCGGGAGTAATACATACCAGAGACACACGCCGAACAAGGAACCGAGCAGTATGGGAGCCGCCCTTCGACCTGAAGGCCTGGAAAGTCCTCTGACAAAATTCGTTCCAATGGGTCCGTCTCAACAGACTATAAAGAAAGAGGCGCATGGTGAAGTTCCTTGTACAGACTTGTTACGTTCAACCGCCTGTGGCCACCATCCATTCCCCGCCGCTGCTGAACAGAACCTCCACTGCTCCAGTCAGGTTTTCCGGCAGATACAGGGCAAAGACACAGCCAGACTGGCCGGACGCACCCTCGTCTATGGGGAAAGCCTCGTACACGGTTTCTCCGCAGCGGACGTACACCGGGCTCTCTTGGTCACAAGGAACCTCCACCCGGCCGCTGAGCCGCAAGTACCCCGGCAGGTTGGCGGCGGGCTCGGACTCTATCTGGGCGGCGGCGCCGGCTGGAATAGCGTTCATGTCAAAGACCACCTGGGGTGCGGGCATTAGAAAGGGAGCCTGGGCTAAACGAGGCAGATTTCGTTCCACAATTTCCACCACAATGTATTGTGCGCCGTTCTGCTCCATCATCCCTAGATGATAGGGGGTGGCCCGGGAGAATGTAGCGGAAGAGAAGCTCTCGGCCATCAGAGCGTGCAGGGCGTTGCCAAAGGAATCCCGAAACATCAGCAGCGGGGCATTTCCGGCGGCGCTGGTGGTCTGAATGCGCAGATCATCCACCCCTCGGATGGGCACGGCATATTCAAATGCCAAGGCGTCCTCAAACGTAAACTCCAGGTCCATCTCTTTGGAGGCTGGGTATAGCATCTCGTGCAGGTCCCCCCGGTGGGTAGGCTGGTAGCTGCCCGCCTTGCCGAAAGCATCCTCTGGGGGCAGGCCCAGGGTTTCCAACAATACATCGTGGCCCAGGGCCGCGCCCTTGTTGGTCCAGTGGGAGTCCAAGGCAAAGTAGAGGGGCTCGCCGTCCAAAGAGGGTATCTGCTCCAGCATCTCGCTGGCGTTGCCCAGGGCCGTGAACAGGTCGGCATAGTTCACCCCTTGCCGGCGGAGGGCGTCCTCTACCGGGGCGGCATAGGCCACGGGAGCGGGGGAGAGGCTTTCCGGCAGGTATTCGGGGCAGATAGAGGCCTTATTTGGGGCAATGGTAAAGGCGAACACCCCGCCCTGCCCCTCCACATAGGACTGGGCCAGGGCCAGGGACCGGGCTATGCAGTAGGCCTGCCGCCCTGTGAGGGCGTCCGCGCCGGTGTAGTCGTCCAAAGTCTCGGCGTAGAAGAGCCAGCCGTTCCGGCCCAAAGCCACATCGTTTTGGGCAGAGGTGGCAAACAGACTGGACTTCATCACCGAGTCGGCGGTGACCAGCTCTTGCCGAAAAGCAAAGTGGTCCGAGAAGTAGTCGGCGGTGTCCGAGAGCAGCTCCAGGTTAAAGCTGCCGTCAGGGGCAAAGGCCCGGGGCGGAGCCGCCAATACCTCATTACCCGCGGCAGGGCTGGGGCCTAAAATCAGCATACCAATCCCAGGGATGAGGCAAGCCAACATAAACACGCCGGTGAATAGTAAATGACCGAGTTTTTTCATGGCCAGCCTCCTTAAAATCGAAAGTAGATAAAGGGGTTAAACTGGCTGCCCGCCAGGTTCATCACGCACAGCAAGAACAGTATCCCCGCCGCTGCATAAGACCCGGCCCGGGCCAAAGCGCAGGCCTTGCCGTTTCCGCTGGCCAAAGCCTGGACCCTGGGCAGGATAGGCAGGGCGCACACCAAGCTGACCCCCAAAATGAACAGATTGTATGGAGTGAGCAGGGACCGCAGCAGTGCCGCGCCTTGGACCGTAGCAGTAAAACCAGTAAACATTTGGCTGTACACCAGCCCGGCCTCGGCCAGGGTGTCCGCCCGAAAGAGCACGAAACCCAGCAGCACGATGAGCAAAGTGGTCCCGTGGCCAAGGACCCGGCGCAGCCTGCCGCCTTTGGGGAGAAAATCCTCTAGAATGATAAATAACCCGTGCCAAAGGCCCCACAGCACAAAGTTCCAAGAGGCCCCATGCCAAAGTCCGGTGCAGAAAAACACCAGACACTTGTTCAGCTGGGTGCGCAGGCGGCCCTTGCGGTTGCCGCCTAGGGGGATGTACAGATAGTCCCGGAACCAGCTGGACAGAGAGATATGCCACCGCCGCCAGAACTCTTTAATAGAGGCGCTGGCATAGGGGTGGTCGAAGTTTTCCAGAAACCGAAAGCCAAACATGCGGCCCAGGCCAATGGCCATGTCTGAGTAGCCGGAGAAATCGAAATAGATTTGCAGCATGTAGCACAGGGCCCCCAGCCAAGCGGACCGGGCATCCAGCTGTAGGGCCGAAGCCCCGAACACCAGGTCCGCCATCTGTCCTACCGTGTTGGAAAGCAGCAACTTTTTGGAGAGACCTAGGATGAACCGCCGTATTCCATCCGCGGTGAGGGCGGAAGAGGTCTCCCGCCGGTCGATTTGCAAGCTTACGTCGTGGTACTTGACAATGGGCCCGGCAATCAGCTGGGGAAAGAAGGAAATGTATAGGGCCAGCTTTAACAGGCTACGGCTGACCAGCGTTTCGTCCCGGTATACATCGATGACATAAGACAGGCCTTGAAAGGTAAAGAAGGAGATGCCCACCGGCAGGGCAATGCCAGGCAGGGGCAGGGAAAGCCCTGTCAGCCGGTTTAAAGAGCCTAAAGCGAAGTCGGTATATTTAAAGACAGAGAGCAGCCCCAGGTTTACTGCCACAGATAGGGCCACTACCGCCTTTTTATTGAAACGCTGGGAGACAATGAGCCGGCCGGAGAGATAATTAACCACCACAGAGGCCAAAAGCAGCAGTACGTATACTGGCTCACCAAAAGCGTAGAATACTACGCTGACCAAGGTGAGCAAGACGTTTTTAGCAGTAAGGCCCGGCAGCAGCCGGTATAGCAGAAAACACAGAGGCAAGAAAGCGAAGAGAAAAGCAGGAGAACTGAATACCATAGACGTTTACCCGATGTCTTGGACCGTCTCAGAGCCATCTACGCGGTAGGTGTATACCGTGAAGTTGCTGTAATACAGCAGGCCGTCCTCGCCGGGGCCCATGCAGCTGGGGCCGTAGTCTGAGCTGTTGGGGTATCCAAACACGCTGTAGAAGGTGTTGATATCGGAACCGATATAGTCCGAAGGGTTGGCCTGGGGTTCAGGGTCCGGCTCGGGGGTGGGTTCCGGGGTGGGCTCCGGGGTGGGTTCGCTGGGGCTGATAAAGATCTCATGGTTTTCTTCCGGGTCACTGCTCTCGGGAGTAGGCTCTGACGTGGGGGATTCAGTGGGCTTAGGGACAGCCGAGGGCTTTGCGGTGGGCTTGGCCGTAGCTTTGGGTTTGGCGGAAGGCGAAGCCGAGGGCTTTGTCGTGGGCGTAGCCAAGGCCGAGCTGGAGCTGGTTTGAGAACTACTCAACGAAGAATCCTGATTATCGGAATCGTTACAAGCAGCCAGAGTAAGCGCACAGGCTGCTGAGAGGAAAAGGGCCACTAAATTTTTTTTCATTGCGCAACATTCCCATTCTACAATTAAGTTTGAGCTTGCAGGAAACGCCAGTTTTCGGCAAACTAATATAAGAATAGCATACCTAGTCCTGTAAGTCAAGTTTCAGTAAAGGCCGGGGAAGAGAGGCTGGGGCTTACACATATTTTTCCAGGGTCCTCCGCACCGCCCCGGGGCCTGCCAGCATCTCCCGCAGCATTCCGGCCACCTTTTCCGCCAGACCCACTGCATACAGGTCCACTCCGAACAGGGCTGGGTTAGATAGGATGGGCCGCAGGGTCTGCTCCGCAGCCGCTCCGCCCAGATGAACCCCGGCCAGCTGGGATTGCAGAGACTCCAGCATGGGGTCGCTGCTGCATGCCAAGGGATGGCCGTGGTCGTCCACTGCCAAAAGATACCGCAGCCACCCGGCCAAAGCCAGGGGGATATAGGTCAGGCTGGCGGCGTCTAGGTCGGGCCTGGCCTGGTAGCTCTTGATGGTCTCGCCAAAGCGGATGGGCAGCTTTTGGCTGGTGTCTGTGGCAATGCGCTGGGGGGTGTCTGGGATAAAGGGGTTGGGCAGGCGCTCCTCCACCACTTCTTTAATAAAGGCCTGGGGATTCAATATCTTGGGGTCCGTCACCACGGGCAGACCTTCCGTGTAGCCGATTTTTTCCACCAGGCCCTTTAGCAACGGATCCCCCATCTCAGCGGCAATGGTCTGATACCCCAGCAGGCATCCAAACACTGCCAGAGCCGTATGCAGTGGGTTTAAGCAGGTGGTCACCTTCATGCGCTCGGTGGCGTTCACGGTGTCCCGGTCCGTCAGGTAAACCCCGGCCTTTTCCAGGGGTGGGCGGCCGTTAGGGAAGGCGTCCTCTACCACAAGGTATTGGGGTCCCTCCGCGTTGACAAAGGGAGCAATGTAGGTTCCCCTGCTGGTGACGGTGGGAGACATGTCCTCCACACCGGCGGCGGTCAGGGCTTCTTCCACCACTTGGGCGGGGCGGGGGGTGATCTTGTCGATCATGGTCCAGGGGAAAGAGACTTTGTTGTTATCTCCCAGCCAGGCCAGAAAATCTTGGGACACATACCTGTTCTTCTCCCAATTTTCTGCTACGGTCACTACCCCGGCCTGAAGTTTTTCCCCGTTGTGGGAACAGTTGTCCATGCTTACCAGGGCAATGGGCGCGCCGCCGGCCAGAAACCGTTCCAGCAGCAGAGCGGCGGTAACGCTCATGGCGTGGGAGCAGCGGCCGGGCCCCTCTGCAAAATCCGCCTGTACAGCCGGAAAGAAATTCCCGGAAAGATCCGCTAGGGCATAACCTTTCTCAGTGATGGTATAGCTGACCATTTGCAGGGAGGGGGCGCGGAAAATGGCCCGCAGTTTTTCCATATCCTGTGGATACGCCCCGCTGGCCCGCAGCCCCTGGGAGATGGAGGCCACCACCTCTTTTTTTACCGAGCCATCCGGCAGCAGGGTGGCTAGCAAGGTCATGCTGTGGTGGGGATCATAAATCATATCAATGATGTCCAAGTCAAAAGTATCTGCCGCCACAATACCGGTACTTACCAGGCCTTGTTCCAGCAGGTCCTGCTGCAATTTGGCAATAAATCCTCGGAAAATGTTCCCTGCCCCAAAGTGTACCCAGACCGGGGCCGCCTGGGTTTGGGCCCGCATCTGGTTCCAGTCAAACTTCGGCAGCCGAATGCCCGCCTGTTCCCAGGAGGCCTGGTTCTGTATTCCCATGCAGTCTAATTTCATTGCAAATCCTCCCATCTGTCCAGGGCGTCCCAGATCCCCCAAAGATACATAATGCCCAAGGCCCGGTCGTACAGGCCGTAGCCGGGGCGCACACTGCCTGGCCCCTCGCCCCACAGGTGCCGGCCGTGGTCGGGACGGACATAGCCTTCAAAGCCGCCGTCGTGGAAGGCTTTCACAATGTCCAAAATGCCGGCATCCCCCTGGCAATCCCGGTGGCTGGTCTCGGTAAAGTCTCCATTAGGGTAATGCTTCACGTTGCGGATGTGGGCAAAGGCAATGCGCCCGCAGTGCTTGCGGACCATAGCGGCCACATCGTTTTGAGGGTTGGCGCCCAGACTGCCGGTGCACAGGGTCAGGCAGTTGCAGGGGTCGTCCACCATATTCAAGAACCGGTCAATGGAGGGCTCGTCCACCAGCAGCCGGGGCAGACCAAAGATGTCCCAAGGCGGATCATCCATATGGATGGCCATTTTAACGCCGCACGCATGGCATACGGGCATTAGCCGCTCCAAAAAGTACCGCAGATTCTCCCACAGCTGTTCTTTGCTTACCTCTTTGTAGGCGGCGAAGAGCTGGTCCAGCTGGGCCATACGCTCCGGTTCCCAGCCGGGAAAGGTGAGGCCGTGGAGGTTGTTGAGAATGTACTGGGCCATCTCCTTGGGGTCGTCGTGAATCTTGGAAGCTTCATAGAATAGGGCTGTAGAGCCGTCTGGCAGGGGATGGAACAGATCTGTACGAGTCCAGTCAAACACGGGCATAAAGTTGTAGCAGATCACCTTAACCCCAAACTGGCCCAGGTTGCGGATGGTCTGGATATAGTTCTCAATGTACCCATCTCGGCTAGGCCGGCCCGTTTTAATATCGTCATGGACGTTGACAGACTCTACTACATCCATATGGAAGCCGTAAGGGTCCAGCTGTTCCTTGACCTGGGCAATCTCCTCCACAGGCCAAACCTCCCCTGGCAGCTTGTGATGCAGGGCCCAGACAATGCCGCTCACCCCGGGAATCTGCTTGATATAGGACAGTGGAATTTCATCGTTTCCTTGGCCGTACCAGCGAAAACACATGTTCATGCTCATGAGAATTCTCCTTTACTGTGCCTGGGCGTTCGGTACGCGGCAGGCGCGAAATACTCTATTATGAAGTATAGTAGGGGTGGGGGAGATTGTCAAGCTTCAGCGCGTTTTTGTGCGGGCAAAGTATGGACACATCGCGCGGTCAAGAGGAAGAGCGCTGGCAAAGGCCGCAATCGTGTGAAGTAAAATTTAACAGCTTTTTTGTAAACTATACTTGACTTTTTATCGCAGATAATATACAATATCAGGCGAGGAGGTGATCCGTTGGGCAAAAACCTGAAAATGAAAGCCGCTCGGGTTGCCAAGGGTCTGACCCAGCAGGACCTGGCCGACGCGGTGGGAGTTACCCGCCAGACCGTGGTGGCCATTGAGCGGGGGGACTACAACCCCACGGTACGTCTGTGCATAGAGATATGCCGGGTGCTGGGAACCACGCTGGACGGTTTGTTTTGGCCGGAAGAAGAAAATTAGCTGAAAGGATAGGGAGAAATGTCTATGCGGAAAAAGTATGAATTTGATGAGCGCCAGTTGCTTTTGCGGGGGAATGTGTTCCAGCACACCACCGTTTTGTTGTTTGTGCTTTTGTTTGCCAATGGGGTGCTGAAAATTGATGACATCCACTGGGCGCCGGGGTTTTATGAGAACATGCTCATTCTATGGGCCGGCCTGGACTTTGCCTTGATTGAGTACATCCTACGAGACATTACGCAAAAAAACAGCCGCCAGAACTGGCTTTATGGACTGGAAGGAATATTTGGCCTGATTTTGCTGGCCATCAGCATGACCCATGTGATAGACGGAGACCCTTTGGTGCGGGACGGGGCTTTGACAGAAGAGGGGGCGCATATGGCCTTTGCCGGTTTTATGGTGTTAGTGGGCGTGGTTTTTGTGGTAAAACGTCTGTGGGACCGCTGCAAAGAGCCAGCCGGAGACGAGGACTGAACCAGGGAGTTTCGTGAAAGATCCAGAAATAGAACCGATTGCGCGGTGAAGGGGACTAAGGTACCCGCACCGCGTTTTTATTGGCGGGTTTTGGGTGGAAGGCACAAAAATTAGGCTTGCGTTTAGGTCCCGAAAACGATACAATAGGGGTACAAGCACATTCGCCGGGAAAAGTCCGTCGAGCGGCGTCGATAAAAGATATTTTTTCCACTCATACCCGCCCGGTTCCTGCAAATACTTTCATTGTAAGGGGGCGTTTGCAGTGAATGAAAATCAGGCTTGGTTGAATTTTACCCGTTCGGGCCGGGTAGAGGACTATATTCTATATGCCAAAGTGCGGGGCAGCGCACAAAATATTGCATACGAGAGGGGGCCGCGGGGTGCGGCTGAAGACCCAGGGGATTATTATTCGGGAGCAGACAGTGGGCGAGAGCGACCGGCTGGTTACGGTTCTGACCCGTGACGAGGGTGTGGTGCGGGCTTTTGCCCGGCGCGCAAAAAATTATAAAGACAGCAAAAATTCAGCCACAGGGCTGCTTTGCTATTCCCGCCTGGACCTGCACAAGGGGCGGGATAAGTACATAATCGACGCGGCCCGGCCCATCGAGGTGTTCTTTGGCCTGCGGGGGGATCTTTTGAACCTCTCGGCGGGGCAGTATTTTTGTGAGCTGGCCGCCGAGCTGGTGCCCGAGGGGGTGGAGTCGGCCCAGTACCTGCGGCTGGTGCTGAATGCCCTGCATTTTCTCTGCACTGGCGCCCGCACGGCCCAGCTGCTAAAGCCTGTGGTAGAGCTGCGGATGCTCTCTATGGCGGGATATATGCCAAACCTGGTGGCCTGCGAGGCCTGCGGGGCCTATGGGGCCCCGCGCATGTTTTTCCGGGTGAACCGGGGAGAGATCTACTGCCAAAATTGTTATATAAATAAGGGAACCCCTGTGGTTGCGCTTTCGCCGGGGGCGCTGACAGCTATGCGGTATATTATTTATTCTGAGTTTGAGAAGATCTTTTCTTTTCACCTGGCAGGCCACGCCCTGACTGAACTGACAGACGCCGCAGAGGCCTATACCCTGCATGTGCTGCAAAAGCGGCCCAAGACCTTGGAATTTTATCATAGTCTTTTGATATAGAAGGGAAAGAAATTGATGAACCCATGTATCATAATAAATACGGTGCGGGCCTATCTGGCGGCCCAGCTGGACTGCACCCCAGAGGGCTTATCCGGTTCGGGCGTTCTCTACGTGCCCAATAGAACCGCCCAGCCTCCTTTTTTAAAGCTGGCAGTGATTGGGGGGGGGCGTGTGGTGGTTTCCTCCTCCCCAGAGCTTCTGCCGCAGGTAAAAGCCCTAACCCAAGGCCGCACCCGGGACGAGCTGTTCGAGCTGCCTCTGGTGTATGGCCAGACCATCCACTTTATACCGGACCAGGTTTCAGACATGCCCCTTTCTGCTGGTTATGAGTACCATCTGCTGGAAGGGGCGGCTCTTGGCCAGCTGGCGGGCTTAAGTGCTTTCCCCAATTCTCTGGCCTTTGATGAGGATGGACATACCGGCACGGGCATGGTATGTTTTGCCCAGTTTCAGGATCAAATGATTGCCTTGGCCGGGGCGGGGGAGCAGTCTCAAAGCCTCCAGGAGATGGGCGTGGACACCAGCCCCTCCCACCGGGGACGGGGGCTGGTCAGCTGGCTGGCCCGAGAGCTGCTGGCTCGGGAAAGGGTGCCTTTCTACAGCGCGTCTGTAACCAATATTGGTTCACAGGCTGTAGCCCATCGCAGCGGCCTGCGGCCGTGCTGGATGGACACCTACAGCAATGTGCTTCGAGAGGACTATATCTATAAAAAATGCATCAAGCGAGTATTTTGAAATTGAGGATAAACGGATATGAATAAAAATTATAAAGCGCTAGAATTGGATAAAATACTGGACCTGGTGGCAAGCGAGACCACCTGTGACGACGCGGTGGAGTTAGCCCGGTCCATAGAACCGAAATGCAGCTTAGCGGAAGCAAAATATCTGCTGGAAGAGACGGACGCCGCCTTTGTACTGATGGCCAAGTTCGGCGGGCCCAGCTTTAATGGCCTGAAGAACGTCACCAACCCTCTGCGCCGGGCCCAGGCCGGGGGCGGGCTGGGGATGCGGGAGCTGCTGGATGTGGCGGGTACTCTGCGGGCCATTCGGGCTTTGCAGAGCTGGCACGATAAATCCGCTGGCATGCGCACGCCCCTTAGCGACCGATTCCACGTGCTGGCTCCCAACAAATACTTAGAGGAAAAAATTTATACATGCATCCTCAGCGAAGAGGAGATGGCCGACGCCGCCTCGCCCACGCTGGCGAATATCCGGCGGAAGATTCGCTCTGCCTCGGCCCGGGCCCGGGACCAGCTGGAAAAGCTGGTCCGCTCCAGCTCCCACCAAAAGCACCTGCAAGAGAGCATCATCACCCAGCGGGGAGGCCGCTACGTGGTGCCGGTTAAAGCAGAGTTCCGGGGGGAGGTGCCGGGCCTGATCCACGACACATCTTCCAGCGGGGCCACGGTATTCATTGAGCCTATGAGCGTGGTAGAGGCCAACAACGAGATCCGCGTACTTCAATCCCAGGAGCTGGAAGAGATCAACCGTATCCTTCGGGAGCTTTCCGCCGAAGCCGGAGAGTTCGCGGGGGCGATTATCGACAGCTACCGCTGCGCTGTGGAGCTGAATGTAATCTTTGCCAAGGCCCAGGTGGCCTACCGCATGAAAGCGGTAACCCCCCAGCTGGGTGAGGACGGGGTCACCCAGCTGACCGCCGCCCGGCACCCGCTGATTGCCAAAGAAAAGGTGGTGCCCACGGACATCCGCCTGGGAAAGGACTTTGACAGCCTGATTATCACCGGCCCCAACACCGGCGGCAAGACCGTGGCCCTTAAGACCGTGGGCCTGCTGTCCCTGATGGCCATGTGCGGTCTGATGATTCCCGCCGCCGAGGGCAGCCGGGTCTCGGTATACAGCCATATTCTGGCGGATATTGGAGACGAGCAGAGCATTGAGCAGAGCCTTTCCACTTTTTCGGCCCACATGACCAATATCATCAAGATCCTGTCTATTGCTGACGAGAACAGCCTGGTGCTTTTGGACGAACTGGGCGCGGGCACGGACCCGGTGGAGGGCGCCGCTTTGGCCACGGCCATTATTGAGGAGCTGCGGGGCAAGGGGGCGCGGCTGGCCTGCACCACCCACTATGCCGAGCTAAAAGCCTACGCCCTACAGACCCCGGGGGTCGAGAACGGCTGCTGCGAGTTTGATGTAGAGAGCCTGCGGCCCACCTACCGGCTGCTCATTGGTGTGCCGGGCAAGTCCAATGCCTTTGCCATCTCCCGGCGGCTTGGCATGGAGGGGCGCATTGTGGACCGGGCGGGGCAGCTGGTCTCTCGAGAAAACAGCGTGTTCGAGCAGGTGGTGGGCCGCCTGGAGGAGGACCGCCGTAAGCTGGAGGACGAGCTGGCCCTAGCCCGCCGGGCCGCGGACAAGGCCCGGGACAGCATTCGCCAAGCGGAGGCAAAGCAAGTGGAGGCCGCTGGGCTGGCCCGCCGGGAGCTGGAGCAGGCCCGGCAGCAGGCGGAGCAGATTGTACAAAAGACCCGGCGGCAGGCGGATGCCCTCTTAAATGAGCTGGACGAGGCGCGCCGCAGCCAGAACAAAGCCCTTTCGGCAGAGCAAAAGGCCCGGCTGCGCAGCGGTATGCGCCAGCTGGAGACCGCCGCCGACCCGGTAAGCCGCCCCCGGGACACCAACTACCAGCTGCCCCGGGAGCTGAAACCAGGGGACAGCGTACTGATGGTGGACATTGACAAAAAGGCCTCGGTGCTAGAGCCCCCCCGAGACGGCCAGGTGCTGGTGCAGGCGGGCATCATTAAGACCCGGGTGCCGGTAGAAAGCCTGCGTCTGCTAAGCGAGAAACAGGAGCAGAAGCTCCGGGGGCGGTCGGTGACCAAGGACGTAAGCCAGCCCCAGGGGGCCGCCAGCCTGGACTTGCGGGGCATGAGCAGCGATGAGGCCCTGATAGAGGTAGACGCCTTTTTGGACCGAGCGGCCCGGGCGGCCCTGACCCAGGTGACCATCATCCACGGCAAGGGCACCGGTGTGCTGCGGGCAGCGGTGCAAAAGCACCTGCGGCGCTGCCCGCAGGTAAAGCGCTTCCGGCTGGGGGCCTTTGGCGAGGGAGAGAGTGGCGTTACAGTGGTGGAGATGAAGTGATTTGTTTATGTTGCGGTAAAAAATGTAAATATTCTGCGAACAAACTGCAAAACCTGTTGCGATATTTAGAAATAGGGGCTATAATATTTTTAGACGTACAGGAGAGCAGAAAGGAGGCGGTGAATAGCGGGTGCAAGGCGGCGTCTTTGCGGCAAGGAGGCATAAAATGAAAAAATTAGCAAGTCTTTTGGTCATGTTCGCGTTTGTGGGCGTATTCGCGGTGTCTGCTTCGGCCTCTAATGAAATGGAGGAAGCTGTACGCCAGCGCTATTTGGAGCAAGGATATACAGAGGTTATCCATGACCCTGGAATTGCTCTCCAGGCAGATAGTCCAGATGAGGTTCTAAGTTTGGCCTACATGGATATTGAAAAGGCCGATGAGGAAATGAAAGAAAAGATTCTGGAAGCGCGCAACAAGGTCATTGATCGGTATGATTGGTCAGCGGATGATGTGGTCGCCTATGTAGTAAATGATGAGGATCGTACATTTGAAATTGATCCTCATTTCAGTGACCTTTTCCCAGGCTGGGACTTGCCGGTTGTGAACGCACCGGTTGAGGATGAGAAAAGCCCACAAAAAGGAGAAGGTGGCATAGCGCCTTATGGAGATGCCGTAACTACTAGGTGGGTCTGTAAAGACGTATATGTGCAAAAGGCGGTGGAAGGAATCCTTACAGGTGCATTTAAAACAGTTGATTCCGTTTCAAATAATACTTATATTAATGGGATTACTACCATCGCATCTTCGTTACCTTCCGGAGTGACGAAATATAATTTGGGCTATACCAATGAATCCACAGGAAGATCGATTTCATCACGGCGAAACTTAGACTTTACGTCTACTAAAATCGACTATTATGGAATTGACTTTGATGTTCGGGTCCACGGTAAGGTAGGTGTACGTGCAAGTAACTATCAGAAGAGCGGCTATGGAAGCTTTGTAGTAGATAGAACTGCATATTAAATTAAAACGGAATGAGAAAAAGGACCCACCCCACCGGGCGGGCCCTTCTTTTTTGCGGCTGGGGGCTAGGCCCGTATCTCCGCCTTAATCTTCCCCAGGGCTCCCTTTTCCAGCCGGGAGACCTGGGCCTGGGAGATGCCCACTTGCCCGGCCACCTCCATCTGGGTCTTGCCTTCCAGGAACCGCATGGAGAGAATGCGTTTTTCCCGGTCGCTAAGGTTGTGGATGGCCTGCTTAATGGCAATTTCCTCCAGCCAGTCCTCGTCCTTTCCGTCGCCCACCTGGTCCATGATATATACCGGATCGCCTCCGTCCGAGAAGGTAGGCTCGTACAGAGAAACAGGCTCCACAATGGCCTCCAGGGCCACCACCACGTCCTCACGCTTCAGCTCCAGTTCTTGAGAAATCTCCTCTACCGTGGGTTCCCGGCCGTTCTGGGCGGTAAGGCGCTCTTTGCACTGAATGGCCTTGTAGGCGGTGTCCCGCATGGAGCGGCTGACCCGCACAGAGTTGTTGTCCCGGAGAAAACGCCGGACTTCGCCAATAATCATGGGTACTCCATAGGTGGAAAACTGTACCCCCTGGCTTACATCAAAGTGGTCGATGGCCTTCATCAGGCCAATGCACCCCACCTGGAACAGATCGTCGGGATTCTCGCCCCGGTTGCCAAAACGCTGGATCACGCTGAGCACCAGCCGCAGGTTGCCATGAATCAGCTTTTCTCTGGCTTCCCGGTCGCCGTCGTGGCTTCGGATGAGCAGCTCCCGCATTTCGTCACTTTTCAGCACCTTCAGTTTCGCGGTGTTCACGCCGCATATTTCCACCTTGCCTTGCATAAGCAGGGCCCCCTTCCAAGTTTTAGGAGGCGCCATACCTCCATGAATGGTTTTTCAGAGGTATTGTTTGCATTTTTTGCCGGGTTTAAACCAAGGCCTTTGGGCAGCCAAAAGTCAAAAAACCTTCCATATATAGAGATTTCCTATAAGGGAGAGAAAAAAATTTTTTCAGTCTGGTTGTGCTAAAACAGTTTACAAGCGGCAGGCGCTTTTACCCATAAAACGGGCGAAGGTGCCGCATGAAATTGGTAGCAATCCTCAAACGCCTTTTTAGGGCTTGTTTAAAACATGGAAAACGCCGTCTTTTTACCCAGAAGCGGCCCTCTTCCGCGTCGAAAATCCTCGTAAAACCGCAAGGATTCCTTGCGGTTTTCTCCCTGGAAGCGGACCACTTCGGGTCAAAAATCCGCCATTTCCTCTATGTTCCAACAAGCCCTAGTCTTAAAAGATATTCTGGCGGGTATTTGGAATGACAAAAAGGAGTAAGCAGCGGCAGTTTTGCGGGGCGCCCTACGGTATGCGGATTTTTATTAAAACGGAACCCCCCGGAGCATTCCAGGGGGATAATAAGTCCTTCGTTTTCCTCTTGTGTAGGGATAGAGAATTTCCTACTTTGGAAACTCTGCCAGGTAGATGTTCCTTATAGGCCGGAAATTAGTGCGTGTTCGTGTCAAGGGTTCTGTGCTTCACCTTTGAAAAGCGGATGACCTGGCTGCTGTACAGCCCAAAATAGCCCGAGAGCACAAAGCTGACCGCAATGGCCAGAGCGAATAGCCCCAGCTCACCGGTAGAGAACAACTCGGCAGCCAAAAAGAGCGTGGCAATGGGGCAGTTTACCACAGAGCAGAATAGGGCGCACATTCCCACAGCGGCGGCAAAGCTTGGGTCTAGGCCCAGCAGTGGACCCACCGCGCAGCCAAAGGTAGCTCCCACAAATAAGGTGGGCACGATCTCGCCCCCTCGAAAACCCGCGACCACACACAGGGCCGTTAGGATAATCTTCAGCAGAAACGCCCAGGGAACTGTTTGGCCGCCTACAGCCTTTTCGATGATATGAGCTCCCGCTCCAGTGTAGTCGTACAGACCGAACAAGACCACCAACAAGGTCATAAGAACCCCTCCTAACACGATGCGCAGGTAGGAATTTTTTATCAGCTTCTCCGCCCAGTGTGCTGCTTGATGCAGGGCCACACATAGCAGAATGCCTACCCCGCCGCACAGGGCCGCCAGCAAAGCGGTCTGACCCGCTGTGGCTGGTGTGAGGCCGGGAATGCTGCCGGATAGTTCAAACCGCATGGGGGGAACCCCCAGCAGACCGCTAATAAAGAAAGCGGTATAAGAGGCCGCCACACAGGGCAGAAAGGCGTTGTAAGAGATAGACCCCACCACAATGACCTCCAGCACAAACACAGCCGCCGCAAGAGGCGTGCCGAACATGGCGGAAAAACACGCCGCCATGCCGCACATGGACAAAACCCGGACATCGTCCTCGTCAAAACGGAGCAGCTCGCCAAAATTGTGCCCTAGAGAGCCCCCCAGCTGCAAAGCCGCGCCCTCCCGGCCCACCGAGGCCCCGAACAGGTGGGAAAGCAGGGTGCCCGCCACAATGAGTGGGGCCAGCAAAACCGGAATATGCTCGTTGGTGGTTACAGACTGGATGATCAAGTTAGTCCCAGTGCCAAAACTAACTTTACACAGCCGGTATAGCAGCAGAGTAATCAGACCCGCACATGGCAGCAGCCAGACGATCAGCGGGTAAGTCTGGCGCGTCTCGGTAGCACGGTCGATCAGAATATGAAAGCAGCTTCCCAAAAAGCCGCAGACCGCCCCTATTGCCAGGGCCGCTATGACCCAACGCAAAAATGCCAACAAATACTGCCCAACATCTTTGGAGGCCATCAACATACGATCTTCATTTCTTTGCAAGAAAGCCACCTTCTCATCCGGTAAAATTTTCTTTCAGATTTCAGTATACTCTCTTTCTCTTGGTTCTGCAAGGGGGATAAAGAGAAAAGTAAAGAAAATGCCGTGGCATAGGGGGGATGCTTGAAATTTTTTTACAGAATGGTTTGCTTGTATGGTGAATATTCTGTTGACATTGCTCTAATAAGTGCTTATAATTATAGTGTTAACACAATTTCAAAGGAGGTTGCTATGGCTGAAAAAGAGAAACGCGCTGCTGCTTACCAGGTATACAAAAATCCAGACGGACCGGACATCGGTACCGCTGGAGCCAATGTTTTAGAGGTGGACGGGCTCTATTTTAAAGATTTAGCCCGCACTGGCTGCCTGCTACCCTATGAGGATTGGCGGCTGCCCGCTGAAGAGCGCGCCCGGGACCTGGCCGCGCGCATGAGCGTGGAAGAGATCGCCGGGTTAATGCTCTACTCGCCCCACCAGATGGTGCCGTGCCCCGCCCAGGGGCCCTTCCCCGGCACCTACGGCGGCAAGACCCTGGATGAGAGCGGGGCCGAGCACTGGGCCCTGACGGATCAGCAAAAAACTTTTTTGGAGAAAGATCACGTGCGCCACGTGCTGGCTATGACCTTGGAAAATGCCCGGGTGGCTGCCAACTGGAGTAACGGCCTGCAAAGTTTTGCCGAGGCCCTGCCCTGGGGCATCCCAGTGAACATATCCAGTGACCCCCGCCACGGCGCCGCCAAGGCCGGGGCGGAGTACAAAAGTGGTGCGCAGGATGTTTCTAAGTGGCCGGAAGGGTTGGGTATGGCCGCTACCTTTTCTCCCGAGACCTGCCGGGCCTTTGGAGACGCGGTCTCAAAGGAGTGCAGGGCTCTGGGCATCACCACGGCCCTGTTCCCCCAGGTAGACGTGGCTACCGAGCCCCGCTGGATGCGCCTGGAGGATACCTTTGGCGCCTGCCCAGACCTGGTGACAGACTTCGGCAGGGCCTACTGTGATAGCTTGCAGACTACCCAAGGCGCCCCTGGCGGCTGGGGTAAGGACAGCGTCTGCGCTATGGCCAAGCACTGGCCCGGCGGCGGCCCCTGCGAGGGGGGCCGGGACGCCCATTATCCCTTCGGAAAGTTCGCCGTGTACCCGGGACAGCAGTTAGACGGCCACCTAAAGCCCTTCCTGGAGGGGGTTTTTCAGTTGGACGGCCCCACGGGCAGCGCCTCGGCCATTATGCCCTACTACACGGTGAGCTGGGGGCTGGACCCTTCGGGCAAGAACATGGGCAACTCCTACAGCCAGTACATCATCCACGACCTGCTGCGGGAAAAATACGGCTACCAGGGCATTGTCTGCACCGACTGGGGCATTACAGGCGACCCGGTGCCGGAGGTGGACTCTTTTGGCAGCCGCTGCTACGGGGTAGAGGACCTGACCGAGGGCCAGCGGCACCTGCTGGCCATAGAAAATGGGGTAGACCAGTTTGGGGGCAACTCGGCGGTAGCCCCGGTGCTGGAGGCCTACCGGCTGGGCTGCCAGAAGCACGGCGAGGCCGCCATGCGTAAGCGTTTTGAAGAGTCCGCCGTGCGGCTGCTGCTGAATATCTTCCGCTGCGGCCTGTTTGAGAACCCCTACCTGGACCCCGAGGAGAGCGCCGCCACGGTGGGCCGGGAGGACTTTTGCCAGGCGGGCTTTGAGGCCCAGCTAAGGTCCCTGGTGCTGGTAAAGAACAACGGCGCGCTGCCCCAGCGGGAGCGGAAAAAGGTGTATATCCCAGACCGGCATGTGGCGGCGGGCAAGACCTTCTTCCGTACGCCCATGCCCGCTCAGACTATCCAGCCGGTGGAGCGGGCCCTGGTGGAAAAATACTACGACTGGGCCCAGTCCCCGGAGGAGGCGGACTTTGCCCTGGTGTTTATGGAGAGCCCCCTCTCCGACGGCTATTCCCAGGCAGACCGGGAGGCCGGGGGAAACGGCTACCTGCCCGTTAGCCTGCAATACAGGCCCTACACCGCCCACGCCGCCCGGGAGGAGAGCGTGGCTGGGGGCGACTTCCGGGAGGACTTTACCAACCGCTCGTATAAGGGCAAGACCACGGTAGCCCGCAACGAGAGCGACCTGGATCTGGTGCTGGACACCAAAAAGGCCATGGGGGAGAAGCCGGTGATTGTGGTGCTGCGGATGCACAACCCCACGGTACCGGCCGAGTTCGAGCCCTATGCGGACGGAATTCTCGTTGATTTCGGGGTGCAGGGCCAGGCGCTGTTCCAGATGATCAGCGGCGGAGCCCAGCCCAGCGGTCTGCTGCCAGTGCAGATGCCGGCCCATATGGAGACGGTAGAGCGCCACTGTGAGGACGCCTCCCTGGATATGGAGCCCTACACCGACAGCCAGGGCCATGCTTATGACTTCGGCTTTGGCATGGACTGGTCCGGGCCTATTGAAGACGGACGGGCCCAGCGGTACGGAAAGAAATAATATAGAAAACAAAAGACCGGCGCAGCCATTTTGCTGCCGTCGGTCCTTTTCGTATCATTTTATTAGACTTCTTGCGAAAAGAAAATAGTTATTAATTACTCCTAAACATAGTATTAGAAAACTAGAACGGTCCTGGTGCGAAGAGTTGGCCCTGTCAACTCTCGGCGCCTGGTGGGGGTTGGGGGTGAGTGTCTGTCGGTGGCAGATAAGCTGCGAACCGACCGAGACGCAAAGCCCCAAGGGTCCTGCCGTAGGGCGCGCTCCGTGCGGAGCGGCAGCTATTTCGCAAAAAGGAGGTCTTTTATTTGCGGAACCGCCCGCCGGTATTGCACCAGGCCACCGCGAAGCCGCACAGCCCCAGCAGCAGAACCAGGTACACCCAGGTGATCCATGGCAGGCTAAAACAGAACAGCCCCACCCCATACAGTATGGTGGCCAGCCCGCAGGCCAGCAGAATCTTCCCGGTAAACCGGGCCAGGGCCGGACCGTCCCACTGGGCTTTTTCCTGGGCGCTCATGGTGTTATATCCAGCCACTAACCAAGCGCCCTTGCCCATCAGCAGGGGAACAGACAGGCCGATGAGGGACAGGGCTACGATCATCAAAATGACAAAGCCTACTATATCCGTTGAAGTCATAGCAGTTTACCTCATCTGGAGTCTCTTTTTATTTTATAATGCTCTCGCCGCTCATCTCGGCGGGCTGGGGCAGGCCCAGCACTTTCAGCATGGTAGGGGCAATGTCCGCCAGGCGACCGCCTTCCCGCAGCTGGCAGGGGTGGTTGATCACGCAGAAGGGCACCGGGTTGGTGGTGTGGGCGGTAAAGGGCGTACCGTCGTCATCCACCATCTTGTCGGCGTTGCCGTGGTCCGCAGTCAGCAGGATGCAGCCGTCCATCTCTTTCACGGCAGCTTCCACCCGGCCAATGCAGGCGTCCACAGCCTCCACAGCCTTGACGGCGGCCTCAAACACGCCGGTGTGGCCCACCATGTCGCAGTTGGCATAGTTGAGAATCAGGGCGTCGTATTTGCCAGACTTCACAGCCTCCACCATCTTGTCGGTAACCTCGTAGGCGCTCATCTCCGGCTGTAGGTCGTAGGTGGCTACCGCCGGGGATTTTACCAAAATCCGGTCCTCGCCGGGGTACTGCTTCTCCACGCCGCCGTTAAAGAAGAAGGTCACATGGGCGTACTTCTCTGTCTCGGCAATACGCAGCTGGGTCAGGCCCTTATTAGAAATATATTCGCCAAAAGTGTTCTCCAGGCCCTCGGGCTTGTAGGCCACGTCTACGTTAGGCATCGTTGCGTCGTACTGGGTCATGCACACGTAGTTGAGGGGGAAGAAGCCCTTTTTGCGCTCAAAACCGGTAAAGTCTGGGTCTACCAGGGTGCGGGTGATCTCCCGGGCGCGGTCGGGGCGGAAGTTGTAGAAGATGATAGAGTCCCCCGCCTCAATGGGCTGGGCGCCCTGGCACACTGTGGGCACCACGAACTCGTCGGTGACCTTCTGGTCGTAGGAGGTCTGCACCGCGCACACGGGGCACGCGGCCTCTAGGCCTTCGCCATACACCATAGCGGCATAGGCCTTTTCCACCCGCTCCCAGCGGTTGTCCCGGTCCATGGCATAGTACCGGCCCATCACAGTGGCCACCTGGCCCAGGCCAATCTCCTCCAGCTTTTCCGCCAGCTCCTTCACATAGTCTTTGCCGCTGGAAGGGGGCACGTCCCGGCCGTCCAAAAAGCAGTGGACAAAGACCTTTTCCACGCCGATATTCTTGGCCATGCCCAGCAGGGCGTACAGGTGGGTGTTGTGGCTGTGCACGCCGCCATCAGATAAAAGGCCCATAAAGTGCAGGGCCTTGCCGTTCTCTTTGGCAGACCGCATGGCGTGCAGCAGGGCGGGATTCTTCTCCATGTCCCCGTCCTGGGCGGACTTGGTGATACGGGTCAGCTCCTGGTACACAATGCGGCCCGCGCCAATATTGGTGTGGCCCACTTCGCTGTTGCCCATCTGGCCGTCGGGCAGGCCCACGTCCATGCCGGAGGCCCCGATCTTTGTGACGGGGTTCTCCTTAAGGATGCGGTCCAGGTTAGGGGTCTTGGCGGCCACAATGGCGTTGCCCTCATCCGGGGCAATGCCGAAGCCGTCTAGAATCATCAAAACAAGGGGTTTTTTCATGCTGTACTTCGGTTCCTTTCGTTATTACTTTTTACGGTGGAGGAGGCTGGCCGCCAGCTCCACGCCGCGAACAGCAGCCCGCCCAAAAGGCAGACCAGGGACATCACCGGCAAAAAGGGCCCCAGGCTGTCCAGCGCCAGCTGAAAGGTGACGTTGTTGGCCAGTTTACCGGCGGTCAAAACGGCCGCGCACAGGGATTGGGCGATCTTGAACAGCGCGGCCAGCACCCACAGGGTGTGAACATAGCGCCCGCAGCGCTCCTACACGGCTTAGCCCTCGGTAGCGGCCTTTACGATGGTGGCAAAGTCCTGGGGCTTCAGGGAGGCTCCGCCGATGAGGCCGCCGTCCACGTCGGGTTGGGCCAGCAGCTCGGCGGCGTTAGCGGCGTTCATAGAGCCGCCGTACTGAATGGTGATGCCGTCCCCAGCGGCGCAATTGTACAAATCCTTAATGGTCTGGCGGATCAGGGCGCAGACCTCGTTGGCCTGGGCGGCGGTGGCGGTTTTGCCGGTGCCGATGGCCCATACGGGCTCGTAAGCAATGATAATACGCTTCAGCTCCTCCTCGCTAACCCCGCCCAGGGCGATTTTGGTCTGTAGGGCGCACAGCTCGCTGGTAATGCCCTGCTCCCGCTGCTCCAGGGTCTCGCCCACGCAGAGGATTACGGTGAGGCCCGCGTCCAAAGCGGCGCGCACCCGGTCGTGTACAGTGACGTCGGTTTCGCCAAAGTACTGGCGGCGCTCGCTGTGGCCGATGATGACGATTTTCACACCCATAGAGGCCAGCATCTCAGCGGAGATCTCTCCGGTGAACGCGCCGGACTTGGCCCAGTGGCAGTTCTCCGCGCCGATCTGGATGTTGGTGCCCTGTGCGGCCTCTTGGGCGGCGGAAAGGTCCACAAAGGGGGCGCAGGCCACCACGTCGCAGCCCGCGTCCTTTACCAGGGGTGCGATGGCGGCAATGAGCTCTTTGGCCTCGGCGGGGGTCTTGTTCATCTTCCAGTTGCCGGCAATAACGGCTTTGCGCAGTGCTTTGTTCATGGTAATTATTCCTCCAAAGTGTTTTGCAAATTTTTCCTAAATCTTTACAATGAGTTTTGACTTTTTCTCGGGATCATTTTCAAGCTCGGTGTCATCCGGCGCGTCAATAATCATACGCAAAAAAGCGCGGAACTGCATGTCAGTTGGTCCTATAGAAAATTTTCCTTGCGGTGGCCGGTTTGTGGTCTGGTATATTCGAATTCAGCCTTTCACCGTTCATTTTAGTCCAGCAGGGCGGTACTCTCCAGGTCCTCAATCCTTTTTTTTCAGCAGCTTGTCCTTTTGGGAAGGGGCCCGTTCCGCGCAGATTCATTTCAGCGGGCTAATCACCAGCCGCAGGAACGCGCCAAAAACCTGGTCTTTCATAGACCGATCCTTCTTTCACAAGAAAGAGCGGAGTCATCCCCCGCCCTCCCGTATAGCAAAATTATTTCTCGTTCAGGCAGGCAATACCAGGCAGCTCCAGGCCCTCCAGGAACTCCAGGGAGGCGCCGCCGCCGGTGGAAATGTGGGTCATCTTCTCCGCGAAGCCCAGCTTCTCTACCGCCGCCGCGCTGTCGCCGCCGCCGATGATGGAAATGGCGCCGCTTTCGGCCACAGCAGAGGCTACGCCAATGGTGCCCTTTGCGAAGTTGTCCCACTCGGAGACGCCCATGGGGCCGTTCCACACCACGGTGGCCGCGCCCTTAATAGCCTCGCTAAACAGCTCAATGGTTTTGGGGCCAATGTCCAGGCCCATCCAGCCCTCGGGAATACTGGTGGAGTCCACTACCTGGCTCTCGGTGTCGGGGTCAAACGCCTTGCCTACCTTGGTGTCCACAGGCAGCAGGAACTTCACGCCGTTCTTCTGGGCTTTTTCCAGGGTAGCCTTGGCCAGCTCCAGTTTGTCCTCTTCGCATAGTGAGGTGCCAATGCCATAGCCCTGGGCTTTGAAGAAGGTATAGGCCATCCCGCCGCCGATGATCAGGGTGTCTACCTTGCTGATCAGGTTGTCGATCACGCCGATTTTGTCAGAGACCTTCGCGCCGCCCAAAATGGCCACAAAGGGGCGCTTGGGCTCGGTCAGGGCGCCGCCCATGACGGTGATCTCCTTCTGGATCAGGTAGCCGCACACGGCAGGCAGATAATGGGACACTCCTTCGGTAGAGGCGTGGGCCCGGTGGGCGGTGCCGAAAGCGTCGTTTACATAAATCTCGGCCATAGAGGCCAGCTCTTTGGCAAAGGCGGGGTCGTTCTTGGTCTCTTCAGCATGGAAGCGGATGTTCTCAATAATCATCACGTCGCCGTCTTTCAGAGCGGCGGCTTTGGCTTTGGCATCGGGGCCGATCACGTCCTTGGCCATAGTCACTTCTTTGCCCAAAAGCTTACCCAGCTCGGCGGCCACAGGGGCTAGGGAGAACTTGGTCACATCGCCCTTAGCGGCCTCCAGGGCCTTAGCGGTGGCCTCGGCCTGCTCGGCCTGGGGCATAGCGTCAATCTTTTTCTTTTCCTTCTTGTCCAGCTTCACGGTATCGTTAAAAATATTGTGGGGACGGCCCATGTGAGAGCAGAGAATCACCTTGGCGCCGTGATCAGAAAGGTACTTTACAGTGGGCAGCGCGCCTACAATGCGCTTGGTGTCGGTGATTGCGCCGTCCTTCATAGGGACGTTAAAGTCGCAGCGGACCAGAACCCGCTTGCCGGCTACGTCAATGTCCTCAACGGTCTTTTTGTTCAAATAGTTCATGTTGGAGCA
Organism: Acutalibacter intestini; assembly: GCF_034334985.1. NCBI lineage: Bacteria > Bacillati > Bacillota > Clostridia > Eubacteriales > Acutalibacteraceae > Acutalibacter > Acutalibacter intestini. The sequence continues at coordinate 50,817 of NZ_JAWXXL010000019.1, read as the reverse complement.
CTCCTTTTGTATAGAGATAAGGTGGCGGTAACGAACAGCCTACTACCAAATATTGTATAACAAAACGCGGCTGTTTGCAAGTAGAACTTTGCGAAAACAGCCGCGCGAGGGTAAATTTTCCAGGGATTCCTAAATTCGAAAGGCATAAATATCCGCCTGCTGTCCTTCATGGGTAAAGCTGCGCTGGTAGACGCCGCCGTTACGCTTGATTACCTTTACCGAGGGGAGGTTTTCCCGCTCCACAGAGATATACAGCGCTGTCAGTCCCACCTCTTTGGCCCGGTCCAGCACCTGCCCCAGCATCTGCCCCGCATAGCCTTTTTGGCGCTGGCTGGGCCGCACACTGCAGCCGCAGTTGCCCAAGTCTGCTAAAAAGTCATTGAGAGTATGGCGTAGGTCAATGATGCCCACAATCTTGTCCTCTCCGTCCATTGCGAAAAACGTGTCGGTTCGCACCCAGCTAGGGCGTGTTCCCATAAGCAGAGTATGCGGATTTTGGAGTAAATTTTTGTCAGATTCAAGACGAAAATTCGCAGACGTACTCGCGTACTTCAAGAATTTTCAACGAAGAAGATGACAAAAATTTGCCAAAAAGACGCGTACGAACGCTTATGTGAACACGCCCTAGGGCTTACGGTCTCTGGGGCCGCGTTTTTTGTGACGCTATCCAGCCAGTCCTCATAGCACTCGGTTTGGTCCAGCAGCTCGCTGCCAAACATCACCGGCTCGCCGGAACTGAAAAATTCCTGCCGAAAAGCCAGCGCGCGCTCCTTGTGGTTTTGGCGGGGAACTTCCAGATGAATCCGTTTGTTTTTCATGATAACATACGCCTTTGCGTATTCTTTGTTTATGGATCGGATGAACGCTCTCCCTCCGCGTCCTCATAGCACATTCGCTGTGCCGTAAGGGTTTGTAATATCTCGTCAAAGACTTTCTCCCGTTGAAGGGAGGTCTCATAGTAGGGCAGGCCCAGCTTTTGGCACTGGTCCCGAATCATTCGGCTTTGTTCCACCAGGTATTCGCAGCCCTCCATGCGCTCTTCGTCAGAGAGACAGTAGCTGTAGTCCTCTGGCGTATCATATTTTTTCTGGATGTCAAAGCGCTCCTGAGGGGTTACGTCGGCGGTAAGAAGATAGAAAATATCGCAGACCGCCGGGTTCAGGAACTGGGTATAGTCCTCTGGCAGAAGTTGGTACATGTCAATGACCATAGGCCCGTTTTTCTGGTCGTATTCCTCTTGGCTGGTCATAACCTCCAGGAAAGGGGCCATCTTTCCGCTGATGATGCGGAGAATCTCTGCCGAGGGCTTCCCTGCGTTTACAGCGATGCCGGTGTCCACCCCGGTTTGGGGGAAGCAGCGTTCGAACCCGGCGATCACCGCGTCCATGGAGATATGCTGCCAGCCAAAGGACTGGGCCACCCGGCGGGCCAGGGTGCTTTTGCCAGACCGGGGCACCCCGGCAATGATGAGATGTTTCATGGTGAGTCTCCTTAATGAATTTCTAGATGAGACAGCGCGGTGCCCGCGCCCCTTGATTCCCTACTCCGGCGCCTTCATGCTTTCCACCATACTGATATTTGCCAGCTTCTTATACATCACCAGGCTTACTAACAGGCTGAACAGGAAGGTCAGCAAAGTGGCGAATATATAGCTGAGGGGGTAGATATTCCGGCCGAACATTACTAGGTCCACCTCTGCGGTGCGGATGACAAACTGGTGCAGCACAACGCCCAGCAGCAGCCCCACCCCGGTTCCAATCAGGGTCAGCATGGCGGACTCACGGTAGATATAGGCAGCCACCTCGCTCTGGTAAAAGCCCAGCACCTTGATGGTGGCCAGCTCTTTTTCCCGCTCGGTAATATTGATGTTGGTCAGGTTATATAGCACTACAAAGGCCAGGGCCCCCGCCGAGATAATGAGCACCAGCACAATGGAATTGATGCTTTGCAGGCTATTATGAAAGCTGGCGGAAAGCTCTTTGGTAGAGGTGGTCATGGCCACGCCGCCGCACTGGAGCAGGTCCGTGGTCAGGGCCTCTTCACCGCCCCGGGGGCCCTCTTCCGGTAACTTACATAATAGGGAGTTTACCGTGGCTTCCTGGCCAAAGGCCTCCTGGTAGGCAGCAGGGGAAAGGTATAGGTAGTGGTGTACATAGTTTTCGCAAATATCGGTTATGACAAAGCTGGCCTGATCTTCATCCTGATTTTTCACAGTAATACGATCTCCTACCGAGAGACGGTGGCGCTCCGCCAGCTTTTCTGTAATAATGACAGAGTTTTCGTTATAGTCCACAGGCTGGCTGTCTGTGCGGTGGCGGAAGTGGAAAAACTCTGGCAGCCGGTCCCCTTGGGGTGTGGCGAAAATAGTCACACTGTCCTCTGGCCGGCCCGCTTCTGGTATCACCGTGCCACTGTCCTGTAGGGCGGGCAGGTAGTCCAGCACCCGGTCCTTACCGGACAAAATCTCCATAAGACCAGGAGTTTCCAAAGCCTCGCTTTCGTTTAGGGCCACAATAAGCTGATACTGGGACAGCTGGGTATATTGCAGTTCCACAATGTCGGAGATGGAGTCCCGTATGCCAAAGCCTGTCACCAGCAGAGCCGTGCACCCGGCAATGCCCAGCACGGTCATGAAAAAGCGTTTTTTATAGCGGAACAGGTTGCGGGCGGTTACCTTTTGGGTAAACTTCAGGCGGCTCCACAAGGGGGTGATATATTCCAGCAGAATGCGTTTGCCCGCCTTGGGGGCTTTAGGCAGCATCAGCCGGGCAGGGACCTCCTTTAGGGCGTGCCAGCAGGCAGAGAGGGTGGCCGTCAGGGTACACAGCACAGCCGTTACCGCCGAGACCAGCGCCAGGGTCCAGTTAAAGGGCGTCAGCGCCTGGGGCAGGTCGTACATGATATTATAGGCATTCACAATAATAGTGGGGAACAGCCACATGCCCACAGCCACCCCCGCCGCGCAGCCGAAAAGACTGGCCGCGGCGGCATACAGCAGGTACTTGGCGGCAATGGAGAGGGAGGAATACCCCAGGGCTTTCATGGTGCCAATAAGCTGCCGCTCTTCCTCCACCATGCGGGTCATGGTGGTCAGGGCCACCAGCGCGGCCACCAGGAAGAAGAACACCGGGAACACCTGGGCAATGGCGGCAATCTTGTCCGCGTTGTCCGCGTAGCTGGAAAAGCCCGCGTTGTCCTTTCGGTCAAAGATATACCACTCGCAGGCCTCTATTTTGTCGATATCCGCCTGGGCGTCATGGATCTTCTCCTCCGCGTCGGCCAGTGCCCGGTCCGCGTCGGTCCTGCCAGTTTCGTACTCATCCCAGCCCTGGGCCAGATCCTTTTTGCCATCCTCCAGCTTTTGCAGGCCCTCGTCATAGTCGGCCTGTCCCTGGGCCAGGTCCTTTTCCGCCTGGGCAAACTCTGCCTCGGCGTCCCGCATGGCCTGCTGCAAGGCGGCCTCCGAGCGGTCCAGCTCCGCCTTTTGACTGGTAAGCTGGGCCTGCTGCTGTTCCAGCTGGGTTAGCTGGGCGTTTAGCTGCCGCTGGCTCTCTTCCAGGCGGGTCCGGGCCTGCTGGGCCTGGGCCAGGCCTGTGTGATACTGGGCCAAACCTGTCTCTATGGCCTGCCGGGCCCCGGCAGTGTCTGTGCCTTGAGCAGCCAGGGCTTCCAGCCCCGCTTTTAGTTGCGCAAAGGCCTGGGCGGCTTCTGGGGCCAGCTGTTCCAGCTGGGAAATCAGAGCTAGGGCGCTTTGGTCGCTGCCGTCTCCGGCAGGTAGGCCCAGCTGGGCGGCGGTCTGTTCCAGCGCTGCTTTTCCCTGGTCCAGAGCGTCCAGGTTGGCCTGGGTCTTGTCCAGCTCCTCTTTGGCTCCGGCCAGTTCCGCTTCGTTGGCGGCCAGCTCTTCAAAACCTCCGTTCAGCTGGGCTTGGGCGGTGCGCAGCTGGGCCCTGCCGCTGTCGATCTGGCTTTGGTAGCCGCTGATCTGGTCCCGGCCATCGCGAATCCTTTGTTTGGCATCCGCTGTTTCCGCCTGGTATTTGGTCCGCCCCTCTTCCAGCCCCTTGCGGCCGTCAGCCAGCTCCTGTTCGGCGTCGGCCAGCTTTTGTTCGCTGTCGGCCAATTTCTTCTCTCCGTCCTGAAGCTCCTTTAGGGCTTTCTCCAGCTCTTCCTCAGCCTCTTTTTTCCCATCTGCATACTCTTTGCGGGCGTCGGCTAGCTGGGCGTTGGCCTCGTCCATAATATCTTGATACCGAATCCCCGCCCGCTGCTCTCCCAGGGCTTCCAGCTTTTCGGCAGCGTCCGCCACCAGTTGCTCATAGGCCCCGTCAAAGGCGTTCAGCTCTTGAGAACCCTCCAAAGTCAGATAGGCCGTGGTATAATAGTCCTGGTCAAAGCTCTCGGCTACGGTATAGGCCATGAGCCCCAGAGAACCCGATCCGGCGGTGGTGTATTCCTGCTCTAAAGACATATATAGCGGGGTTTTAACCGTACCCACCACAGTAAGCCGCCGGGGCAGGGCTTCGTTTTCCTCCTCCAGGGTCAGGGTCTGGCCCACCCAGTCGCTGCCCTTGAAAAAGGACTTGGTCAGCACCACCGCGCATTCGCCAGCCTTTTGGGGCAGCCGTCCCTCGACCAGTATAGGGGTGTTAATACGGGCCCCGCCGCTTTCAGCCAGGGTGTGCAGCCGGGTGGTATAGGCGTCCCCTTCTTCCGAGCGCAGTACCAGGTCCAGGTCGTAGGCTGGCTGAACGTCCGCCACGCCCTCGACCTGGGCCAGAGCCGTTATATCATCCTCTGTCAGCCCCAGGGTAGACACAGCCCGCAGGTCAAACATGTTGCCCTGGTCACAGTAGTTGTCCGCGGAAAGGCGCATGTCCAGGGGCGAGGCCAACACCCCCGCCAAAAAGCCGGACCCCAGAGCCACAATGGAGAAGATGGCCAAAAACCGGGAAAGGCTGTGGCGGATGGTGCGCCAAATGGACTTGAGGTACGTTTTTTTCATAGCGAGGGCCTCCTTACCACTCGATGTCCTCCACTGGGGTGGGGTGGGGGTTCACTTGGTTGGAGATGGCCTTGCCGCTTTTAATTTTTATAACCCGGTCGGCCATGGCGGTCAAGGCCCCGTTGTGGGTGATCACCAACACGGTGCGGCCGGTTTTCCGGCAGGTCTCCTGCAAAAGGCCCAGCACAGCCTTGCCGGTGTTGTAGTCCAGCGCGCCGGTGGGCTCGTCGCACAAGAGGATCTTAGGGTTCTTGGCCAGGGCCCGGGCAATGGACACCCGCTGCTGCTCGCCGCCGGAGAGCTGGGCTGGAAAGTTGCGCAGCCGGTCCCCCAGCCCCACACCCTCCAGGGTGGTTTTGGCGTCCAGAGGATCTGGGCAGATCTCGCTGGCCAGCTCTACATTTTCCAGGGCGGTTAGGTTCTGCACCAGATTGTAAAACTGGAACACAAAGCCCACGTCCGTGCGGCGGTAGGCGGTAAGCTGCCGGGAACTGTATTCGCTAATCACCGCGCCGTCCAGCAGAATGCGGCCCTCATCGCAGGCGTCCATGCCCCCCAGCATGTTTAGCACCGTGGTCTTGCCAGCGCCGGAAGGGCCCACGATAACGCAAAATTCGCCTTTTTCCACAAAGAAGCTGATGTGGTCGGCAGCGGCGATTTTGTTTTCGCCCATGGCATAGAATTTGCAGACGTCTTGAAACTCGATAAAATGCACAGCGCACCTCCATATGGAAAGGGAAATGGTAAAAAAGCGGACACATTGCGCGGTGAAGGGGCGTTAGGCCCCTTCCGAGGTCCAGGGCGAGGAGCCCTGGCCGCCGGAGGCGACCTTGACCCTAAGGCCCTTAAAAGCGGCGCGAAGGAAAAAGGAGTGGGTCCACTGACTCGGCCCGGCCCACTGGGCTAAAGAGGCCCCCAGACCAGCGCCGCGCCCAAAAGCAGCGCCTTTCGGCGTTGCATAGCAACGCCGAAACAGCGGCCCGCCAGCACCTGGTCCCCCAAGAAGGGGCCCACCAACAAAGCAAAAGCGGCGGCAAGCCCAGTCCGATTCGCTAAGCCCATTATACCACAACTCCCCCTGGGCACGGAAGAGGGGGAGTTGTGAATTTTGTGAAAACAATGGGGGCTGGAGGCATGGTATTTAGGGAACGCGGGGCGGTTTTTTGCGGGTCAAGGAATTGAAAGGCAGCCGGGTTTTACAAATACTCAGACCCCGGAAAAGCCTCTTTGGCCGCGGCCCAGTCATAGTCCCGCAGGGCTCCGCCGCATTCCAGCTGGGGATAATCCCACTGGCGCAGCACCTCGAAAGTTCCGATGGCCACGGAATTGGCCAGGTTCAGGCTGCGGGCCCCGCCCAGCATGGGAATGCGCACACAGCGGTCTGGGTGGGTAAAAAGCAGGTCCTCCGGCAGGCCGGCAGACTCTTTTCCAAAGAACAGGTAGCACCCGTCGGGATAGTGCGGGTCGCTGTGGCGGCGCTGGGCTTTGGTGGAAAAAAAGAAAAATTCTCCAGTGTTTTTCTCAAAAAATTCGGATAGGCTATTATAGCGATAAAGGGACAAAAACCGCCAATAGTCCAGCCCCGCGTGGCGCAGCTTTTTGTCGTCCGGGGTAAAACCCATGGGTCCCACCAGATGCAGAGACGCTCCGGTGACCGCGCAGGTGCGGGCAATGTTGCCGGTGTTTTGTGGGATTTCCGGCTGGACCAGGACAATATTGAGAGTTGACATGATAAAGACCTTTCGCAGAAAAATTTACCCGGAATAAACGGGGACGGAGGCGGGAAACATGAGCATTAGGGCAGTATTGTGGCTGCTGAGAATCACAATTATATTATGGAGGTTTGACGCGATGTATAAGCAGACAATGAGCGTGGCAAAGGGCGTGGGCATGGGCCTGCTGGCTGGCACGGCGGTGGCCGTTATCGGCACAAAAGCTATGGGCGGCCGGCGTAGTAAGGCGGCGCACATGAAGAAAAATGCCAGTAAGGCCATTCATACGGTGGGCAATCTCATTGGCGACGTGGAGAAAATGATGCGCTAAACACCAAAGGGCTGGGGGCTGGCAGGGCGGTCCCCAGCCTACATATTGTGTCTATTCTTGGTCTGGCTGAGAAAGCTTTTGATACAGCACACCGTTATAGTAGGCCCCTTCCCGCCACTGGCCGTCAAACACCACCGCGCCGTTTTGGTCGAATTCGGTTCCATGGCCGTGGCGTAGGCCGTTTTTCCACTGGCCATAGTACAGCAGACGGCCCTCCTGGTCAAAGGCCGAACCCAGACCTGTGGGTTCGCCGCCCTTCCACTGGCCCACAAATACGGTGCCGTCTTGGGCGTCCAGCACCACACCCGCGCCCTCTTTTTTGCCGTTTTCAATTCTTCCGCCAAACCGTAGGCTGCCGTTGGCGTCGAATAAGCTTACCAGCCCTCCAGGCTGGCCGTTTTTCCAGTTTGCCACGTGTAGGGCGTGGTCGCTGTCCCGGAAAGAGACCCCCAGGCCGTCCCGCCGATCCTCCTTCCAGAAACCGGCGTAGCACAGGTTTCCATCCTTATAGTAGTAAGAGCCAAATCCATGGCGCTTTCCATTGACATAGTCCCCTTCATACGAGGTATAGCCGTTAGGCTGCTGGGTGCGCCCCCGGCGGTTCAAAGGGGGCGTCTCCTGTTGGGAAGGTCCCGACTCCCGAGAGCCGTCGGGCGCTGCCGAGGAAGCCAAGTCCGTTGATGTTGTGCTGTGTTCCTGTTGGGAAGGTCCCGGCTCCCGAGAGTCGTCGGGCGCTGCCGAGGAAGCCAAGTCCGTTGATGTCGCGCTGTGTTCCTGTTGGGAAGGTCCTGGTTCCCGAGAGCCGTCAGGCGCTGCCGAGGGAGCCAAGTCCGTTGATGTCGCGCTGTGTTCCTGTTGGGAAGGTCCCGGCTCCCGAGAGCCGTCGGGCGCTGCCGAGGAAGCCAAGTCCGTTGATGTTGCGCTGTTTTCCTGTTGGGAAGGTCCCGGCTCCCGAGAGCCGTCGGGCGCTGCCGAGGAAGCCAGGTCCGTTGATGTCGCGCTGTGTTCCTGTTGGGAAGGTCCCGGCTCCCGAGAGCCGTCAGGCGCTGCCGAGGAAGCCAGGTCCGTTGATGTCGCGCTGTGTTCCTGTTGGGAAGGTCCCGGCTCCCGAGAGCCGTCAGGCGCTGCCGAGGAAGCCAAGTCCGTTGATGTCGCGCTGTGTTCCTGTTGGGAAGGTCCCGGCTTCCGAGAGCCGTCGGCTTCCATCAGGGAAGCCGCGTCCGCTGTTGCGTCGCCGGTTTCCGGCAGAGCAGAAGCTGTTTCCAGAGAGAGCATAGGTTCCTCCCCAGAGGGGGCTTCCAAAAGGCTGTTTGGATCAGCGCTGGGGGTGAATTCCTCCCCGGAGGGCAGGTCCGGCTGGGGGGGAGCAGGAGAGACGGGGGCCGCGCTTCTCCGGCCTGGCTCAATCTTGGCGTATTCTTCCAGGCTGGTAAAGGTAATGGTGGTGGGTTCCTCCGCTTCTCCGTCCACAAGGGCTCCGTCCCGGACCTCCCAGGCGGGCATTAGAATGGTCGCTTCCCCAGCAGCGTCTTGTGTGGCCTGTTCCCGCAGCTGGGCCTGGGCGCCGGGGCAGCAGCAGAGCTCGCCGGTGACAGTGGCCAGCAGAAGCAGCGGCTGGCCCAGCTGGGCGTCCACCACATTTTGCTGGGCCGTGCCGGACTGGTATGGGGCCAAAGCCAGACGGGTCTCTCGAAAGGCCTGTTTGGCTGGGTCCCAGTCCCGCAAAAGCACCTGGCGGTCTTTGCGCAAAGGGGAAAAGACCACCTTGGCCTGGGTAGAGTCCCAGGGCTCATAATATTCGCTTTTAACCCAGTCGTGGTTTTGATCAAAATAGGAGCGGCCGGTAATTACCCCGGTAAAGTCCCTGGTCACCAGCATCCAGCCGCTGGGCTGGCCAAAGGCCTCCTCCAGAACCACGCTGTTTCCCTGGGCTCCGCTGATCTTCAGGCTCCAGTACACGGAGTGCCTGCTAAGCTTTCCCCGAACTTGACCCCTGTAGCCGTTCAGAGTCAGGTTCTCCCGTACCCGCACCGGTTTTTGGCCGGTGGCAAAGAATTTCCGCATAGCCAGGGCCAGCTGGCTGTTCAGTACGTCTATACCGTCCCGTTTCGGGAAGCAGACCCGGCAGATCTCGCTAAGTTGATACATGACCCATATTTCCCCACTTTTTCATATTGATAACCGCCGCACCAGAGGAACCATATTAGAACAGAAAATGCTTCGCGGCGGCAAATACTCTGGGAATATTATACCACACAAGCCCCGGAACGTACATCCTATTTTTCTTTTGTTGAGAAATTTTCCGGAAAATATTCCTATTTCAGGAAAAAGTGTGTATAATAAAGGTGGCGCTTGGACCGGCTAATTTGATTTTTCTATTCTTTACTAATAAAAAAAACGGCGGCAGCCGGTGGAAAAACAGTAACGGGGAGGGGTCTTGATGGACGAGTTTATTCATAAAACCATCAGCTGGCTGCTGGACCTGGGCGGCAACCTGCTGGTGGCGGGGATAATCTTTTTTGTGGGCTGGCAGCTGGCCCGGCTGGCCGCGACCCTTACTAAAAAGGCCATAAAAAGGGGCGTGGCAGATCCCCTGGTGGCGGGGTTTGTCGGCTCGGTGGTAAAGGCCCTGGTGATCGCTGTGGCCTTGGTCAGTGCCATTGCCCAGCTGCAAATTAATATTACCTCTCTGGTGGCGGCTTTGGGGGCGGCGGGGCTTACCGCCAGCTTTGCCCTGCAAGGAAGCCTCTCTAACTTTGTCAGCGGGATGCAGATCATCTTTACCAAACCCTTTAAAATGGGAGATTACCTGGCGTTTGGGAACTATGAGGGCACGGTGAAGCGCATTGAGATTCTCTATACCATTTTGGCTACATATGACAACAAGGAGGTCATTGTGCCAAACTCAAAGATTACCGGCGACGTGGTGGTGAACTTTTCCACCAATGGCACCCGGCGGCTGGACCTAAGCTATGGTGTGGCCTATACGGCGGACCTGGAAAAGGCTAAAGCCGTGCTGGCCCGCCTGGCGGAAAAAGATCCCCGTGTGCTGGAAACGCCCGCGCCCATGATTGCAGTGGGAGACTGGAAAGACAGCTCGGTGACCTTGGTAATGAAGCTGTGGTGTAAGCAAGAGGAGTATTGGAACCTGTATTTTGCCATGCAGGAGGGGGTAAAGGCCGCTTTCGACAAAGAGAACATTTCCATTCCCTTCCCCCAGCTGGACGTGCATATGACGGAGTGAAATGCCGCAACGAAAAAAATCCGCCGCTATAGTCAGTGCGGCGTAGAAAGAGCTATGGAATCAAATGGTTTTTGTAAAACAGGGCGGTAAGCGGCCTAATCGAAAATTCGGCTTTACCGGCTTTTCCAGCGGGGCCCATTATAATGCGTAAAGAGCCCGGGGCACGGCCGCCCTGTAAGGCCATCCTATTACCAAAACGTTTAAGGGGCAAAGGAGCAGTTTCTTTAAAAAATGCCCATCATTTGCTGCGTGGCGTAACCTAAGGCCCGTGCCAGCGTAAGGCCAGCTGGGCCGGCTCATTTGCCTAACGACAGCTTTTGAGCAGAAAAACAGAAACAGGGCTGTCTGAAATAGACAGCCCTGGCTCATGCGGATGTGGACGCGGCCTAGCGATCATACGGCGCGGGTAACTTTGCCGGAGCGCAGGCAGCGGGTGCAGGCGTATACACGCTGGGGAGTCCCGTCAACAATTGCCTTTACGCGGCGGATGTTAGGCTTCCAGGTCCGATTGGAGTGACGCATGGAGTGGGACACCTTGCAGCCAAAAGAAACGCCCTTGCCGCAAAATTCACATTTTGCCATATCTCTGCACCTCCTTCTATAGCAGGCAGATATTTTGTGGTTCAAATTCTTTAAACAAATGGATTATACCAGACATGGGGATAAAATGCAAGTTTTTTTTGAAAAGAATTGTCTTTTCTCCAAAAATAGGTTATAATCCTTCCATGTACTGTTTTACCCGGGGGTCTTTCGCTGCCTCCGCTATCAAAACACCGTGCCTTTTTACAGGGTGCGCGGCCGTTTTCCGGCCGGGAAAGGAACGTGGCGTAGTTTGATTTTTAATGTGATAAGGACCATCATGGCCGGGGGCCACGTGGATGTGTCCCTGGTGGCGGCCCAGGTGTTGGCCATCATTTTTGTGATCGTCTGCATTCTGCCTTTGCACGAGTGCGCCCACGGCTGGGTGGCCTATAAGCTGGGAGACCCCACCGCTAAGCTGGACCGCCGCCTGACCCTGAACCCCCTGGCCAGCGTGGACCCGGTGGGCACGGTGTGGCTGTTTCTCTTTGGGTTTGGCTTGGCAAAGCCCGTGCCGGTGGATCCCCGCTATTTTAAAAAGCCGAAGCGGGACATGGCCATTGTGGCCCTGGCGGGGCCGGTTTCCAACCTTTTGGCAGGGCTTTTGGGGGCGGTTCTGGCCAACGCGCTGGTGGTTTCCGCCCGGTTTACCGGGGTGAACGGCGTAAACCAGTTTATTTATCATCTGCTGAATTACTATATCACGGTTAATGTAACCCTGGCTGCCTTTAACCTGCTGCCCATTCCGCCCCTGGATGGCTCCCGGATTTTGGGGGCTTTTCTCAGCGACCGGGCCCTGGAAACCTACTACCGCTACCAGAATATTTTCGTTATGGTACTGTTTGTGCTAATGTTTTCCGGGGCGTTTTCGGGTCCCCTGTATGCGGTGGAAAGCGTCCTTACCCGGGGCATTCTCTGGGTGGCAGAGATGCCCTTCCGGCTGTTTGGGGCGTTTTGACCAATGGATAAGCTGCAATATAAGCTGGAGGCTTTCCAGGGTCCCCTGGACTTATTGCTGGCCCTGGTGGCAAAGAGCAAGATAGATATTTACGACATCCCCATTGCGGAGCTTTTGGACCAGTACCTGGAGCAAATTCAACTGATGCGGGAGGCGGACCTGGACGTGGCCAGCGAGTTTTTAGAGATGGCGGCCCGGCTGGTATATATCAAAACCGCCTCGCTGCTGCCCCGGCAGGAGGAGGAAGAGGACCCCCGGCTGGAGCTAACGGGCCTGCTGCTGGAGTACCAGCAGTGCAAGCGGGCCGCAGAAAAACTGCGGGAGATGGCGGCCTTTAACACGGTCACCCGGCCAGCGGAGGAGCTGCCTGCGGACTATACCTACAAGCGGATTCACCATCCGCTGGAGCTGTGCCAGGCCCTGCGGGCGGCCTGGGGCAAGGGTAAGAGCCTGATGCCGCCAAAGCCCGAGAGCTTTTCGGCGCTGGTGTCCAGCCGGATTGTATCCGTGGCCAGCCAGACAGTCTTTGTGCTGCGGTGCTTGTGGAAGCGGGGGTTTATAGCCTATAAGGCTTTGTTTGCGGAAAAGACGGAGCGTTCGGCCCGCGTTGCCCTGTTTTTAGCGGTACTGGAGCTGGTAAAAAGCCGGCGCGTCCGGGTAGAGGGCGAAGGGGACTTTTGCCGTGTGGAGCTGCTGCGGGGCCGAGAAGGCAAAGAGCGCTAAAGATTATTTAGGCCGCCCCCGGGGTCCAGGAGCTTTGGCCCCGAAGCCAAGCTAAAAAGAAGGGCAGCCTTTCTGCGCTCTGGCGGTTTGGTTTGGAAAGCCGCTATGGTCTCAAAATATTGAAAGGAGGGCGCCGGGCTATGGACCAGGTTGCGCCGGTCCCCCAAAACCCCGGGGCCGATACACTCTATATGGATTTAGACGAGCTGATGGGTAAGACCGAGGCCATCCTCTTCGCCGGGGGCGAGCCCGTGGCCCTGGACCGGGTGGCCCAGGTGCTGGGGGTACGCACTTATGCCATAGAGGAAACAGTGACCCGGCTTCAGGAAAAATATAATACCCCAGAAAGCGGCGTGCACCTGCTGCTGCTGGGAGACAGCGCCCAGTTTTGTACCAATCCGGCCTATGTGGAGCCAGTGCGCCAGGCCCTGGACCTAAAGCGGAACACCCCCCTTTCTCAGGCTGCTATGGAGGTGCTGGCCGTGGTGGCATACAACCAGCCGGTGACAAAAGCCTTTGTAGAGCAGGTGCGGGGGGTGGACTGCTCGGGGGTTATCAGCAGCCTGATGCAGAAGAATCTGCTGGAAGAGCGCGGACGGCTGGAGTTACCCGGGCGGCCCCTGTTATACGGCACGACCGAGAACTTTCTGCGATGCTTTCAACTGGCCTCAATTGATCAGCTGCCGCCCCCGCCTACCGGCAGCGCAGAGGAAGAAGAGGACGGCGGCCCAGAGGGCGCCTTGGAAGAAAATTTGGAAAGTGAGCAGACCAGCCTATAAAGCCTAATAATCTAAATAACTGCAAAAGTAGGGGGTTCAGCGTACAGATGAGGTAAGAACCTCTATTTAGGCAGCGTTCAGTGCCTGGGAATCCAGGTTTAAAGAGGGGAGGGCCAGGTATGGCGATAGCCGCCACCATTGCGTTGTATATTATTTTGGGCGTGCTTCTGGTTTTGCTTTTGCCGCCCGTTCTCCCTCTGCGCCTGGTGGGAATTCTTATGCTTCTGGCGCTGCCCGCCTTTGTGCCGGTGCGGGTGAGGCTGGCCTTTCAGGAGGAGTTCTCCGTAGAACTGCAATATCTCTTTCTGAAAAAAAAGCTGCCGCCCCTTGAGAATACCGCCGAAGAGGAGCCTGAGTCCCCGGAAAAAGAAGAAGAGGAGAAGCTTTCGAAAAAGGATGGAGAGGGGAAAAAGGCAATGCTGAAGCGGCTTTTGACCCGAAAGGGAATCAGTGGCTTTTTGCAAAGCCTGGGCGAGCTGATCCGGCTGGTGGGGGGGTGTTCTGCGCGGCTGCTTCGGCGGCTGAAGCTACGGCAGTTCGACCTGTACCTATGTCTGGCTGGGGCCGGGGATGCCGCCGGGGCCGCGCTGCTGTACGGCAAGGTTTCGGCAGGGGTGTACGGGGCCTGCGGGGGGCTTTTCGCCCAGATGCCCTGCAAGGACAAGGGCATTACGGTGGACATGGATTATACCGGGGTAGAGCACCGGGTGGTCTTTTCGGCCGTATTATCCTTCCGGCCCGCATTTCTCGTGAAAGAGGGGGCCGTGTTGCTGTTCGGGGCATTGCCGCCGGTCTGGCGGGTGTTCCAGCTGCTTAGGCCCCCAAAAGCCCCTAGGGGCAAAAAAGCGTAAAATAAGCACCGAAAATAAAAACCGGAGAGGAAGGTCAATATGAGCGAAAACAAAGTGAATGGCCTGCTGGGCGTCAGCATGGATAAGATTAAAGAAATGGTGGACGTGAACACCGTGGTAGGCGACCCCATTACCACCCCGGACGGCGTCACGGTGATTCCTATTTCCCGGGTAAACTATGGCTTCGCTGCCGGCGGCTCGGACCTGCCCTCTAAGTCTCAGCCCGCGGGGGGGCTTTTTGCTGGAGGCAGCGGGGCAGGCGTCACGGTAACCCCCGTGGCCTTTCTCTCTATCAATAAGGAAAATGTGAGGGTGATTCAGATTGAGCCCTACTTCAGCCCTGTGGACCGGGCCCTGGAGAAGATCCCGGATATTGCTGATATGCTGGGCGGCCTGTTCAAGAAAGAGAAAGAGGAGAAAGAAGAGAAAGAGGAGAAGCGGGAGAAAAGCGGCGAGACGGACCGCTTAGCAGAAACGGCCGCCCAGGAATAGCCCCTGTCCGTCATACCTTTTCGCATGTCCGCATACTCTTTGAGAAGAGGCGGTGATGTGAATTGAAAAGAATCCTTTGGGTGAGGAGCTGCGCCCTGTGCGCCCTATGTTTTTTGCTGGCCTTGGGGGGCCCTGCCGCTGGGGCGGCGCAAAAAGAGGCCCCAGGCGTCTCGGCTCAAAGCGCGATCCTCATTTCAGCGGACGACGGCCAGGTGCTCTATGAGCACAATGCCCACCAGCAGCTGGCTATGGCCAGTACCACCAAGATCATGACAGCCCTTCTGACCCTGGAAGAGGCCGCGCGTTCCGACGACCCAGAGCTGACCATTACCGAGGAAATGGTGATGGTGGAGGGCTCTTCGATGGGCTTGCAGGCAGGCAACCGTTTGACCCTGCGAAACTTGACCGCCGGGATGCTGCTGGCCTCAGGCAACGACGCGGCCAACGCCGCAGCCCTGGCCCTGGGCGGAAGCCAGGAGGGCTTTGCCCAGCTGATGAACCGCCGGGCAGCGGAAATTGGCATGGCAGAGACAAACTTTGTCACACCTTCGGGTCTGGATGACGAGGCCCATTACTCCACTGCTTATGACATGGCTTTGTTGGCCCGGGAGGCCCTGAAAAACCCGGAGTTTGCCCGCATTGCCGCCAGTTCTACCCTACAGGTGGAGTTTTTAGAGCCTGCCCAGAAGATAAGCTATTCCAACCATAACCGGCTGCTGAAAATGTATGAGGGATGCATAGGGGTCAAGACCGGCTATACCAAAAAGGCGGGGCGCTGCCTGGTCTCTGCGGCCCGCCGGGAGGGCACTACCCTGGTGGCTGTTACCTTGAACGCCCCGGACGACTGGGACGACCACATGGCCCTGTTTGACTATGGTTTTGCCAATTTTGCCACCGCCTCTTTTCATAGCTGTGGGCTGCCGGAAACCCTGCCTGTGGTGGGCGGAACCCAGGGAGAGACCCAGCTGGTTCCAGGGGAGGAGAGCGCGGCCACCCTGCCCCTGGAACAGGCCCAGGCAATAACCCGCCGGGTGCTGCTGCCCCGGTTTTTATACGCCCCGGTAACAGCTGGAGAGCAGGTGGGGGAGGTACAGTATTGGTTAAACGGAGAGGCGCTCTACCGTCTACCGCTATTCGTGGGACAAAACGCGCCGTGCTTGAAACCGGAGCCCACCGGCTGGAAAGCCTTTTGGGGAAAGGTGAAGGGCTGGTTTGGCTGGGACTAAGGAAAGAGCAGTCCAGGTTTTCCATGTTGAACCAGGGCCAAAGCGGCGGGCGCCCCGAGGCCTGCAAGCTGCCGGTCCCGGCTATTGCCCCGGCTGGGTCAGGGGAAACGTCACCCGTGGATTTCCCGCGCTTTGACCGTGCCCTTTATCGAGCGCGTTTATTTTGCAAGTGGTCCGAAAATAAATAGCCGGGGGGCCTCTTCCGGTGGGTAGGTGGATAAAGGATGGGAGAAAAAAGCAGGATTCAGAAAATATTGGCGGCACAGGGCGTAGCCTCCCGGCGTAAAGCCGAAGAGCTTATCGCAGCCGGGAGGGTTACGGTCAACGGCCGGCCGGTAAAGCTGGGAGACAGCGCCGACCCGGCCCGGGACATCATTGCTGTGGACGGACAGAGGCTGGCCCGCTCTGCGGGGAAAATCTATTTGGCACTGCACAAGCCCCGGGGTTTTGTCACCACGATGGAGGACGAGCGGGGCCGGCGCTGCGTGGCCCAGCTGGTGGAGGATGTGCCCGGGCGGGTGTACCCGGTGGGCCGTCTGGACAAGGATTCGGAAGGCCTTTTGATGATGACCAATGACGGGGCTTTTGCCAATGCGGTGGCTCATCCTAAAACCCATGTGGCAAAGACCTATCGGGTCACCCTGCGGCCAGGGGTCAATGAGGAACAGCTGGTGAAGCTGAGCACAGGAATTCTGATAGAAGGCCGCATGACCGCCCCCTGTAAGGCCCGGGTTTTGGAGCAGCGGCCAGGGCGGGCGGTGGTGGAGCTGGTCCTTTACGAAGGCCGTAACCGGGAGATACGAAAAATGTGCCAGGCCCTGGGCCTGGAGGTGGCCCGGCTAAAGCGCACGGCCATTGGTCCTGTACGGCTGGGAATGCTCCCCCAGGGAAAGTACCGGGAACTGACCCGGGAAGAAGTCAAAGGACTGCTGGCAGGGGTGAAAAGAGGAAATGGCAGTGAACGGCGATAAGCGGAGGCTGCTGATCCTGCTGGTTTTTGCCCTGCTTTTGGTACTGGCCCAGCAAGTGATCTCTCGTCTGAGCCCGCCGGTAGAAATCTTCATTGTGGCACAGGACGCTCAAGAGGCCCAGTCCGCCTACCCCAATGCCCAGGTGGTAACTCCGTCGCCAGAAGAGCTGCCGGAGCCGGTGAATCTGAACACTGCTACCGTGGAGCAGCTGGAGGAGCTTCCTGGACTAAGTTCCCGCATGGCCCAGCGGGTGGTAGAATACCGAGAGGAACAGGGAGAATTTCAGTCAGTGGACGAGCTGGAACAAGTCTATGGCATTGGTCCGGCTACGCTGGAAAAGCTGCGGCCATACGTAACAGTGGACTGAGGAAGCTGGGCGCAAGCACGCGTTGTTTGCGGTCCAAACCACCGCTAACTCGGTTAGAAAATTGTACAGCACATCTAGGATTTGTTTGAAACATCGAAAACGCCGTCTTTTTGCCCCGAATAGGCCGCTTTCCGCATCCAAAATCCTCGTCAACTGGGTTCGGGCCGGCTTGCGGTATTTTCCTTGAAATGGACCTCCCCTGGCCCCAAATTCGTCATTCTCTCTATGTTCAAAAGGCCCTCCTCGCTTTCGAAGTGTTCAGGCGGAATCCCAGCGCTTTCGTGCTTTTTTGTTTTGCCAACAATAAATTTACCCCCTGAATCCGCGTACCATCCCACAGTTTCTAACAGGAAAGGCACCGGAGCCAAAGCCCTGTTGTGGAAAAAGGAGAAGGAGAAAAGAGCAGCGCCCAGGTGGACGCTGCTCTTCCTTACCCCGCCAGTCCGCCGCAGGCCAGGTTCACTAGAAAGCACAGTGCCAGTCCGCACACAGTGGGCACTGCCATGGAAACGGCGGTCCATTTCCAGCTTTGGCTCTCTTTTTTAATGGTCATACAGGTGGTGGAGCAGGGCCAGTGCATGACCGAAAACAGAACCACGCACAGGGCCGTAACCCAGGTCCAGCCATTCCCCACCAGCAGGTCCCGTAGGGCAGCCAGATCTGTCATCTCTACCAGACTTCCTTGGGAGAGATAGGCCATAATCATGAGCGGAATGACGATCTCATTGGCTGGCAGACCCAGGATAAAGGCCAATAAGATCACGCCGTCCAGTCCGAATACCCGGGCAAAGGGGTCTAGAAACCCCGCGCAGTGAGAGAGCAGGGACGCATTTCCCAGGTGTACATTGGCCAAAAGCCAAATGACCAGCCCTGCTGGGGCTGCCACCGAGGCCGCTCGCCCCAATACGAATAGGGTGCGGTCAAAGACAGAGCGCACAATGACCTGGCCGATCTGGGGCTTTCGGTAGGGGGGCAGCTCCAGGGTGAAGGAACTGGGGACCCCCTTAAGAATGGTCAGGGAGAGCAGCTTTGATACAGCAAAGGTCATGGCAAAGCCCAGGCCCAGGACCCCCACCAGCAGCAGGGCGGAAAGGGCCGTTTCCCCAAAGTTTCCCACAGCGCCCACAAAGAACATTGTGATCAGGGAAATCAGCATAGGCAGCCGCCCGTTGCAGGGGATGAAGTTACTGGTGATCATAGCGATGAGCCGCTCCCGGGGAGAGTCGATAATCCGGCACCCTACCACCGCCGCCGCGTTGCAGCCCAAAGACATACAGCTGGTCAGGGCCTGTTTGCCGCAGGCTCCACAGCAGTGGAAACAGCGGTCCAGGTTAAAGGCCACCCGGGGTAGATAGCCTAGGTCCTCCAGCAGGGTAAACAGGGGGAAGAAGATGGCCATAGGCGGCAGCATGACAGAGACCACCCAGGCCAGAGTCTTGTAGATTCCGTCCCATAAAAGCCCTGTTAGCCACCAGGGGGCCCCTAGGTCTACAAACATTCCCCGCAAAGCGTCCCCCAGGCTGAAAAGGCCCTGACTTAGCAGCTGAGAAGGGACGTTAGCCCCAGCCACCGTGAGCCAGAAAATCCCCAGAAGCATGAGAAGCATAATGGGAAAGCCTGTTAGGGGGCTGGTAAGGATTTTGTCAATTTTCCGGTCCCGCTGGCTGTAGCCTCCTCCCCCAGATGTGACCTGACGGGCGATCTCCTCAGCTTGGTGAACCGTAGACGCGGCCATGGCGTCTCGAAGCTCCTGGCGGTCTGTGGCAATGGAGTCAAGAACGTGGCGAATGTCCGGGTCAGCGGCCGGGTTGGCGCCCAAGTGACGGACTAGAGAGCTTTGCAGGCCGGGGTCCAGGCCCTCCACCAGCCGGGCGGCCAGCCACCGGGGACTGGCCTTGCCATTGCAAAGACGCTGGGCATGGGGCAGCAGTTCGTTCATGTATGCCTCTGCCTGGGGAGGGTATTTTACGGCGGGGGCCTCTCTGGGGGGCAGGGGATGCAGGCAAAGGCCCTCCACCAGGTCCATTAGATGGGAAAGGCCTTTTCCCTCTCGCGCGGAGGTCCCCACCACTGGCACGCCTAAAAGCCGGGAGAGGCCCCCAAGGTCCACCAAGACCCCTTTGCGCTTGGCCTCGTCCAGCAGGTTGACACAGACCACCAGGTTGGGGGTAATCTCCAAAATTTGCAGCACTAAGTTCAGGTTGCGCTCCAAGCAGGTAGCGTCGCATACGGCCACAGCGCAGTGGGCCTCACCAAAACAGAGGAAGTCTCGGGCAGCCTCCTCTTCTGCGGAGTGGGCCAGCAGGGAATAGCACCCGGGCAGGTCCACCAGCACATAGCCCGCGTCCCGGTGGCGGCAGTAGCCCTGGGCGTTGGTCACGGTCTTACCAGGCCAATTCCCCGTATGCTGATGCAAGCTGGTTAAAGCGTTAAACACCGTGCTCTTGCCCACATTGGGGTTTCCGGCCAGAGCCACCACCCGGTCGGCGGGGTCCCGTTTTTCAATGACCAGCGGACCGCCGGCCGCCCTGGCCCCGGTAGATTCCCTAGAAAGCCCCATAGCCGGCCTCCTGTTCAGGACGGGTCCTTTGGGGCAAAAGGGCTTCCGGCTGAGGCGTATAAGGCGTGTCTACCAAAATGCCCTGTGCGTCCCGGCGGCGCAGGGCAATAACCGCCCCCCGTATCAGGTAGGCGCTGGGGTCTCCCAGAGGACTGGAGCCCAGACATTCCACCACAGTGCCGGGAATTAGCCCCAGGTCCTGGAATCGCCTGCGCATGGTCCCTTGGGCGGAAAGCCCTGTTACCCGCGCCAAATGGCCGGCACAAAGGCTGGAAAGGTCTTGCTTCTCGTACATATTTTCATCAGCTCCCGAATAAGTTTGGCTATGAAATATTTTTGGTTTTGGAAAAGTTTCCTTTAGGAAAGACTCTTTCCTGATACCACTATATTCCGGTTGTCCCATTTTGCTACTGGCCGGGGGAGGATGCGCTATGGCGGAAGAGGGGTTCTATACGCTGAAGGGATACCATTTGATGGAGCACGGATTGCTTACCTCGTCCATGGAGGACTATTTGGAGATGATTTACCGGATGCAGCAAGAGGACCCCGGGGTGGTACGGGTATCGGCTTTGGCGGTCGCGCTGCATGTAACGCCCTCGTCGGCGTCAAAAATGGCGGGAAATCTGCGGGCCCGGGAACTTATCAGCTTTCCTCGGTACGGCTATATTACCCTGACCGGCACGGGTCGGAAGGTAGGGGAATATCTGCTGCGGCGGCACCAGTTGGTACACCAACTGCTATGTGTGGTGAACGGCACCCAGAATGAGCTGGTGGAATGTGAGAAGATTGAACATTTTCTGTCAACTAGAACGGTGCTGAACCTGGAACGATTTTTGGAGAAGCTGGGGTGAGAGAAGACAAACGTTGGTTTTTTTGCAGTGTTATAGCCAAAGTACAGCGCTGCGAAAAGACGCGGGAAAGCTCCTTCAAAAAATTTTCCTATTGCAGAGAGAGGCCCTTTGTGGTAAGATAGGGTGGATTTATTGAGACTTGCTTACTAAAAAGGGAAGTGTAAATAGGAATGAAAATTGTCATTGTAGGTGATGGCAAGGTGGGCTTTGCGCTAACCACCCAGCTGGCCAAAGAGGGCCACGACGTGGTGGTGATAGACAGCAATAAAGTGGTTCTGGCAGAGGCCCAGCAATCATTGGACATCAATGTGGTCCAGGGAAACGGAGCCACCATCAAGTGCCAAAACCAGGCGGGGGTGGACACCAGCGACTTGCTGATTGCGGCTACCTCGGCAGACGAGACCAACCTGCTCTGTTGCATTACGGCCCACAAGCTGGGCTGCGCCCACACCATTGCCCGGGTGCGGGACCCAGAATACTTCAGCCAGCTGTATGACTGGAAAGAGGAGCTGGGCCTTAGCATGATGATTAATCCCGAGCTTGCTACAGCTAGTGAGATCGTCCGCCTGCTGCAATATCCCTCTTTCCTGCGCCGGGATTCCTTTGCCAAGGGCCGGGTAGAGATTGTGGAAATCGAGCTGGCGGAGGACAGCCCCCTGGATGGCTGCCGGCTGACGGAGTTTGGCAAAAAGGTGAAGGTGCAGGTACTGGTTTGCGCGGTGCAGCGGGGAAACCAGGTGTTCATCCCGGACGGCAGCTTTCAGCTGAAGCAGGGGGACCGCCTGCATGTGACCGCCCCTACGGATAACTTGGCCAAGCTGATTCGCAGCCTGGGGGTGACCCAGAGGAAGATTCGCGATGTAATGATTATTGGCGGAAGCCGGATCGCCTACTATTTGGCCAGCGACCTGGTCAAAAGCGGGGTCAGTGTAAAGCTTATTGAGAAGGATCCCACTCGTTGCCAGCATTTGGCGGTCATTCTGCCCAAAGCAACGATTATTAATGCCGACGGTTCCGACCGGAATATTCTGGATACGGAGGGAATTGCCCAAACAGATGCGGTGGTCACCCTAACGGATTTTGACGAAGAAAACATGATTATCTCTATGTACGCCAATTACCTGGGCGTCTATAAGGTGATTACAAAGATCAACCGGACCGAGTTTAACGAGGTTCTTAACGGCAAAGGTACTGGCAGCCTGGTGAGCCCCAAAGAACTAAGCTGTAACGACATCCTGCGCTATGTACGGGCCATGAGCAACCGAACAGGGGGCTCTGTCACCACCCTGCACCGGCTGGTAGAGGACCAGGTGGAGGCCCTGGAGTTCCAGGTGGGCCGGGGGCTGCCCTTTTTGGGCCAGCCACTGATGAAGCTGCGGCTAAAGCCAGGCACCCTGCTGGCCTGTATCCACCGGCGGGGGCGGGCCATTATTCCCGGCGGATCAGATACTATCGAGCCGGGCGACTCGGTCATTGTGGTTTCCACCGCAGACCGGGCCATACAAGACCTGCGGGACATTTTTGCGGATTAACTACAGAAAGAAGATTGTGAAAAGTGAATTATAGAATGATTGTACGGCTGATCTGCTATATTCTGCGGGTAGAGGCAGTTTGTCTGCTGCCATCTCTGGGGATTTCCCTTTTTACAAAAGAGTGGGCCTCGGCTGCCGGCGTGGGGGTTACCATCGGCCTGGCGGCGCTGCTCAGCCTGGTCAGTTTTTTGTGGAAGCCCCAGGACAAGCAGATCAGTGCCCGAGAGGGCTTTCTCAGCGTGGCCTTGTGCTGGGTGGCGGTTTCGGTGGTAGGAGCGCTGCCCTTCTTTTTTAGTGGGGCCATTCCCAATTTTATTGACTGCCTCTTTGAAACAGTTTCCGGCTTCACCACCACCGGGGCCAGTATTCTTACAGATATTGAGAGCCTGCCCATGGGAATACTGTACTGGCGCAGCTTTACCCACTGGCTGGGGGGAATGGGGGTGCTGGTATTTTTGCTGGCGGTCATGCCCATGGGTAAGGGAAAGAACTCTCTTCTGCACGTAATGCGGGCGGAAAGCCCTGGCCCCCAGGTGGACAAGCTGGTGCCCAAGCTGCAAAACAGCGCCAAGATCCTGTATGCCATCTATATCGGCCTCACCCTTTTGCAGATTGCTCTGCTGTGTTTGGGCGGAATGCCTTTGTTCGACAGCCTGACCACGGCTTTTGGCACGGCGGGTACCGGCGGCTTTGCCATCAAGGGCGACAGCCTCATGGGCTACAGCCACTATATTCAAACAGTCTGTACGGTGTTTATGGCGCTTTTTGGAGTAAACTTCAGCATCTTCTATCTGCTGCTTTTACGTCAGTTTATGAAGGTGCTGAAAAACCAGGAGCTTTTGCTGTACCTGGGGGTTATGTTGGGCAGTATTGTCATAATTACCTATGACGTTATGTCTGTTTACCACAATGTGGGCGAGGCCCTGCACCAGGCGGCGTTTCAGGTGTCCTCCATTATGACCACGACGGGCTTTGCCACGGCGGACTTCAACCAGTGGCCGGCTCTTTCCAAGACTCTCTTGGTTATGCTGATGATTTTCGGCGCCTGCGCGGGCTCCACCGGCGGCGGGGTAAAGGTGGCCCGAATTCTCTTACTGTGTAAGTCTGGGCGGCGCAGCATTCGCCGGATGCTGCGCCCCCGGTCAGTGTCTCAGGTGCATATGGACGGCCAAATGGTAGAGGAGGACGTGATACAGAACACCTATAGTTACCTGGCGCTGTATACGGCCCTGGCCGTGGGATCTATCCTGTTTATTGCCCTGGACGAGTTTTCTCTGGAGACCAACGTAACGGCAGTGCTGGCCTGCCTGAACAATATTGGCCCGGGCTTAGACGTGGTAGGGCCCATGGGTAACTATGCGGCTTTTTCCTGGCACAGCAAGCTGATTCTCACCTTTGATATGCTGGCTGGGCGGCTGGAGCTCTTCCCCATGATCATGCTGTTTGTCCCCATGGCCTGGAAGAGAAACTAAGGGCCGCTGCCTATGGTTTTAAAGAAAAATGAGCTGTCCCCGGGGGCCTGTTTTGAAACTGGCTTTGAGAGATTCTCCCGGGCAGCTTGTTTTTTTTGGCAAAGCAAGGTATAATAGGAAAGAGATCCGTAAAGGCGCGGAAGGGCCAACGGCCAAACAGAATATTTTTATTTTAAGGATGGATATAGATGTCGATTCGCAAAACCGTACCGCTTATACTGGCCGCCCTGATACTGGGTGCGGCTTTGACTGCCTGCCAAGAGCAGGAGGAAGCTATTTATAAAATAGAGGTCCGGGCCCAAAATAATGGCCAGCCCGCCACCCTGACGGTGGAGACCCAGGGGCTGGACGCCGCCTATTTGCAGGAGCTGGAGCATATTATTGAGAAATACCAGGCGGATTTTCCCAATACAGACATTCTTTTTGAGGGTTCCAGCCTGGACCAGACAGAAGAAAACCTGCTGTTCCAGGCAGCGGGGACTGCTTCAAACGCTGATTTACGGTTGGTGCGGGCCAGCGGGCAGGGCGGCGCCCAAGAACTGGCAGACCTTTCGGAGTATCTGGACTTCTGGCAGTGCGAGGGCAGCCTGGGAGCTTGGACCAGCCTGGCGATGCACCATATGGGAGCGGGGCCGGTGTTTGCCGTGCCTGCCGACCTGAAGCAGAATATGCTTTTTTATAGAAAGGACTGGTTTGGCCAGTTTAATGAGGACAAGCGTTTCCCAGCAGACCAGGCTCTGCTGGAAACCTGGGGTCAGCTGCTGGACGCCCACCAAAAGTTGGGGGGCCAGGGCGGGCTGGCCCTAAGCCGGGAACAGGCCGGAGACTGCTTTAATACTCTGCTGTGGAGCGCCCTGGGCCGGGGCAGCTTGGCGGACGCCGCCGCGGCCTATTACTCTGCCAAGGAGGAAGAGGCCACGGTGTTCTCCGCCGAAAAAGCGCGGGATGTGGCCGGGGTGTTTGGGAAACTGTACGCGGCAGCCCTGGACGGAGGAGAACTGACCCAGGAGCAAGCAGTGGAAGCCTTTTTAAATGGAGAGGCCGGCATTCTGATTGCCGACGCCTCGGCGGAGGCACGGCTGGCGGAGGCTTTGCCAGAGGAGGCCTGGGCCGGCCGGGGCCTGCCGCAGACAGACAACGGCCAGTCTCTAGTGCCTTGTAAGTGGTGGGGCTGGGGAGTCAGCGCCAGTTCAGAAGAGCTAGAGAAAGCCATCCACTTCCTATGCTACCTGACGAATGTGGACAACAATACCCACCTGGCGGCTACGTGCGGTGTAATGCCCCTCTATAAAGAAGCGCTGATGATGGAGCCGGAGCTGGCCTATAGTACCCGGGGGGTGGAGCTGGAGCAGTTGCGAGAGGGAAACACCCGCTATATGAGTGAGCCAATCATGTATAAAAGCTACGAGGGATTTGAGGAGCGGCTGGTTCAGCGGCTGGAGGACTTTTTAGATCAAAAGCTTAGCGCTGAGGAGCTGCTGGTGGGTCTGGACGATTACTGGAGCGAGGCCCGCCAGAGCCAGGGATCCCTGTGGGTCTGGGAAGAGGACGAGTAAATCCATGAGAGAAAGCGAGAACATCCTATGACAGTAAAGTTATTAGCCTATACACCCCACCCAGAGCGCACGGTGGCCTGCGCGGCCAAGCTGTGCTATTCCGCTGCTGGGATCGACACAGTGATGGACGGCCTGACCCCTGAAAAAACCGAAAATTTCCTTCATATGTTGGCCCAGCTGGGCCACGAGAGCCCCATTGAGCATGCCAGCTTCACGTTTGGCGTGGAGGGGGTGTCCCGGTCGCTGCTGGCCCAGCTGACCCGGCACCGCATTGCCTCCTACAGTGTGCAGAGCCAGCGCTATGTAAAGGAGGCGGCTTTTGATTTCGTGGTGCCCCCAGAGATCGACAATCTGCCAGAGGCCCGGGAAGAATTTCTGCGGGCTATGGAAGAGGACGCGGCCCACTATGACCGGCTGGCGTCCATCTTGCAGGAAAAGCACAAAAAAGCCCTGCTGGCCCAGGGAATGGACGAAAAGCAGGCGGCCCGCAAGGCTGAGAAGATGGCCATAGAGGACGCCCGCTTTGTCTTACCCAATGCCTGTGCCACGAAGTTGATTTGTACCATGAACGCCCGGGAGCTGCGGAACTTTTTTACGCACCGCTGCTGTAGCAGGGCCCAGTGGGAGATCCGGGCCCTAGCCACAGAAATGCTGCGTCTGGTAAAGGAAGTGGCCCCTGGTCTCTTTGAACAGGCGGGCCCCCCCTGTCTGCGGGGAGATTGCCCGGAGGGAAAAATGAGCTGCGGGCATGTTAAAGAGGTACGGGCGGCCTTTGGGAAAATGGGGAAGAGCCTATGAGCCTGGTGGTGATAGAGGGCTTAGACGGCAGCGGCAAGGCCACCCAGACCGCTCTTTTGGAACAGGCGCTGAAAAAGCGGGGCCCAGTGCGGCGGGTATCCTTCCCGGACTACCACTCGCCCTCTTCCGCGCTGGTGAAGATGTATTTGGGGGGCGAGTTCGGCGGCGGGCCCCAGGTGGTAAACGCCTACGCGGCCAGCAGCTTTTACGCGGTGGACCGGTACGCCAGCTTTCAGCGGAACTGGCGGGAAGATTACCAGAACGGGACCATGATTTTGGCGGACCGGTATGTTACCTCTAACCTGCTGTATCAAATGGGCAAGCTGCCGGGAGAGCGCTGGGGAGAGTACATGGCCTGGGTAGAGGATTTTGAGTATGGCAAGCTGGGCCTACCCCGGCCGGACCAAGTGCTGCTTCTGGACATGCCGGTGGAGGTCTCTTGGCAGCTGACCTTGGCCCGCTACGGCGGGGATAGGGCAAAGCAGGACATCCACGAAAAGGATAAAAACTTTTTGCAAAGCTGCGCCCACTGCGCCCGCTTTGCGGCACAGCGCCTGGGGTGGAGAGTGGTTCCATGCACAGAAAGGGGCCAGCTGCTGGGAGTGGAAGAAATTCATCAACGAATCATGGGGGCTTTGGAGCTGTAGAAGAATTGCCCCTTCTTCATACTCTGTTCAAAAATATATTTTATAATATAAAGATTAAAAAGATTAAATGGAAAGGAACGTGGCAAAGATGGTATATATACTCTTAGCAGAAGGGTTTGAACTGGTAGAGGCCCTGGCCCCGGTGGACATCCTCCGGCGGGCAAAGGTAGAGGTAGCCCTGGTGGGGGTTACCGGCAAAACGGTGAAAGCCTCTAACGGCGTGCCTGTGGTGGCCGACATGGAACTGGACGAGGCGGACGCCCAAAGCCTGGGGGCCGTTGTGCTGCCCGGAGGCCTGCCCGGTACCCTAAACCTGGAAAATTCCGCCGGGGTCCAGGAGCTTATCGACCACTGTGCAGAGCAGGGCAAGCTCATTGGGGCCATTTGTGCCGCACCCTCTATCTTGGCTCATAAGGGGCTGCTCGACGGCCGGGCGGCCACGGCTTTTCCAAAGTTCCAGCCGGACCTGACGGCGGGCGGCGCGAAGCTTAGCCAGGAATATGTCGTCCGGGACGGCCCGTTTATCACTGCCCGGGGCATGGGGGTCTCCACCCAGTTTGGCCTGGCCCTGGCGGCGGCCCTGGTTTCGGAAAAGGCTGCGCAAGAGATTCGAGCTTCTATTCAGTATCAGCTGTAAAGGAGTTAGCCATGACGGTGGTGAAATTTTACGACGAGGCAGCGGACGAGCTCTTGCGGTTCGCGGTGATCCTTGCCAAATATCAAGATAAATGGGTGTTTTGCAAGCACCGGCGGCGGGAGACCCTGGAGATTCCCGGCGGGCACCGGGAGCTGGGAGAGGACATTCTGACCACAGCTAGGCGGGAGCTATATGAAGAAACCGGAGCGCTGGAATATACCATCCAGCAGGTATGCGTTTACTCGGTGACAGCACCCGATAATTTCGACGGCGTGGAGAGCTTTGGAATGCTCTACTATGCCAAGATTATGGATCTTGAGCGGGAGCTGCACAGCGAGATTGAGAAGATCGTGGTCACGGCCCAGCTGCCCTCGGCCTGGACATACCCGGAGATACAGCCAAAGCTTCTAGAAGAAGCCCGGCGGCGGGGGTTCCTATAAAAAGACCACGGCGCCAAGAAAGGAAGGACAGCCATGAACGAAAGACCTCAGCATACAGAGCCAAAACAGAATACCGGCGGATTTAAAGTAAATATTGACCAGCGGGACCTGATGGGCAGTGCGGACCTGATGAACAACGCCATGCCCAGACAAAGACATGGCCAGCCGGCGCAGTATAGCGAGCCGGTTTCCGCCAAGCGGGCAGTGCTTACCGAAAAGGAGCGCAAAGCGGAGAAAAAGGCCCACAAACGGCGCAACCGTGTAAAGGCCAGAAAGAATAAACGGGTGTTTTCCCTGGTATGGCTGTGTATGGTATTGTTGATCTCTTTTACTCTGGCCAGTTACCTGATCGGCGGGGCCAACGATGTGTTTGCGGTGGGCCGGATAGAGGGCAAGGTGGACATCCAGATCCCAGAGGGAGAGCTGACCGAGGAACAGCTGGCCGACATCCTCTACAAGGCTGGGGCCATTAACAAGCCGGATTTTTTCACCCTATACTGCAAGGTCACTTCAGATATGGAATTTATTAAGCCGGGCCTTTATCGCCAGATTGGCACCAACTTAGATTATGAGTATCTGCTCAATTCTCTAGTGGGCGGAGACGATGATTTGGAAATTGCCGAGGCAGTTACCTTCCCCGAGGGCGTTACGGCCCTGCAAGCCGCGCAAATTTTGGAAGAAAACGAGGTTTGCTCTGCTCAAGATTTCTTAAATGCCCTGAACAATCTGGACTTCTCTAACTATGATATGATAAAGGACCTAAACGGCGAAGGAAAGTATTATAAGCTGGAAGGTTATCTGTTCCCCGACACCTATGATTTTTATAAGGGAGAGGAACTGGACTCTGTTATTGGCAAGATGCTGAATAATTTCAAGAACAAGGTCGAAAAGCTGATGGATCGGGTGTCGGAATCTGGCATGACCCTGGACCAGGTGGTTACCCTAGCCAGTATTATTC
Source organism: Acutalibacter intestini (assembly GCF_034334985.1). Lineage (NCBI taxonomy): Bacteria > Bacillati > Bacillota > Clostridia > Eubacteriales > Acutalibacteraceae > Acutalibacter > Acutalibacter intestini. Next base: position 22,131 of record NZ_JAWXXL010000019.1, on the reverse strand, counting down.
AGGCAGAGGCCGCGTCTACGGCAGATATGTTTGACGTTTCCGCTGTGCTGCACAACCGCCTGGAGCATGGAGAGGACTATGATATTTTCTTCTTGGAATGTGATTCCACCATGTATTATCCTTATAAAAACGCCCAGGAAAAGGATGAGAAAGGGGGAACCCTCAGCTATGGGAACTATGACACCTACCAGGTAAGGGGCTTGCCTGCCGGGGCCATCTGCAATCCAGGCGTGGAGGCGCTGAACGCCGCCCTAAAGCCCAGCAGCGAGGCCTCGGAATACCTGTATTTCTGCCACTCGGCCGAGGGTGAGCCCTACTATGCCTCTACCCCGGAAGAGCACGAGTATAACAAGCAGCTGGCGGGGTTGGAGTAAGTCTATGGAGAAGATAAAATGGGAAGGCCTGGCCCAAAAGCCCGAGCTACTTTCTCCTGCCGGAGACTGGGAGCGCCTACAGGCCGCTGTGCGCTATGGAGCAGACGCGGTGTATCTGGCGGGGAAAGATTTTGGGATGCGGGCCGCGCCGGAAAACTTTACAGAAGAAGAGCTGGCCCGGGCCGTGGCTTTCTGCCATGAGAAGGGCGTAAAGATCTATGTAACCTGCAACACCTTGCCCCGCAACCAGGAACTAACGGCGCTGCCGGCTTTTTTGATCCACTGCCAAGAGGCCGGGGTAGACGGGCTGATCGTCTCGGACCTGGGGGTACTGGCTATGGCCCGGCGTTACGCGCCTGAGGTGGAGCTGCATATGTCCACCCAGACGGGGATTGTCAACTATGCTGCCGCCCAGGCCTGCTATGACCTGGGGGCCCGGCGGGTGGTGCTGGCCCGAGAACTCTCTCTGGAAGAAATCGGCGAAATACGCCGGAATGTGCCCCAGGACCTGGTTTTGGAGGCTTTTGTCCACGGGAGTATGTGTGTGTCCTTCTCGGGACGATGCCTGCTTTCCAACTATATGGCCAGCCGAGATGCCAACCGGGGCCAGTGCGCCCAGCCCTGCCGGTGGGAGTATTTCCTCACCGAGCGCCAGCGGCCAGGGCAGCAATTTGCTATTATAGAGAATAATAAGGGTACCTATATCCTCAACTCCAACGACCTGCGGATGATCCAGCATATCCCCGCCATGGTACAGGCCGGGGTGGCCAGCCTCAAAATAGAGGGCCGGGCCAAGTCCGCCTACTATGTGGCCTGCGTCACGGCGGCCTACCGGCGGGCCATCGACTTTTTCGCTGAGCACCCAGAAGCTCTTTTGCCAGAAGGAATTTTGGATGAGACAGAGAAGATCAGCCACAGGACATACTCCACCGGGTTCTATTTTGGGGGCGAGCCGGGACAAACCATAGACCGCGGCCAGTATATCCGGAATTATGAGGTGGTGGCTGTGTGTGAAGGGCGCAGTGGCGATTATCTGGTGCTGCGGGAGCGGAACCGCTTTCGAAAAGGGGAGCTGGCCGATGTACTTCAGCCAGGAGGCGGCTGTGTCCAGGCCTGTCTGGATGACTTATATAACGAAGACTGGGAGCCCATTGACACCGCCTCCCATGCGGAAATGCTGGCGTACTGGCGCACAGACCTGCCGGTGGAGCCAGGAGCTTATTTGCGGGTAAAAAAGACCCGGGAGTAGGCCAAAGCTTTCCTGGAAGGAGCAAAAGGCTTGACATACAGCTCCTGTCATGCTATAATATTTACATTAATATGTCTAATAGCGGCCAGTGGTTTTGGCAGGTATCTCCCGCTCCTCTGGCAGCCAAATTATTTGATAAAGGAGGGGTATAGGATGGATATGATGAACAGTATTGCGGCTACCGGCATGGCCATGAGCCAGGCTCGGTTTGCAACAGAGTATTCCATGACCATGACCAAAAAGGTAATGGATAATTATGAAGACATGGCCATGAGTATGATTGAGGAAATGCTTCCGCCCAGCCCGTATAATATTGACGTGTATGCGTAAGAACCTGATTTAAAAACAGACGCCATATAGAAACTCAATGAAAAGAGCTGCACCCTAGAGGTTGCGGCTCTTTTGCGTGAAGGAGGAAGTTGTTTTGCTAAGAAAGATGAAGCCCCAAGAGCTTCAGCGGATCGGAGAGCTGGCCTACCGGCAGGCCATGGACCTGAGGGGCTCGGCGTTTCCGGTGTACACAGACGGGGTTAAGACCAAAGAAGATTTTCTAGCCAAGGCCCGGCGGGGGCTTGACCGTCCAGGAGAGGAGCTGCTGGTGTATGAGCAAGAGGGTGTTCCCCTGGGATGGGCGCACTACTATTGGCTGGAAGAGGAGCAATACATTGGCCCCCACAGCATTTTGGCGGGGAAAAATTACAGCCGGCTTTTGGGTGAGCTGCTGGCCTATTGGGCGAAGAGGCACCCTGGATATCGCTGGCACCTATACTTGCCGGAAGAAAACCGGGAAGCCATAGCCTATCTGACCGGACGGGGCCAGCAGGAGGCGTCCCAAGAAAATGTAGACGTGCTTTTGTTTGAGAACTACGCCCCGCGTCCCGCCCAGAAACAGGTGGTACAGGTGGGCCCAAAGGACTTTTCCCTGTTTCAGCAGGTCCACCGGCTGTTCGAAAGAGATATGTATTGGACCAGCGAACGGATCGCGAAGGCTATGGAGAACTGGGAACTGTTCGCTTGTGTAGAGCAGGAGGTGTGCCAGGGCGTGCTGTACTATACTTACTGCAACCGGGGCCAGCGGCCGGACCTGGAGATTTTTGGCATTGACCTCTCCCCCCAGGGAACGCCCCAGACGGAAAAGGCTCTTCTAGTGGCCGCGTTAAACCATGCAAAGGGTCAAAATGCCCGCAGCATGTACTTCTTTAATGAGGGAGAAATCCACCAAACCGCCCTGGGGCTGGGATTTCGCCATGTGACCACGGCACATTATTTTGAGGGGAACCTCTAGGGGTTGTTTGAAAAATCGAAAACGCCGTCTTTTTTGCCAGAAGAGGCCACTTTCTCCGTCGAAAATCCTCGTCAATCGCGAGAGTGACGTAGTTAGCGCAGCTAACTACAGCGGTTTTTCTCCTTGAAATTGTCCCCTTCTGGCCCAAAATTCGTCATTTCCTCTATTTTCAAACAAGCCCTAATCTGGGGCAAGCGGAGAGACCACGGCCTGGATTTTTGCCGGAGAGTGTGGGTATTGCCGGGAAAAGGCCCTGCATATCCGGCGGCATACTGTTTGGCTATTTTCAAAGCTGGCTCTGGGCAGCAGCAGCACGTATTGGCAAACACTGCACTGGGCCATAGCGTCCCCCTGGCGCAGTAAGGGAGGGATCATCTGGCGCAGGTTGTCCATCACCAGGTCCAGGCTGCGGCGGCCAAGACTCTGGCTGCTTTTGCCGCTAATCGTGAGCACCGCCAGGCAGGCCTCTTCTCCGCTGCGGGCAGAGTCCCGGGCTTGTAGCTGGTATAGGGCTCGGAATACGTCGTATTCACAGCAAAAGGCTCCGGGACGAGCGGCTTCCCTGAGCTGCTCAATAATGCCTGCCGGGGGCACGGTCTGGTTATTGACCCGGCTGGCGGCTTTTCGATAAAGGGCCTGGGCCTGGGGGCCAGGCAATGTGCCCAGAGTACGCATAAGCAGCTGGCTCATGGCTTCATAGAGCCGACTGGCGGCAGCTGGCTCCTTTAGTTTCATCAGGGCGGCCATGCGGCGGCAGGCCAAATCTTGGTCTAGGGGCGATTCTTTTAGGGCGGCGGCGCATAGGCGGTCCACCTCCTGCCAGCGTCCTGCGGCTTCTAAAGGGGGAAGCGCTTTGTCCACGGTATCTAAATATTGTGATAGTAGGGCGTCGGCTCTTTCTTTGACCCAGGCGTTTTCCCGCAGCCTGGGGAGAAATCCCCCTGTGAACAGGGCGGCGGCCTCCAGCCCAGCCTGGGGCTGCTGAGAGCCGGGGGTGCACAGGGAGGAAAAGCGGTCTACGTCCAGGACCAGGGGAATGTGGGGGTTCCAGGCATAGCCTTCCCCTTGGCGAAGGACCAGCTGGCGTCCGGCGCCCTCATAAAGCGAGTCCAGGCAGCTTTTGGCGCGAAAAAATACGGTCTTAATAGCATTGGCCGGGTTACTGGACCGCACAGTACCCTGCCAAAGCAGTTTTTCCAGCTCGGCTAAAGGCACGGTGCGGCCCTTAGCGCAGATGAGATAAGCCAGCAGCAGCCAGACTTTTTTCGAGTGGCTGGTACTGTCGCCCACCGCAGCGCTGCCCCGACGGATGGTGAAGCCGCCCAGCATTTCTACATGAATTGAGTCCATGGAACCCCTCCCTTTGGGAAAAAGCATAGCACAAAACAGGGCATTTTGCAAGAGGGGAGAGAACGGGAACATCCAGCGAAAGGTCAATAAAGAATGGCTATGAATATCCGGTATGTTGGGAAACCCTGGGGTGGGAGGTAAAGCGGCGGAAACGGGTGATCATTGAAAGGATTAAGAGGGTGTATAACATCATTGCGCCTTTGATTTTGAGGGAGTGCCGGGCAATTCTAAACTTCCAAGACAAGAGGGAATACAAAGGCCGGCGCAGTTTAATGCCGCGCCGGCCTTTGTATTATAAAAACGCTTTCTTACGTCACGGTTCCATTTTACTCCGCCTGAGAGCTCACCGCGCCGTCTCCTGTCTCATCCACGATGCTGTCCACCTGCTCGTTGCGCCGATGGTGGATGGTCACCGCCGGGTCGCTGGTGTTGGGCTGGTTCCACTGCATGAACTGCTCTACCAGGGTTTCGCCAGTGGCACGGTCGATAATCTTCACCGTGGCCGGGCGGTCCTCGTTAAGGTCCCACAGCTCTTTAAAGGTTAGGAAATACCTGTTGAGAGGCAGATCATTGAGATAGGTCTCGGTCCAGCTGCCGTCGGGCTGCTGGGTGTACTCCGAGTAGAAGGTGGAACCCTCTTCCCAGTGGAACTCGTCCCGCCTGGTCTCGGCGCTGTCCACCAGCCGCCCGTCCTGCCACACCTCTACCTTCAGGTCCCGGTACTCCTCCGGGGTCAGCACGAATAGACTGTTTTTCCCCACGTTATAGTTGAAATCGGCTACCAGCCAGCCCTCACGCAGGCTTTCCACCGCCTCTACTCCGCAGACGTAGCTTGCACAGGGTGTGGGTTTAATGTCCTCCACGGACCCGGCCTCCACCGTGCCGTTCTCAAAGTCGATGAGGAACACCGCCAGCCAGTCCTGGGTGTCGTTTTTGTCGAAAATGCCCAGCACCACCTTGCGGGTCTCCCCGGGCTGAATGCCTCCCATCATCCAGGTCTGGCGCTCACCGCCGTTTTCCAGCTCTTCGGTATGGCCTGCCCCGGCCACGCCCAGCTCCCGACCGTCGTCGAAGCGGAGGATCCGGACGGGATTGTCATACTGGCCCGCCACGTCAAAGACGAAGGTAGAGCCCGCCGGACCGGCCTCCGCAGAGACGAAGGTGATGCCGTTCTGCTCCAGTTCGCCCTCTATCCGGCGCACCTGGGCCTGGTTCTTCTCCACCGTAAAGGAGAGCTGGTAGGGGGTGTTGTTCAGCTGCTGGGTGCCGATGTACTTGCCCTCGGTTTCTGGGTCGCTGAGGTACTCTTCCACCCCCTGGCAGCATAGGGTGATCTCCAGGCTGTCCTGGTCCTGGTACTTCTCCGGCACCCGGAAGCCCTGCTGGGAGATGTACTTGCCGTTCTCCACCTGCTGCCACCAGCCGTAAGCCACAGTCTCGGTAAAGCCCGGGGCAGTCTTGTGGCCGCCGTTTTCCGTGTCCAAAGAGAGCTGGGGTTCGCCGTTGATCAGCACGTTATAGTAGTCTCCCCAGGTGTTGGTGTAGATGGTGGACCCGGCGTCCAGGTCCATCACCAGTCCGGCGTAGACGTACACGCCGTCGTAGTACACCTGGTCCACGCTGATGGTGAAGGGCTTCTGCCCCAGGCCCCCGGCGGGCACCTGGACGCTGTTTTCGGCGGACACTGCGTAATCGGCCAGGCCCGCCTGGGTCTGCCACAGGTTGTTGCCGCTCACGCCCCGGTTGAAGCTCTCGAACACCCCGCCTACAAAAGGCAGGCTCTCGGCCAGGGCCGGGTTTACTCCGTTGAGCCCCAGCAGCGCCCCACAGACCACCATTAGGCTGGCCGCAGTGGCGCAGGTCCGTTTCAGCCAAGGAGGCATGACAAAGGGATATTTGCTTCCCGCCCCTTGTTCAGGCAGCTCGGCGTATACCTGGCGCAGGCGGTTCTCTACTACTTGGGGGATATGGTCCAACTCCAGCTGGGCCCGTACCATCATTTCATACTCATTTCGCTTCACAGGTTTTCTCCTCCCTCTCTAAATAAATTTTTTGCAGCCGCTCCCGGCTACGCATAAGCCGGGACTTGACCGCGCTCTCCTTCACGCCCATGATTCCGGCAATCTCCTTCACCTTGAACCCGTCTATATAGTATAGGGTCAGCACCAAGCGGTCGTTTTCGGCCAGGGCGTTCAGGCTTTCCCGCACGTCTAGGGACCGGTCCAAGCTTTGGTCGGGGTTATGGCTATCCTCGGGCAGCTGGTCGAAAGACACCAGCCGCCGGTTCTGCCGGAGAATGTCATAGCTGTTATAGATGAGAATCCGCGTCAGCCAGGTCTTAAAGTATTTGGGCTGACGCAGGGTGTACAGTTTACTAAAAGCCTCCATCACGGTTTCGGCCACCGCGTCGGCCACGTCCTCCTGGTTGTGGAGAATGGCCATGGCCGCTCGGGTCAGGGCGTGCTTGTGGGCCTCCATCAGGCGGATAAACGCCTGCTTATCGCCCGCCTGGGCCCGGCGCACCAGTTTTTCTGTAGAATCCGGCATGGGTCATCCCACCTTTCGCAAATAGAATCACTGTAAAACGTCTTACAACCATTAGGCGGAGGAGGGCAGGAAATGGTTGCAGGGAGGGAGAAGAATTTTTTAAAAGAAGGAACGCAAAACCAGAAGAAGGTCCAGGGCGGGTGTTCCCGCACTGACTGGTGGCTGTGGGCCCTTGCCCGTATCACACAAAGGATGACCTTCTTCCCGTCTGTCCTTCCGTGCCTGTGGGGAAAAAGATAGTTGGCCGTTCCCCCGCGGGAGAACAGCCAACCCAGATTTGTTATAGGACACTCTCCAGCCAAGCCTCTGCCAGCTTGGGCCACACCCGGACAATGGAGCAGTCTCTCTCCTGCTTGGCCTTTGCCGAAGGGTCGGGCTCGCCGGGCGGGGCAAACCACCCCTCCATAGCATCGGGGGACACCCCCGCCACCTCTTTAGCCCGCACTTTCTCCCGCAGCTTTTCCAGGGGCTCCAGGGTGTAGCGGGGGCCGTAGTCATCCCGCAGCCATGCGTCGTCCGCCAAAGCCAGCCCGTGCTGGCCGCTGGTAAATACATGGTGGGCAAAAGGCACCCCCGCAGCCTTGCAGGCCTGGGCAAAGAGATAGCTGTTTTCCACAGGCACGCAATCGTCCTCTGCGGTTTGCCACAAAAAGCAGGGCGGGGTGTCTGGGGTAACGTGCTTTTCCAGAGACATATAGTCTAGCTGATCTGCCGAAGCATCCGCGCCCAGCAGAGCGATGAAGGAGCCTTCATGGGCCAGCTTGCCGGCACTGTAGGGGGAGGCGATCACCGGATAGCTAAGAATAGCCGCATCCGGGCGGTTGGAAAAGGAGCCGGTGGCTGGGTCCGGGTCGGCAATGTCATTATAATGTACACAAAGGCTGGCACACAGGTGGCCCCCGGCGGAAAAGCCGCAAATGGCCAGCCGGTCCTTGTCGATAGAGAAGGATTCACTATTTTTGCGGATGAACCGCACCGCCCGGGAAATGTCCCGCAGGGGCTGAAGCCCCAGGGGATGGGTACTCATGGGGTTCACAGTGTAGGTAAGAACAAAGGCGTTGTAGCCCGCGTGGTAGAATTCCGCGGCCACGGGACCGCCCTCAGAGGGGGCTACAAAGCAGTAGCCGCCGCCAGGCACCACCAGCATGGCCGGACGGGCCGCGCCTTTGGGATGAATGTAGCTTGTAAGAAAAGGCGTAAAGCCTGCCGCTAGGGGATAGGCGTATTCCTCTGGCGACCAGAGGATATGTTTGGTGTATTCCATAAAAGTAAGACTCCTTTCAAGGGTTTTGTCTATTATAATGCGAATTTCACGGAAGTGCAAGGCCCTTTTTGTAAAGCTATACCAAGTTCCTGCATGGCTTCATCGGTTCTTTGGCTTTGGCGCTATCCGTGTGCATAGGTCGCTCTCTGCAAAGCAAGCCGTTAGCCGCTCCTGTTCACAGTTACGGACCGCTTGCGGGAAAGATTGTTTAAGGCACCCCCGCACCATTCGCGGCTGGCGCCTTAAGCACCGTCTTGCTTGCAGATTTTCCGTGATAGCGCACAGCTTTCGCTTGTCAATCTGTACACTCTGAAGAAAAATCTGACTGCGCAATACGGTACTTAGAATTGTGCGGTATTGCCTTTAAGACAAGTATAGCATGTGGAGGAGAAATCAATAATGATACCGTTTCCGCTTGGCAAACAAGAAAACGACCGAGATCGCACAGGCGGCCACATCCGCCACAGCAATGGACCACCAAATGCCGTCTAATTTAAATAGAATGGGCAGAGCCAGCACGGCGAGAATTTGGAACACCAAAGACCGCAAAAAGGAGATTAGCGCCGAAACGGCCCCGTTATTCAGTGCCGTGAAGAATGAAGAGGCAAAGATATTGAATCCCGCCAGCACAAAGGAGAAAGCGAATATCCCAAAGGCATGTACGGTCATTTCTACCAGCTCCTTGTCATAGCCCACAAAAACTAGGGCCAAAGGCCGGGCCAACACCCAGGCCAGGGCCATCATGGCCACGCCGAAGATCAGCATAAGGGTCACGCTTTTCTTCAAAAGGCTTTTCAGCTCACCATGGTTCCCCGCCCCGTGGTGGTACCCCACCACCGGCGTGCTGGCCACAGTGTAGCCAATAAAGATGGCCACAAAGATAAAGGAGATGTACATCAGCACCCCGTACACGGCCACCCCGTCCTCTCCGGCAAAGCGGAGCAGCTGAAAATTGTATAGCATGCCCACCAAAGAACCGGAGATATTGGACATCAGCTCGGAAGAGCCGTTGACACAGGCCTTTAGCAGAATACGGCTTTGCAGGCGGGTTTTTCTTAGCCGCAGCAGACTGGTATTGGGCCGCAGGAAGTATAAAAGAGGGAGCACGCCGCCCACGCACTGGCTGATGCCTGTGGCCAGTGCCGCCCCAGCCACACCCCAGCGGAGTCCGGCAATGAAAAGGGCGTCTAGGATCATGTTGGTAACCCCTGCCGCCACCGTGTACACCAGGCCCAGCTTGGGCTTTTCAGCAGTGGAAAGAAAGGTTTGGAACACATTTTGCAGCATAAAAGCCGTGGTAAACCCAATGACAATACGTCCGTAGACCACGCAGTCCTCCAGCATGGCCGGGGTGGCCCCCAGCAGCAGGGATACGGGCCGCATCACGGCAATACCGATAATAGACACTGCTACGCCTACAATAAGGGTAAAGCACACCATCATGGTAAAGTAGCGGTTGGCGCTTTCCCGGTCGCCCTCGCCCAGAGTCTTTGCCACCAGGGCGCTGCCGCCGGTGCCGATCATAAAGCCCAGCCCGCCTAAAATCATGGTGAAGGGCATAATAAGATTAATGGCCGCAAAGGGCACTTTGCCCACAAAGTTGGAGACGAATAGCCCGTCTACCACACCGTAGATGGAGGTAAAAACCATCATTAGGATAGGGGAAAGGGCAAAACGCAGCAGTTTTTGGTAAGTAAAATGGTCGGAAAGTTGGATTGCTTCTTTTTTCATGGCTCCTCCATAGTATTTTTCTCCAGCTTCTGTCTGAGAAGCTGGTTAAATTTTTGCTGTGTCTGAATCATTGCCTGTTGTTCTTCTGGTGAGAGTTCCGCCAGGGCGGCTTCCTCGGCAGCGATGACCCGGTCTGCGGTGCGGGCTGCCAGGGCCAGCCCCTGCTGGGTTAGGAAGATTTGGCGGGTGCGGCGGTCTTTGCCAGGAGAGAGGCGGATGGCTCCGCTGGCTTCCAGATTTTTTAGGGCTGAGTTAATGGTCTGCTTAGACTGGTAATTTAGGTGACAGAGAAGGGTCTGGGTTACCGGGGGCTCCTCGGTGCGAAGGGAATAGAGAATCCACAGGGTGGCCTCTGGCACGCCAAGGCGGCGGGAAGCGGTTCGATAGATGCATTGGCTGTCCAGCAAAATAGAGTTGTAGTCTGCCAGAAGTCGGGTAGGATGTGGCTGTTCCATAGATAGCCCCCATGAAAATTAATATGAAATCGGACGATTTTTATTATAGTCTGTTTTCGGATGAATGTCAAGGAAAAATGTGCAAGACCATGAAACATTGATAGTATAATTCCGTGGATGCTGAAAGGCAGGGCGCCTTTGGGAATATCTCCTATCACAGAAAAAAGAGCCAGGCAGGCGCCTGACCCCTTAGGATTTGTTGGAAACAAAGAGCCAACCACCGAAGTTTCCCTCGGTAGTTGGCTCCTATTGCCCTTCCCCCGCCCCAATTGGCGGGGGGCTGTATGCAATTGTTTCTTTTATCTCCACCACCACATAGCCCCGGCCTTTTCTTCGGACCTTTGCGTCGTTTCCCCGCCGGATGATGGTTTCAATGGCTTTTATGGTTTTTTCGTCCATCTTCATGGCTTTATGATGCTGATTACATCCGTGGAAATCCTTGAAAATTTCCGCATAGCGCTGTTGTCCCTTAAGTATTCCGCGCCCTTTAATGTAATATGAATATTTTTGATATCCACCATCCAGCCGCCTACGATATCTCTTTGAATCGCCACCCCGGCGATGTATCTTTCTTCCATCAGAAGGTGGATCACGTCCAGCCATTTTCCTTTTGGCACACCCAGTTTTTCGGGGCCGACCAGCGCCCCCATGTAGTCCGCCTTTTCTTTATGCTCTAGGCTGTAGAGAATTTTATACGTGATTTGCAGTGTGTCCATAGCCACCTCCTGTTCATTATATGTCATTTACAATGTACCACCGGCACTTGTCGCATATTTCGTTAGCTCTTTTTAGGTCAATTGGATCTCTTAACCACTTCATATCACCGCGGTAATCCTCGCAAAGCAAATGGTGAAGATTTCTGTCCTGGTAGAGTTTATAAGAGATATCGTTAATGCTGCGCAGCCGTTCCGAGAGAGCAGAGTCCACATTTCGCAGCCGGGCCCGGGCTGAACTTACTGCACCGTCATTGTTTTGCGCCGCAAGATTTTTAACGGAGAATCCACCGAAGATGGCCATCGGAAGGAAAATAACCACTACAAAGGCCATCATTAGCCGTTTGAATATATTGATCTGGCGCAAGGAGGCTGCTGCCTTGGTAAAAAGGGTTACGTTTTTCATCTTTAGCTCCAAGTTTTTTCTCCCATCCGCATGTATTGTGTGTATTATAGCACAGCTCGCCGCGTATCAAAAGCAATTTGTGCGAATTAAGCAATGAATCATGAAAGTTGTAAAAAAACAGGGCAAATCGTCGAATTAAGACGCATGACGGTTTTTGCACGGCAAAAACCAGGTATAATATTGGAGCTTATGGTATAGTTAAGGCCCTTTTAGATTTAACACAGGAGTGTTACAATATTCATGTCGGAAGGACGATATAACACCGAAAGGGGAAAACATCAATGGGTAAAAAGAGAATCGTAGGCGCGCTGCTGGCGGCTGTGCTGACTGTGTCCATGGCAGCCTGCAGCGGCCCAGGCAGCAGCTCGTCCCAGGCATCCACTCGCGAAAGCTCTGAATCCAGCGCCGCAGAGAACTCTGAAACAGGGGAGCCTGAGAAGATTGTACTGACGCACTGGGTTACCTCGGCCATGCAGAGTGACCACAACATCCGTAAGGAAGAGCGCTTTAGGGAAAAGTATCCTCATATCAAACTGGAAAACGTTATGGTTACTGACGACCAGCTGTCGCAGTTAGCCACAGCCTTTGCCTCCGGCACAAATCCGGATTTCGGCGAGGTGGGCCAGCCCGATATGGCGAAATACGCCTATGCGGGAATGGCTATGGACTTGGGGCCTTTTATTGAGAAATGGGAAGATCTTAAAAATATCAGCGAAGACGCCCTGAACAACTTCAAGTATGGCGGCAAGCAGTTTGCTCTCCCCTCGTATTGCTACACAATGAATCTCTTTTATAATAAGAAACTGTTTGAAGAGTCTGGAATAAAGAATCCTCCGGCCACATGGGAGGAGTATCTTGAAACTGCCAAATCCCTTACCATTCCTGAGAAACAGCAGTGGGGCACTAACCTTCTGGTATCCCAGTGGACAGAGTGGTGGTTTGAGTACTTTGTATGGTAGGCCGGTGGCGACCTAACAAAGGAGAATGAGGACGGTACCCTCCAGCCTGACCTTCGATGACCCTGCTGTTGAGACCGCAGTGGACTTTTATCGCCAGCTGATAGGCAGCGGAGCCATCCAGCCCGACCTCACTCTGAATTATGAGAACATGCAGAAGGAATTTGCAAACGGCCACGCGGCCATGACTTTGATAGGCAGCGACGGTGTGAACCAGTTTACAGGATGGGGCATGAAGGCTGAGGATATCGGTATGGCAGAGCTGCCCGTTGGCCCCAGCGGGAAAAAGGTAACCCAGCTGGGAGGACAGTGTGGGTTTATATTCTCCAATGTGGATGATAAAACCGCCGAAGCGGCCTGGACTTGGCTGACCTTTGACTGTAGCAAGGAAGAGGTCGAGTGGGTGCTGAAGGACGGTGCTGAGATGGGCAGCGCCTCTCCAACCATACAGATACGCTTGGATGTTGATACCAGCATAGGAAAGATTGACCCCGGGTTCCAGGCAGCAGTGGATGCCAGCCTGCCCTATGCGCGTCTGGAGTTTTATGGCAAGGGAATAGTCGGCAGTTACGTGGATACTGCCGTGCAGAAGACTGTACTGGATCCTGATGTAAATGTGAAGGCCATATTTGCCGAACAGCAGGAGCTGGCACAGAAGGAGGCTGTAGATTCCTTTAACCGAGATATTTCGAACACGGAAAAGTGATGGCAGAAATCGGGGAGGAGCTGTAAAGCCCTCCCCGGTTTTTATAAGGGCAATACCGCACAATTCAAAGTACCGTATTGCGCAGTCAGATTTTTCGTCAGAGGGTACAGATTGAGCGCCGTCCATCTCACCATTGACAAGCGAAAGCTGTGCTCTATCACGGAAAATGTACAAGCAAGACGGTGCTTAGAATGGTGCGGTGTTGCCATAAGGAGTGAGATGATATGAAACCATTTGCAAAGGGCCGAAGCCTGAGCGGCGGACCGACAAAACCCTGCTTTCCGCCTGGCTGTTTGTTCTGCCAGGTCTGGTATTTACTTTTATTTTCCGATACTACACCATGTTCCAGGCTTTCTGGATATCTCTGCACAACTACGATATGGCGTCTCCGCCTGGAGATTTTGTGGGCTTTGATAATTACATATCCCTCTTTCAAAATCCGGATTTTTGGTCGGCCTGGAAAAACACCTTAGTTTTCACGGGATTATCTCTTGCGATTACTTTCTTTATCCCTATTATTCAGGCTTTGTTTCTTTCAGAAGTACACAGGGGAAGAGGAATTTTTACCACACTATACCTTATTTCCACGGTAATCCCTCTCTCGGTAAACGTGATAATTTGGAAATGGATATTCAGTCCCAATATGGGACTGGCCAATGCGTTTGCGGCCCTTTTTGGCCAAGAGTCCCAAACTTGGTTTTCAGACCCAGCTCTTGCAAAGCTCTGTATCATTCTGCCCGGCGTGCTGGGCGGTGGCTTTTCGGTGCTGATGTACCTCTCGGCTATTATGGGGGTGGGTCGCGATATCTATGAAGCGGCAGACATTGACGGCTGTTCAGGACTTAGGCGGCTATGGCATGTAACTTTGCCAAATATCCGTTTTCTCATAGGGATACAGATGATTCTTGGGGTTATCGCTGCCATGCAGATACTTGACCAGCCGCTGCAGTACACCAACGGCGGCCCAAACGGCGCGTCAACCTCTGTGGCACTTTATGCAAACCGTCTTATGACAGAGCAGATGAACTATGGCAAGTCTGCGGCGGCAGGGTTTACGCTTTTGATAGTGGTAGCGATTATCACTGCCATTCAATTGAAGCTGGACCAATCCGAGAGAGAATAGGAGGATACCAATGATACCAAAATCAAAGCGCCGGACGCGTCCGCTGACGGTTCTAGCGTATGTTGTAACAGTTGTATTTATGGGGATGATACTTTTTCCCCTGTTTATGATAGCAAGCTATGCGATGCGGGACAATACGGCGCTGAACCGGGACCCATCGGCTCTTGTGCCCGAATGTGCAAAAACGATGGAAATTGTACTGGGATATACCGGATTTAAGGAACTGGATGACGAAACTCTTCTTGACACGATTCAGAGGGACGCCCTATTCGCCATGTATTCCGGCAGCGCGGAAATGGACGGCGAGGCCATCGGAGAGTATAAGATTTTCGGCGTCCTAGACGATAAAACGATCTATTATCAGCGCCAGCACAATATGCGGCTACGCATACAGCTGGACTATGGAGCCTATATGGGGCTGGTGCGCTTCGACAGAGAAACTTTGACCGGCGGTGAAAGGTATGCGAAGGCCTTGGCAACGGTTCCATGGAAGTTCGACCGCGGCGGTCTGGACAAAGCCCCGACCACTGCTGTGGGACATGCAGAGCTTGCGCAGCTAATGGCCAGTAACCTTATAAATCGGGATAAGGGAAACTGGCTGGATGGGAAACTTAGCAGTATTTCTGTTCACAACAGTCCGCTGCTGATGCTGGAGGCGTTTATGTATTACTTTGAAATACCAAAGTATATGTATTCTACGGTTCCGGTCATCTCAAGATATAGTCTCTTTGCCTTTGTCTTTAACACCCTGCTGGTTATGGGCTGGGCTGTACTTACTCAAATCACGCTCTGTTCCACTAGCGCCTATGCTCTTTCAAGGCTCTTCAGCCGCCGTATGTCAAAATGGCTTATGATGTTCTTTCTTGTCACCATGATGATACCGTTTATTTGTATTCTTCTGCCACAGATGGTTATGATGAAGAATATAGGTGCAATGAATAACTACGCCGCCATGCTTCTGCCATATCTGTATCCGTCGGCATTTTACATTTTTTTGTTTAAAGGCTTCTTTGACCGTCTGCCCCAGGATCTGCTGGATGCCGCAAAAATGGACGGAGCCACTCAGCCGTACATATTCCTGAAGATCTGTATGCCGCTGTCACGCTCAATTACAGCGATGCTGGTGCTGAATGTAATTGTTTCCGCGTGGAACGATTTCTTCTGGTATTTAAGCGCCGCCAACAGAACCAATCTGTGGACGATCAACCTGGCGCTCTACAGCATATCCATCAATCCTTCCACAAAAACCAACGTATCCATGGGGATTGCATTAATGACGATCTTCCCGGTGATTCCGCTGACCCTGATATTCCAAAGGCAAATAAAGGAGTCGGTTATTTCAGCGGGCATTAAGGGATAACAGAAAGGAGCAGTGCAAAATTATGAAAAAATAGGTATAGGCAGCGATCATGCTGCATTTCTGGTTTCCCGTTACTGGGCATATCATGGGCTTGGAATACTATCAAGGTTATTATGGCAACACCGCACCATTCTAAGCACCGTATTGCTTGCACATTTTCCGTCATAGCGCACAGCTTGTGAGATGGACGGCGCTCAATCTGTACCCTCTGACGAAAAATTTGACTGCGCAATACGGTGCTTAGAATGGTGCGGTGTTGCCTTAAATACAAATAAAAGATAAAATTGCGTTTCGTTTTTATGTTCATCCCTGAAATGCAAAATAATATAGGGGTGATGTGAGAATATACCAACACAAAAAGCGCGTGGATTGCCACGCCTGGATTAATCTGCCGCTTGACCCTGCCGATGTCCCTCATGAGCTGCTCCATGCCTTTCAGCGAAAGGGAATGGGGCCGCATAGGTATTAGGATTTCATTTGCCGCAAACAGGGCGTTAATGGAGCGCATTCCTAGCCCAGGCTGGCGGTTAAAGAGCCCTGTGCGTCTACGTCCACCAGCAGGTCGCGCTTGCCCCGGCGGGCCAGGCCCACGCCGCAGTTTACGGTGGTGATGGTCTTGCCGACCCCGCCTTTTTGATTGCAGATTGCCATTCCTTTACTCATTTTCTTATTTGCTTTATACTACATCGATCCCTTGTTTTGCTGCTTTCGCCTGTCGAGAATTAAAGGAAAAGCTCATTGTTCTTTCTCTCGCTGCAAGCTTTCTTAATTGCCAGCGCCGCAACAGAAACCATTGCACCGTTTACTTTTCGGGCGGATTTCGGGCATTTCACAACGCAGCGCATACATGCAATGCACTTCTTGCTGTCCGCCGTTTTGAGGTTGCCGGGGTCGATCGCCTGGGCGGGACAGTTTTTGGCGCAAAGGCCGCAGCTTACACATCCTTTGTCAGCCTTTGGCACCAGTCCGGCTCCGCCAGCCTTTTTATAGGGACGGTTGCCCGGCACCTGAAGTTCAGAGGTTTGCATCTGATTCCCCGCCATTTTTTCAAAAATCGTTTTTGCAAACCCTTGCAATTCCTCTTTGTCCTTTGCATCGGGCCTACCAGCGGCGTACTGGTGCAGAATGGAGTGCTCTGCCACAGCCGAAACGGCGGCAACTGTCTGAAAGCCGCAATTCTCCGCTACATCTTTTAGCTCAGCGAGGGTATCTTCATAGGCTCGGTTCCCGTACACGCAAACAATGACGCACCTTGCGCCGTTTCCTTTGACAGTTCCAAGGCGCTGCGTTGCAAGTTCTGGAACCCGCCCACCATAAGACGGCACCGCGATAAGCGCAATATCTTCCGGTCCTATGGCGATGCCTGGATCATTGAAATTTGCATTGCACAAATCAACGTGGGCCACTTCGTCTGTCCATTTTTCTGTGAGAATGTCGGCGACCTTCTGTGTCCCTCCTGTGGGGCTGAAAACGATTTGCAGCAGTTTCATAACACGCCTCCTGTAGTTTTTTATATTACACCTCTATATATATATGCAAAGAGGTGTCGTGTCAAGCTTTACAGCATGGTTTTTTCGTGCTATAATGTCTGCAAAGCAGACATTCGGAGTTTCCCCCGGCTCTGCAAGCGCCGCCTTTGCTTCGTAAAGTAGCGGAAAACTCCAAGCAGATTTATGGTAAAATAGACGCACGGACAAAAAAGGAGGCGTGTTGCTATGCATATCAGCACAAAATGCTCTATCGCGATCCATTGCCTTATCTTTATCAGTGAATACGGAGAAACCCAAAAGGTCACAAGCAACCGGCTCTCGCTTTCCACCGGGAGCAATCCTGTTACGATTCGGAATATAATCAGCGGGCTGAAAAAAGAGGGGATCCTCTCTGTCAAATTCGGCACAGGCGGCACAACCCTCAGCTGTCCGTTGGAGGACATCACGCTTTACCGCATATGCAGTGCGCTGGAGCCGGATTTTCTGGATAAGTTAATCGGCATCCATGCTACACCGTCTTCTCTCTGTCCAGTGGGGAAAAGTATCCACAGCGTTTTGGATGCCGCATATGCCGGTATTCGTGACGATTTGCAGATCAGCCTGCAAAGCATTTCTATGAAGGAAATTCTGGATCATTATCACAAGATATAGATAATGCCTGTACATGAGCAGCAATGTGATGGGACCGTTTATAACAGAACCGACTCTAGCCAAAAAACGCATTTTCAGACGATGATAAGCCCTTCGATATTCCTATACGTGGGAGTGCCGGAGGCGTTTCTCGTTCCGCTTTACGAGGTACGCCTACCATGCGTTTTTTTATTACTATAATTTATTCAACATTGTGATACGCAACATGATCTCAGTCCATTTGAATCCCCTCAAATAGGTTAACAGGAGAAAAACATAGGGCAATACCGCACAATTCTAAGTACCGTCTTGCTTGCACATTTTCCGTCATAGCGCACAACTTTCGCTTGTCAATCGTGTACACTCTGACGAAAAATCTGACTGCGCAATACGGTACTTAGAATTGTGCGGTATTGCCTTAAGGGATTAAATCGCGCCTGACGGCTTGGCACACAACTTGCTTGCAGATTTAATCCGTGGTTCCTTAACTCTGCGTTTGCACACTCCCTCATTAGAAACATCTATTGACAACTTCTACCATGATGCTATATAATAGAACGGCAATCTTAATAACCTGTACCGATAGTCCGCAAAAGCAAAAAGTATACGGAGTCTTTGGAGTTACAGGAGATAGAAAAGGGATGGAATAGGATGAGAGTAATGGTATTCATGAAAAAATGCCTTGCGGCATTACTTGTGCTGGTGCTGTGCCTGGTATATGTCCCCGAAGTTTATGCCACGGAACTGGGCCAAGCCGGGGCGGACCAGGTGAGCGACAGATTCGCTGAAGAGGATGTTTCGGTCGAAGACCAGAGTCCCGATGCCGTCCCGGACACGGAACCCACGCCGGACACGGAACCTACGCCGGACACAGAACCCACGCCGGACACGGAACCCGCGCCATTCTATTCGGACGTTGCCGAGAACAGATGGAGCTATGCCAGTATCCGCGCTCTTTTTGATTTGGGAATCATTCCTTCCAAGACCTATTTTGGTCCCGGAGAGGGCTGCACCCGCCTGGACTTTGTCAATATGCTGTACAAATGCCACCTTTCCATATGTGGAGAACAAGGGGACGGGGAAGTCGGCTCCCAGACCTCGGACACGGAAACGGATGAACCCAGGTTTACGGATGTGCTCCCGGGCAGCGAGGGATATGATGCTGTCATGTGGGCCGCAGAGAATAGCGTGAGCGAGGGCATTAACGATACGGAATTCGGATGCGACAGGGTACTGTCCCGCCAAGAAGGCGCTGTTTTTGTCATCCGCATGGCCCATGCCTGCGGCATATCCTTGCCGAAAGCCGCAGATATGACCATGTTTAGGGATGCGGCAAACATATCCGCGTTTGCCAGAAGCTCTGTTATGGCCTGCCAGATGGCGAAGCTTTTGAGCGGGAAAGGGCAAGGAACATTTGACCCCAACGGCACCATTACAAATGAAGAGGCCGCAACACTGGTGCACCGGCTGTATGGTGCTGCTGTGAAAGACCCCATAAGCGGGGAAGAAATGATTTCTACCGAACCCGACGCTTATATTGACGAATTCAATCAAAAGCTTTTCTTTATGGAAGTCCCGGAAAGCTCATGGGCTTATCAGTATATTAAAACGCTGTACGATATGGGGATGTATGGAGAGAACAGCACCTTTCATCCCACGGTAAACACCACCCGCCTGGAGTTTGTAAAGATGCTGTATGAGCTGCACCTGGTCCTCGGCGGGGAAGAAAACCAGCAGACCAGCTCCAAATTTACTGATGTCGCCGATGACAGCAACGGTTTTGACGCGGTCATGTGGGCTGTGGACAGCGGCGTTACAAGCGGACTGGGCGGCGGAAAATTTGGCCCCTCAATGCCGGTGACCCGGGAGCAGTGCGCAGAGTTTCTGGTGCGCATGGCAAGGGCCGACCGTATTTCTCTGGTAAAGAAGAAGAACGCTTCCCTCTTTAAGGATTCATCCAAAATTAGCAAATATGCCAGGAGCTCTGTGACCGCAGGCCAGATGGCCGGCGTGATAAACGGCGATAATACTGGGAAGTTTATGCCCAAGAAGAGCATCAGCAACCAGGAGTCGGCTACCATGGTGTGCCGCTTCCTGGATGCCGCCCAAAACGAAATTCCTGATGGGGCGGAGCTGGTCTCAACTAAAAAGGATGCGTACCTTAATCTGTACGCCAATGTGGACTATGTTTTCGGTACGCCGGTGCCAGCCAGCGCCCCGGTGCCGGCCAGCTGGTTTGACAACGCCGCATTTATTGGGGACTCTGTCTCCGTAGGTCTGGAGAATTACCAGAATTCCACAAAAGCTCTTGGCAAAGCTACCATGCTCTGTTCGGTAAGCTTCAATGCCATAAATGCGCTGCTCCCTGTGTCCTCTACCTCTCTGCACCCCAAATACAAAGGGGTTAAGCGTCTGCTGGAGGACAATGTAAAGGCTTGCGGCGCGAAAAATGTTTACATCATGCTGGGCATGAACGGGCTTACATATCCGGTTGACTATACCATGGAGCGTACGGAGCGTATGGTGGACAATATCTTGAAAAAGAATCCCAACGTCAACATCATAATGCAGTCTGTAACACCAATGACAAACAATAGCTACCTGGTTTCCAAATATGGCTATAGCAACAACAGAATCAATCAGTTCAACGAGCGGATTAAGAAGCTCTGCGCAAAGCGTAAATGGTATTATATTGATGTCGGATCTGCGCTGAAGGACTCCAGCGGCGCGCTGCGGGCAGACTTCTGTTCGGACAACTATGACATGGGCATCCATGTAACAAGCAAGGCCTGCGCGGCCTGGGTGGAATATCTGAAAACCCATGTACCCGAAGATCTTCGCTCCTCCTGACGCGGACATTTTATGGTTAACGAGGCTCAAAAGAGGCGGTAAACGCACTTCCTTACTGATCGTATGCTCTTAGATAGAGAGGAAAGAGGCCTGGCACAATTCCTTTCGTAAAGGGTAAAATATGCAAATGATACAGCCCATGGAGACAGAAATCTAATGCTTCTGTCTCCATGGGCTGCTTTTGTGGGGCACCGGTTCAAAAAAAAGAGAAGCTTTTTTGAACTGCGGTAACTGGGAAAATTCATATCAGACTCGGGCTGCCAGCCAGCGGCCGCCGTTGGGGAAAATCACCTGGATGTCCCCTGAGAATCCTTCCTTCGATAAGCTGTGGGAAAAAGGAAATGTACAAGGCAAGCGTCAGTAAATCGCGGCTGACAAGGATTTCGTCCCGATAGTCGATAACATATGACAGTCCCTGAACGGTGAAGAAGGAGATCCCCACTGGCAGAGCAATACCGGGCAGGGCAAGATTATGCCCAAAGGCATGACCGGCTCACCAAAGGCATAGAAGACCACGCTTGCCAGGGTGAGCAGGGCATTTTTCAACCTCAGATTTGGCAGCAGTCGGTACAATATGAAAGCATACCGGCAAAAATGCAAAGAGAAACCCGGGAGAACGGAAGGCTATGGAGCTTATCCGACGCTCAGGACAGTCTCATTGCCGTCTGAATCCCGGTATGTAACCACTACGTAGCCGCTGTAGTACAATAGGCCATCTTCTCCGTCCCCCATACAACTAGGACCGTAGGCCGAATCGTTGGGATAGCCGAACACACTGTAAAAAGTATTGATATCCACACCTACATAGTCATAGGGGCTGGGCGGTACTGGAGTAGGCTCCGGCGTGGGTTCGGGAGTAGGAGCAGGCGTAGGTTCGGGAGTAGGAACAGGCGTTGGCGCCGGAGTTGAAACTGAAGTAGGCTTCGGCGTGGGCTCAATCGTTGGTGCCGTGGTAGGATCAGGCGCAGCTGTGGGCTTTACGGTAGGACTGGCAGTGGGTTTGGCAGTGGGCTTGGTGGTAGGCTTAGCCGTCGGTGAGGGCGAAGCGGACGCAGAGGGTGAGGGCGAAGCGTTTTCCAGAAGGGATGAGCCAGGTTCATCCACAGAAGAACCGCAGGCAGAAAAAATCAGAATGCAGAGCATAATGCCCAGCAGGGAGGACAGAGAGTGTTTCATCATTAACCATTCCAATCACATGATAATATTTAATTCAAATCTCACACTTCATGGTGCGGCAAAAAAAATAGAAAGCAAATCAGAATATCGCTTATCCTTACAGGATTTTTTGTGCTGTCACCATGTTTTTTCATCGCTGCAAATTCGAGAGTCGAGCGGTCCATATCCGCGCTGCCTATGGGGATATCGGTCACGGTCAATGAGGGCATTGCCGGCCTTGTGTCCAAGAGCCAAGACTGTTGTTTTCAGAGGTAGCTGTATCTGGTTCCGGAAAAGTTTCCGCTTTGAAGCGAATGCGGTCACACATAAAGTACCGGCGTAGCCGCTAACAGAAAACGACGATTCTCAGAACCTGTTTAGTATCTAGCCAACCATCCGGTCCAGTGATAAAATAGAGGGGATGAGGGGGGAAGACAGGTGAGGAAAAGCTATCCAAGTGACATCAGTCGGAAACAATTTGAAGAAA
>NZ_JAWXXL010000018.1:0-75252 GCF_034334985.1 Acutalibacter intestini | reverse complement strand
GCTCGACAAATGTCGGAGACTCTGGAAAAACTGCGAACGTAAATTACAGAACTCTTTTCAAATGTTTTCTCTTGCCTTTATTCGTCTGCTCTTAAATAGATGCTAAACAGATTCTAAGACCCTGGTGATTGAGGACAAGAACACCGCCGCCTTTAATCAGGTAAGCGGCAGTTTGCGCAGGGCCAGCGTAAAGGCCGTGGTGCTGGACGCCATCTACATGCCGATCATCAGCTTTCTAACGGCCCTGGCCGTTTCCCTGGTAATCACAGGCGGGGGCGGCATGGCCATTGCCAGCGCCATTACCATTGGCGAACTGTCCATCTTCGTCAACTTCGCCCTGCGTATCTCGGACCCTGTGCAGACACTGGCCTATGTGGTCACCCAGCTGGTGGCCAAGCAGGCCAGTGTGGAACGGATCACCGAGCTGCTGGAGCTGAAGCCCCAGATTACAGACACCCAGGAGGTGGTGGAAAGGTACGGCACCTCTTTGGAGCCCAAGCGGGAGAACTGGGAGCCCCTAGAAGGCCGGGTCACCTTTGAGGACGTGACGTTCCGCTACCCGGACGGCACTGAGAATGTGCTGGAGCACTTTAGCCTGGATGTGCCCGCAGGCTCTACCGTGGCCATTGTGGGCGAGACTGGCGCGGGAAAATCCACCCTGGTAAACCTGGCCTGCCGGTTCTTTGAGCCCACCGGGGGCCGGGTGCTCATCGACGGCCGGGACTACCGGGAACGCAGTATGCTGTGGCTGCACAGCGGCATCGGCTATGTGCTGCAAACGCCCCACCTGTTCTCCGGCTCGGTCAAGGAGAACATTCGCTACGGCCGGCTGGACGCCACCGACGAGGAAATTATTGCCGCAGCCAAGCTGGTAAACGCCCATAACTTTATCACCCGCATGGAAAAGGGCTATGACAGCGACGTAGGCGAGGGCGGCGGGCAGCTCTCTACCGGAGAGAAACAGCTGGTCTCCTTTGCCCGGGCGGTGCTGGCGGACCCCCGTATCTTTGTGCTGGACGAGGCCACCGCCTCTATCGACACCAAGACCGAGGCCCTGATCCAGGAAGCCATTTCCACCCTGCTGACAGGGCGCACGTCGTTCCTCATTGCCCACCGGCTCTCTACCATCCGCAAAGCGGATATGATTCTGGTGGTGCGGGACGGGAAGATCATTGAGCGGGGCACCCATGCGGAGCTAATGGAACAGAACGGCTACTATGCGGGGCTGTATAAAAAGCAGTTTGAACAGGAAACCACCGAAGCGGCGCTGAACCTGGAGAGAGAATGATTTTTTTATTTCTTTTATTTTTGAGGGTTTATTGACATTTATTTCCGGTTGTGATACAATTCAATTGTGAACCGGCGGCGCAAGCATATTTAGGCCACCTATGATTAGGAGGAATGTTCAATGAAAAAAGTGCTCACATTTTTTGTTATCGCTCTTGCTATGGCCCTGGTTCCTGTTGTGGCGTTTGCCCAGGAACATGAAATGTCCGACGCCGAGCGGGATGTACGTGCCTGGTTGGAGAGCCAGGGCTATACGGAAGTGCCCACTGCGTCTGTTCCCCAGCTACTGAGCGACGCGGACATTGATCCAGAGACCTATGCGCTGGCATATTCGGATATAGATAGCGCCAGCCCAGAACAGCGGGAAAAAATCTTGGCGGCCCGCCGCGAGGTAGCCTATAGCGTGGACGAATGGGTTGTGGATACCGAGGGAGGCTTTGATGCCAGCTTTAACAGCAATACGATGGAATGGCATGTGCCCCCAAAGTTTAGCGAACTTTTCCCCGGCTGGGACCCCATTCAGGACCCGGCGGACGCCCCGGTAGAGGTGACCCAGGTAGTTGAGAGCATCATCGCTCCTTGTTCGGTGAATACTTCCTACCAGCCCGTTGTCTATACGGTATAGTCCCCCAAACAGGTTGATGGAGTAGTGTCCACTCCCTTCCATACGCTGGACAACACTATGGGACAGGGAGTGCGTTATGCCGAGCGTATAGAGAGCCTTACCAATTGTACAGCAATCAATCTAGGCGTCTCTAATATGGATGTGACCCCAAATGTGAATATTTATTGGATGAAAAATGCCGGTGTGGGGGATGGACTATCGGGGTCAAAGCCTGTCAATCAGCCAAAAAAGATAGGTTTTCGCACCAGCGTTTATAACATTTCTGATGCAAAAGCGATGATCAGTTTACAAATTACCCAAGATTAATTAGAAAATCTTGCGCCGCCGCAAACAAGGAGCAGAACTGCTAAACACAGTTCTGCTCTTTGTTTGATCGGCGCTAACATGTTAAGACGATTCAAACATGAAGCCGCGTTTTTGGCCGTGGTCCCATGGACCGGGATAGCACCAAAAAGTAAGAAGCCCTCTTACCAGAATGATGAAAAAATTTAGGGAACTGCTGGGTATGGGTCAACATAAAAACGCGGAGAGATTTAGGCAAACGCAGCCCTTTTGTGTAGGCGATTCCCCATGTTTCATAATGGCAACCCGGAACGCGCTCATGTGCGAACACAGCAAAGCAGCGATATAGACAAGAATGGAGATAACCGCAAACAATGCCGCAGCCTGTGAGATTCCCCGCTTTTGAGAACACCGGGGGGAACTTCCAATATGTCGTGAATGATACGCCATATATACCAAAAAGGCACAAAAGAAAGCCGCGCCGCTTCGGCAATAATGCGCAAAAGTATGGTTTTTTATGTCATCCCAATACTTTCTGTTTTGCTGGGCGGGGATCAAACTTACCGGATCATTTTGCGGTCCGGCTCCACCCTGCGGCAGGCTTCCTCCACCGGATCCAGAATGTGGTCAAAGCGGGCCTCCCCCGCCTGCACGGCCATTTTCTGGGCAATGAATCTCACCGCGGCATCCCCTGCGCCGCCAATCAGGC
The DNA here is from genome assembly GCF_034334985.1 of Acutalibacter intestini. Taxonomy (NCBI): domain Bacteria; kingdom Bacillati; phylum Bacillota; class Clostridia; order Eubacteriales; family Acutalibacteraceae; genus Acutalibacter; species Acutalibacter intestini. The sequence goes on along the minus strand of NZ_JAWXXL010000018.1, from coordinate 72,349 downwards.
CATATATGGTTTTCCGATTCTGGCAGGCGAAAACTGTGCGCAAATCGCACGGTCGTACTATCGCGGAAAAAGCGCAAGCAAATCCAGTGCAAAGGCTTTGTGCGGGGTTGCCTGAAAAAATCCCCCGCGCCGGGATGGGTGGTTCTGGCAACAAAGGGGGAGAAAAAGCCCCGCGTTTTTGCGTTTTTACCAGCCAAATACTGCACAAAACCCGGTGTGAAACCGCGTTTAAACAGGTCACAGTGCTGAAAAATGATTTTTTAAGAAAACGCCTTGCATTTTTTCACCCGTCCGCTATAATATGGGAAGCTTTCCAAAATACTTTACTTTCTATTGGCGAGGGGGAATCTCCTATGTTCCAGCTTCGATGGGTATGGGCCCGCATGAAGGGCTGCCACAAGCGCTACGTGTTCGCACTGTTTTCCACTGCCCTGCTGGCCGTTTTGGCTCTGGGCAACTCGTTCATCACCGCAAGCATTATGGACACTGTGTTCAAGCCTCTGCAAGAAACCGGCCTGGTCACAGAGGAGGCCATCCACCGTCTGGGGGTGCTGGTGGCCGTGCTCATTGGCTTCACGCTGTTCCGTACCGGGTTTGGCTATCTCTCTGTTATGACCTACGAGACCTGTTCCCAAAAGCTGATTTACGGGCTGCGCCGGGACCTGTATAAAAATATGCAGGAGCAGGACCAGGCTTTCTTTGGCAAAAACCGCACCGGCGACCTGATGACACGCCTGACCGGCGACATGGACATGATCCGCCACGCGGTGTGCTGGGTCATCCGCCAGCTCATCAGCTGCACTGTGCTGTTTGTGACCACCTCTGTGGTCTTTCTGCTTACAGACTGGCTCTTTGCCCTTGCCATGCTGGCGGTGTCTCCCCTTATCTTTCTGTTTACCCTGGTGTTCTCAAAAAAAGTGCACCCGCTGTATGTAGAGCTGCGGGAAAAGCTTTCTCTGCTAAACACCCAGGCCCAGGAGAACATTTCCGGCAACCGGGTGGTAAAGGCCTTTGCCCGGGAGGCCTATGAGATAGAGCGCTTTGACCAGAAGAACCAGGAGTATAAGGAGGCCAACAAAACCGCCTCTTTGCTGTGGCTGAAGTTCAGCCCCTATATCGACACCCTGTCCCAGTCTCTTTCTGTGGCCGCGCTGCTGGTGGGGGGCGCGTTCCTAATCAGCGGGCGAATTACCATTGGCACCTTCACCCTGTTTAACTCCCTGACCTGGACGCTTTCCGACCCCATGCGCATGCTGGGCATGCACCTAAACGACCTTCAGCGGTTTTTCGCCAGCTCCAATAAGATTATTGAGCTGTACTATGCCAAGTCCACCATTGTTTCCCGGCAGGACGCCATAAAGCCAAAGGGTCGGGCCCAGGGCAAGGTGGAGTTTAAAAACGTGGGCCTGCGGCTGCACGGCGCCGACGTGCTGAAGGACGTGGACCTGACCGTGGAGCCTGGAGAGACCGTGGCCATTATGGGCCCCACAGGCGCGGGCAAGACCTCGCTGGTGAACCTGATTCCCCGCTTTGCCGACGTGACAGAGGGCGAGGTCTCCCTGGACGGGGTGCCGGTGCGCAGGTATGACCTGCACGCCCTGCGCGCCTCCATTGGCATTGCCACCCAGGACGTATTTTTGTTCTCTGACTCGGTAGACGGCAACATTGCCTATGGGGACAGCGATATGCCCGAGGAGGAGGTAAAGCGCTTTGCCAAAATGGCGGACGTGGACTTTGCCGAAAAGCTCTCCGAGGGCTTTGACACTGTGATTGGCGAGCGGGGCACAGGGCTTTCCGGCGGGCAGAAGCAGCGCATTGCCCTGGCCCGGGCCCTGGCGGTAAAGCCCAGCGTGCTGATTTTGGACGATACCACCAGCGCCGTGGACCTGGAAACCGAGAAGTATATCCAGGACCAGCTGGCCCAGCTGGACTTCCCCTGCACCAAGATCATTGTGGCCCAGCGCATCTCCACCACCAAGCGGGCCGACAAGGTGGTTATTATAGAAAACGGCCGCATCACCCAGGTGGGCAGCCACCAGGAGCTGGCGCGGCAGCCCGGCTACTACCGGGAGGTATTTCTGCTGCAAAACGGCGAAAGCGAAAAGGAGGCGGTATAAATGGCCAGAAACCGGTTTGACATAGACGAAAACCTGGAATCGCCTTTTAATATTAAGCACCTGCTGCGGGCGGGCACATACATTGGCCGGCACAAAAAGAAGATGGCGCTCTCTCTGGTCTACTCCGCCATCTCTGCCGCCGCGGCCCTTTTGGGGCCTTTGATGGTGCAGCGGGGCATTGACGTGGCTGTGCCAAACAAGGACTATAAGCAGCTGGCCTTTTTGGCTGTGGGGATGCTTGCGGCCATTATCACCTCCATCCTCTTTGCCAGGGTGCGGTCCAAGTACATGATTGAGGTGGGCCAGGAGGTCATCTACGACATCCGCAAGGACTTGTTCGCCCACCTGCAAAAGCTGCCCTTCCAGTTTTACGACGACAGGCCCCACGGAAAGATCCTTACCCGGGTCATCAACTATGTAAACAGCGTCTCCGACGCCCTTTCCAACGGCATTGTGAACTTCGTGCTGGAGATCTTCAACCTGATCCTTATCGCCATCTTTATGTTCATCTGCAACGTGCAGCTCTCTTTGGTGGTCATGGCCGGAGTGCCCCTGCTGCTGGTGGTAATCTTCCTGGTAAAGCCCGCCCAGCGCAGGGCCTGGCAGAACGTCTCTAACAAGAGCTCTAACCTGAACGCCTACCTCCACGAGAGCCTGGACGGCATGAAGATTACCCAGGCCTTTACCCGGGAGGAGGAAAACGGGGAAATTTACGACCGGCTAAACAAAAACTGCTACCGCACCTGGATGCGGGCCCAGTATACCTCTAACCTGATCTGGGTTTCGGTAGATAACGTCTCCACCTGGGTGGTGGGGGCCATGTACCTGGTGGGCCTTATGGCCGTGGGCCCGGGCATGGGCATTGGCACCATTATAGCCATTGCCTCCTACGCCTGGCGGTTCTGGCAGCCCATGCTAAACCTTTCCAACCTATACAACACCTTTATTAACGCGGTGGCCTACCTGGAGCGCATCTTTGAGATGATGGATGAGCCCGTTACAGTGGACGACCTGCCCGGCGCCACCCAGCTGCCCGCCATTACGGGTGGGGTGACCTTTGAGGATGTGACCTTTTCTTATGACGGGACCATCAACATACTGGAGCACTTCAACCTGGAGGTGGCCCCCGGCGAGTCTGTGGCCCTGGTGGGCCCCACGGGCGCGGGCAAGACCACGGTGGTGAACCTGATCTCCCGGTTCTATAACCTAAACGGGGGCCGGGTGCTGCTGGACGGCAACGACATTTCCCAGGTAACCCTGCACAGCCTGCGCAGCCAGATGGGCATTATGCTACAGGACAGCTTCATTTTCTCCGGCAGTATTATGGACAACATCCGCTACGGCCGGCTGGACGCCACAGACGAGGAAGTGATCGCCGCCGCCAAGACGGTGTGCGCCCATGGGTTCATCAGCCAAATGGAGAACGGCTATTACACCCAGGTCAACGAGCGGGGCTCCCGGCTCTCCCAGGGGCAGAAACAGCTGGTGGCCTTTGCCCGTACGCTGCTTAGCGACCCGAAAATTTTGGTGCTGGACGAGGCCACCAGCTCTATTGACGCCAAAACCGAAAAGCTGGTGCAGCAGGGCCTACAGGCGCTGCTAAAGGGGCGCACGTCCTTTATTATCGCCCACCGGCTCTCCACCATCAAGAACTGCGACCGCATCCTGTACATTGCGAACAAGGGGATTGGAGAGATGGGCACCCACCAGGAGCTGCTGGACCAAAAGGGCAAGTACTACCACCTGTACACCGCCCAGCTGGAGCAGGCCTAGCCAGCGTACCGTTTCTTAAAATAAAGGCAATACCGCACAATTCTAAGCACCGTATTGCGCGGTGTTGCCTAAAATATTTCCCCAGGCAGCGGGGACGGAAAAGAGAGGGGGGGCAGCAGGGCTCCTCCTCTCCGTTTTTCCTAAGGGTAAAGGAGGCTTCGTTCTATTAATCCTCTCAAAAGACAGGTTCCAGCGAACAAACCGTAAAAGTTTCGTCATCCCGCCCGGTCTGGCCTGCCGTCTCCACGCCCTTCTTGCCAAAGCCCCCCCAGCGTGGTATAATGGGCAGGAAACACTAAAATAATTCCCCTTCTCTTTCGGGCCGGCTCCAGAATAGAATGATGGCAAAGCCGAAGTCTGAATTTCCCTGTGGAAAGGAATGAGTCCCTATGGAAGAAATACTGCGAAGAACCTGGGCCGAGATCGACCTGGACGCCTTAAAACATAATTTTCAGCAGGTCCGCGCCGCCACCAGCCCAAAGGCCCAGGTGTGCTGCGTGGTAAAAGCGGATGCCTACGGGCACGGGGCCCTGCGGGTGGCCCAGGAGCTGGAGGCCCTGGGGGCCGGGTGGTTTGCTGTCTCCAACCTGGAGGAGGCCCTTCAGCTGCGCCAAGAGGGCCTGGAGAAACCCATTCTTGTGCTGGGCTTTACCCCGCCGGAAGAGGCCGCCACCCTGGCCCGGGAAAACATTTCCCAGTGCGTTTATTCTACCCAATACGCCCGGCAGCTCTCCCGCTACGCCGCGGGCCAGGGGGCGCGGGTGAAGATTCACGCTAAAATAGACACGGGCATGAGCCGCCTGGGCTTCTATTTCCAGGACATCAACCGGGATGAGCCCACCATTGCGGAGGTATTCGCCGCCTGCACCCTGCCCGGCCTGGAACCAGAGGGCGTGTTTAGCCATTTCGCTGTTTCCGACGAGGGGGCCGCGGGGGACGCCTTTACTATGCGGCAGTTTGGGTGCTTTAAGGAGATGAGCGAGGCCCTAACCAGCCGGGGGGTCCGGTTTCAGGTGCGGCACTGCGCAAACTCCGCCGCTGTGTTCGACTACCCCCTCTCCCACCTGGACATGGTGCGGGCCGGACTGGTGCTGTATGGCATGGCCCCTTCGGACCAGATGCGGGCCCGGCCAGACCTGCGGCCCGTGCTTTCCCTGCGGTCTGTGGTGTCCCATGTAAAGACCGTGCAGCCCGGAGCAACGGTTAGCTATGGGAGAAAGTTTACAGCTTCTAAGGAGCTGCGGGTGGCCACTGTCCCGGTGGGCTACGCGGACGGCTACGCCCGCGTTCTTTCGGAACGGGGCGCCCAGGTGTTAATTCAGGGCCAGCGCTGCCCCGTGCTGGGGCGCATCTGCATGGACCAGCTTATGGCGGACGTCACCGGGCTGGACCAAGTGGAGATCGGCCAGCGGGTAACGCTGATTGGCCGGGATGGCACAGAGGCGATCACCGCAGAAGAGGTGGCGGCCTGGGAGGGCACGGTCAACTACGAGGTAGTCTGCGCGGTATCGAAACGGGTGCCCAGGGTTTACCTAAAGGGCGGCCGGGTAGAGAGCATCTATAACCAGCTGCTGCCCCGTTAGCCGACCCATATCAGCATAAAAAGAGAGCCTGGTCCCGGGACACGGGAAAAGGCTCCTTTTCTTTGTGATTCTTTATGCCAATTAGGCCTATAGGCTCTAGAGCTTGTTTCAAAACGCCGAAATACAGTCTGTTTTGACCCGAAACGGCGCGCTCTCGATGTCCAAAGTCCTCGAAAGGCGGCAAGCCCTTCCTGGAGCTTTTCCTTGACCCCTGGTTCCTGGCCAAAAATCCCGCGTTTCTCCGGTTTTTAAACAGGCCTAATTTCTGCCAAACTTTTCGAACTTCAGCTGCCGGGGGATATACTTCTTAATCGCCTCCTGCAAATCCTCGTCCGGGTCGAACACCACCAGGGTTTTGCCGGTCTTGCCGCCGCGCACAATCATGTACCAAGACTCCGGGTTCCCGGTGGTCCCTGTGGCAAACACCCGGGTATCAAAAGACCGGGTACGCAGCCGCGCCTCGGCCTCTGCGTACTTGCCCAGGTCCTCGCAGGAATCGCATTCAAAGGAGGTCATTCGTTTGCGGGTGGAGCGGTTCATAATTTTATCAACTGTCACAAACCCATTGGTCAGGCTGTATTCGTATTCCAGGATTCGCGTGGAGATTAACTTGTACCCGCCGTACACCGAGCCGGCCACCACCAGCATGGCGATCATGGGCAGGCCCAGCACCAAAAACCCCACAAAAAAGCCCGCGAAAGTGAGCACGAAAATGGCCGCCACCACCCCAAAGACCACCAGAATATCTTTTGTCTCAAACTTTTTCTTTACCATCCGTTCTATAAATACGTCACCCATTGTTTCGTCCCTTTCCGAAAAAAATCTGCGTACTTTTCTATTTTATGCTATGTTAACACAGCCGGACGCTGTTTGTCAACCTAAGAAAGACATTTTGCCGAAAAAGACATGGGCTGGCGCGGCCCCGGGTATTTTGTCGGGAATGTGGAAAAAGCCCGCCGGGTATGCTATAATAAAATGCGGGGCTGCTCTTGGGCTCTTGACCAGAAGCTGATTTGAACTTTTATAAAGGAATTTACTATATGAATATATTATTTATTTGTACGGGCAATACCTGCCGCAGCCCCATGGCGGCGGGTTTATTTCAACAAATGCTGGAAAGAGAAGGGGCCGGGAGCCTGGTGGCCTGCGCAAGCGCCGGGATTGCCGCGGTGGAAGGCCAGCCGGCCTCGGAAAACGCCATACTGGCCTGCCGGGAGGCAGGGGTGGACCTTTCCGCCCACCGGGCCCGGCGCCTGGCGGCAGAGGACTTATCTCGCTGGGACCTGTTCTTCACCATGTCCCAGACCCACGGCTACATACTGGAGCAGGCGGGGGCGCCGGCCCAGAGCATCTATGCCCCTGGGCAGATTGCAGATCCTTTTGGCCAAGGGCTGGAGGAATACCGCCGGTGCCGGGACCATCTGAAAGAAGAGCTGGCGCGGTTCTACGCCCAGGTGGTGCGCCCCCGGCTGGCAAAGGAAGGGGGCGCCTGGCCGTGCATATCCGGGAAATGACGGAGCAAGACCTGGACCAGGTGGCCGCCCTGGAACAGGCGTGCTTTTCCCTGCCCTGGAGCCGGGAGGCCTTTGCCCAGGAGCTGGCAGCAGAAAACGCCGTTTACCTGGTTGCCCGAGAGGACGGCCAGGTGGTGGGATATGGGGGGATGCGTTTTGTCCTGGACGAATTTTATGTGGATAACATTGCTGTGGCGGCCCAGCGCCGCCGCCAGGGGGTCGGCCGGGCGCTGGTGGCCGCCCTGGTAGAGCGGGCCCGGGCAGGGGGCGGGGCCTTTATCACCCTGGAGGTACGCGCCTCCAACCAGGGGGCCACGGCCCTGTATGCGGAACAGGGCTTTGCTGTGGCGGGGCGGCGCAGGGGATTTTACACCCATCCCAAAGAGGACGCCCTGCTGATGACCAAGGAGCTTTTGCAACAAGAACCCCGCTAGTCCGCCGCGCCAGGCCAAGAGGCCGGACTGGATTTTTAACAATTTTTTATATAGATTAGGAGATACGCGCATGATCATTCTGGGACTAGAGACCTCCTGTGACGAAACCGCCGCCGCGCTGGTGGAGGACGGACGCAATGTTTTATCCTCCGTGGTGGCAAGCCAAGTAGAGGAACACAAAATATACGGCGGCGTGGTGCCTGAAATAGCCTCTCGCCGCCACAGCGAGGCCATTGTGGCCGTAACCCAGCAGGCCCTTTTGCAGGCCGGCCTGGAGCTAAAGGACCTTTCCGCCCTGGCCGTTACCTATGCCCCGGGGCTCATTGGCGCGCTGCTGGTGGGGGTGAACTTTGCCAAGGGCCTGGCTCTTTCCACCGGTCTGCCCCTGGCCCCTGTGCACCACCTGCGGGGACATATTGCCGCCAACTATCTGTGCCACCCAGACCTGGCCCCGCCCTTTTTGTGCCTGGTGGTTTCGGGGGGGCACACCCACATTGTCCAGGTAGAGGACTATACCCACATGCAGGTGCTGGCCCGCACCCGAGACGACGCGGCGGGAGAGGCCTTTGACAAGGCGGCCCGGGCCATGGGCATTCCCTACCCCGGCGGGGTGGAAATGGACAAGCTGGCGGAAACCGGCGACCCAGAGGCCTATCGCCTGCCCCGGCCCCGGGTAGAGGGCAGTCCCCTGGACTTTAGCTTTTCCGGATTAAAGACCGCTGCCCTGAACCTGCTGCACAACGCCGCCCAGCGGGGAGAGGCGGTGAACGTGCCGGGCCTGTGCGCCTCGTATCGAAAAGCGGTGGTGGGCTGCCTGGTGGAGAACTTCCGCAAAGCGGCCCAGCAGACCCGGGCAAAAAAACTGGCGGCTGCGGGGGGTGTTTCGGCCAACCGGCTGCTGCGCCGGGAACTGGAGGCCCTGGCCAAAGAGCTGGGGCTGCCGCTGTACATGCCGCGGCTGGAGTTTTGTGGGGACAACGGGGCTATGATCGCGGCCCAGGGGTACTATGAGGCCTTAACAGGAAACATCCGCGGCGCGGACCTAAACGCCTACGCCCAAAAGGACATCGCCCAAAGCCCCGCGGCGGTTTAAGGATAGGCGGAGCGGGGCTCTTCCGTTTTTCCAGCAATAAACGAGAGCCCTGGCACACCCAGGCCTGAAAAATCCCTTGAAACGCCCCCTTTAACATGATATAATTAGTAGGATACCGACTAGGGCTTGTTTGAAAATAGAGGGGATGACGAATTTTTGACGAGGGAAGGTCCATTGCAAGGAGAATCCCGCAGGTTAACCTAGGGGTTGACGAGGATTTTCGACGCGGAAAGCAGCCTCTTCTGGGAAAAAAGACGGCGTTTTCGATGTTTTAAACAAGCCCTATGCATCCGATGTGAAAGGACGTCTGAATATGAAGGAAAAAATCGACGGGCTGCGAAACGCTTTTGAACAGGAGCTGACCGCGGCCTCTACCAGCGAGGCCATTGAAAAGCTTCGGATCGCCTATCTTGGAAAAAAAGGCTCTGTCACAGGCCTTTTAAAGGATCTGAAGGACGTGGGCGCCCAGCAGAAAAAGGAACTGGGGCAGCATATTAACCAGCTGAAAAGGCAGGTGGAAGAGCGGCTGGCCCAGCAGGTAGAGGCCGTAAAAGCTGCCGAGGAGCAACTGCTTATTGACAGCGCCGACTCCTATGACGTGACCCTGCCCACTGGGGGCGGGGAGGGATCTTACCACCCCATTACCATTGTACAGCGGCAGCTGGAAGAAATTTTTGTCTCCATGGGCTTTACGGTGGAGGACTATAAAGAAATTGTCACAGACTACGAGTGCTTTGAGGCCGTGAATATTCCCAAGGACCACCCGGCCCGGGACATGCAGGACACCTTCTACCTTGAAAACGGGCAGCTGCTGAAAACCCATACCTCTGCCGCCCAGAACGCCATTCTGCGCAAGTACGGCGCCCCCTGCCGGGCCATTTTTCCAGGGCGGTGCTTCCGCAACGAGGCCACCGACGCCAGCCACGAAACCACCTTTTTCCAGATGGAAGGCATGATGGTGGACAAGAACATTTCTATCTCCAACCTAATCTACTTTATGAAAACCATGCTCTCCCAGGTGTTCGAGCGGGATGTAAAGGTACGGCTGCGGCCGGGCTTTTTCCCCTTTGTGGAGCCGGGCTTCGAGCTGGACATCAGCTGCCTGATCTGCGGGGGCGAGGGGTGCTCTACCTGCCACCATTCGGGATGGATTGAGCTGTGTCCCTGCGGGATGATTCATCCCAATGTACTAAAAGCCGGGGGCGTGGACCCAGAGCAGTATACAGGGTTTGCCTTTGGATTGGGGCTAACCCGGCTGGTGATGATGAAGTACGGGGTAAAAGACATCCGAGACCTAAATAGCGGAAACCTAAAGGCCCTAAGCCAGTTTAAACACGAATAGCCGCGAAGCGGCGGGGGCGGCAGAGCGCGAGGCAGCGTCTCACGGCCTTGCTCTTGCCCTTAAAAAGGCGGCGCGAAAGAAAAAGCGGAGGAAGAAAGTTCCCCCGCGCCCCGTCTGTCTGCCGAACTTTTTGGCGGACTGCTAAAAACAATCAACCTTTATTCTGAAAGAAGGGAAACCATGTTAATCTCTATGAACTGGATCGGCGATTTCGTCGACCTTTCCGGTCTGGACCTCCCCGCCCTTATCCAGCGCTTCACCCTTTCCACCGCCGAGGTGGAGGACGTGTACCAGATGGGCCGGGGCCTAAAGGACGTGGTGGCCGGTAAAATTCTCTCCGTGGAAAACCACCCCGACTCTAAAAAGCTCCACCTATTGAAGGTGGACGGCGGCGATAAAATTTATGACGTCGTCTGCGGCGCGCCCAACGTGCGGGAGGGCCTGATGGTCCCCTTTGTCAAGGAGGGCGGCCAGGTGGACGGTCAGGACATCCGCTGCGCCAAGATTGCCGGATACGAGTCGCACGGCATGTGCTGCTCGGAAAAGGAGCTGGGCATCTCCGCCGACCACTCCGGCCTGATGGAGCTGCCCCAGGATACCCCCGTAGGCCGGGATATCACCGAAATCTATGACATCATCGACACCGTGTTCGAAGTGGACAACAAGTCCCTGACCAACCGCCCGGACCTGTGGGGCCACTACGGCATTGCCCGGGAGTTCGCCGCCCTGGCCGGCCGGGCGCTGCGGCCCCTGGAGACCGTGTCCCTAGCGGCCTATGACCAACTGGAGCCCATTGACATTGACGTCGTGGACAAAGAGCTCTGCTTCCGCTATACAGGCCTGAAGGTGCGGAATATTACCAAAAAGGTGAGCCCTGTCAACATGCGCATCCGCCTGTTCTACTGCGGCAGCCGGGCCATCAACCTCTTGGCCGACCTGACCAACTATCTGATGCTGGAAATGGGCCAGCCCATGCACGCCTTTGACTGCGCCAAGGTGGACAGCATCCAGGTCCGGCGTTTTGACGCACCCTTTGCCTTTACCACCCTGGACGGCGTAGAGCGAAAGGTGGACGAGAACACCCTGATGATCTGCTGCAAGGACCAGCCCGTGGCCATCGCGGGTATTATGGGCGGCCTGGACTCGGAGATTGAGGACAATACGGACAGCCTGCTGCTGGAATCCGCCAGCTTCGACGCCCCCAGTGTGCGGAAGTCCTCCTCCCGGCTGGGCCTGCGCACAGACGCCTCCATGCGCTATGAAAAAACCCTGGATCCGGAAATGACGGACGCGGCCATTGGCCGGTTTATGAAGCTGCTGACCGAGATCGACCCTGGGGTGCAGGTGATCTCCCGGCTGACAGACGTGTATGTAAAGCGCTACCCCAAGGTGGAGCTCACCTTTGACAAAGCCTATGTGGACCTGTACACAGGCATTACGATTGATAACCAGCGGATTCTTAGCACCCTGCGCTCCCTGGGCTTTGGGGCAGAGCTTGCTGGCGAAACCTTCACCGTGCAGGTGCCCAGCTGGCGGGCCACCAAGGACGTGACTATTAAGGCGGACATTATTGAGGAGATCACCCGCATTTACGGCTATGATAATTTTAATATCTCCACGACCCTTAGCCCCCTTTATCCCCAAAAGAAGAGCCAAGAAAATAAAACGGATAATTTTGTAAAGGATATTCTTGTACAGAGCTGCCGGCTGCACGAGGTGCACTCGTACATCTGGGAGAACGTGAAGCAGTGCAGGGAGCTGGGCCTGGAGCCAGTGGAGAATGTAAAGCTGGCCAACGCCCAGAACCCGGACCTGACCACCCTGCGGAACAGCATGGGCCCCACCCTGCTGGGCTGTGTGCAGGAAAACAAGGCTTTTTCTACAGAGTTTGGCGTGTTCGAAATCGGCCGGGTATGTGAGGGGTTGGATGAGAGCGGCCTGTGCAAAGAGGCCAAAAAGCTGGGCATTGCCCTGTACAGCCGGGTAAAGGGCGAGCGGGAGCTGTTCTTTGAGCTTTTGGACATGCTGAAAGCCCTGGGCGCAAGCATTAAGCGGGCCCAGCTGACCTTTGCCCATGGAGAGCCCGCCTACAACTGGCAGCACCCCAAAAACACGGCTTATATCCATTATAACGGAGAAGTGTTGGGCTGGCTTTGCGCCCTGCGGCCCTCGGTGGGGCAGAAGCTGGACCGCAAAGCGGCGGTGGTCTGCGCTCAGCTGGATATGGACCGGTTCGCGGCTATTCCCGCCGCCGATGTGACCTATCAAGGGCCCTCCCGGTTCCCGGGCATAGACATCGACCTATCTCTTGTGGTGCCCCAGGGCCTGTGCTATGCGGATATGGAGCCTGCCTGGCGGGGCGCCGCTGCCCTAAGCGGGGTGTCTCTCATCGACTCCTTTACCCAAAACGGTCAGAAGAGCCTGACCCTGCGGTTCGCGTTCTCTTCAGGAGAAAAGACGCTGTCTAAAGAAGAGGTGCAGCCCTGGGTAGACGGCATTGTAGAAAAGCTGGGCGAAAAGGGCGTGGCTTTAAGGGGATAAAGCCAGAGAAACCCGCGCGAAGCGAAAAAGGGCCGTATCACCCAAAAGAGAGGGCCCGCTGCGCATCTTTTCCCAGGCTTTTGAAAGGGATTGCCCCAAGAGCATGCATATGGTAAAATAAAGGAATAAAAAAAGAAACGAGAAAACGAGAGAAAGAAAAACAGGACATGCCCGAAATGTGGAAAGACGGAAGGGCAGGTAAAAATGGGGTACAACCGCTCTGGAACGCAGAGGTATAAGTACAAGGAATGTGGAGCGACATCCACTCCAGCCGCCAAACGGCATGAATACGCAAAAGAGACAAGGCAATACCGCAGAATTCTAAGTACCGTATTGGGCAGTCGGATTTTTCTTCAGAGTGTACAGATTGAGCGCCGTCAATCTTACGATTGAGAAGCGAAAGCTGTGCGCTATCACGGAAAATCTGCAAGCAAGACGGTGCTTAAGGTGCCAGCCGCGAATGGTGCGGGGTTGCCACAAGGGAATTGGCAATCAGAATGTATTATGCCGGCGTCCGTGGAAGGGGTGTGGGGAAAATCCTGCATATGAGCAAATCCAATGCTATGAATTGGATAAAAAAAGAGCGCAAAAGCGGAAGCGGAACCGTGCAAAACCTCAAAGTTGAGAACGGTCGAATGGGATGAGCCGTATTAGTTTCTGGAGCGCAAGCCGCACACAGACCCCCGGGAGAATGTCTATATTTATCATGACGAGAGTGAGCAGAACCCTCACAACAGATTGTGGGTCATAGGGAGCGCCGATCCATCTTCCGCAGCGCTCCAGAAGATAGTGGACGCGGCTCCCGAGGCAGAATGGTACTGTACAGATGGATACTATGGTTATTGGGCCGTCATTTTTCCCGGAAAGCATAGGTTTCAGTATCCATGATAAAAGGGATACGTTTACTGTAGAAAGCGTCCATGCGGATTTGCGCCACTACCCCTTTGAAACTTCCCCTTGCAATTGTCCTAAAAGTCTAGTATGATATAGTAAACACGGTCTATAAAGGGGTCCGTTACCTCTTTATAGACCAGCGGCAAAGCCATTTGCTGCATCATTAAACAATAAAATGGAAATGGAGGTGGCCGCGTTGCCCGACGACCACAATACGATAACCTTCTCTCTGGACGAGGTGCGTGAAGCGGATATGAAGCGTATCCTGCTGGTGGTGTACGACGCCCTAAAGGAGAAAGGCTATAACCCTATCAGCCAGATCGTTGGCTATCTGCTGTCTGAGGACCCCACCTACATCACCACCCATAACAATGCCCGCAGCCTGATTCGCCGCATTGACCGGGACGAACTGCTAAAGGCAATGGTCCGCTCTTACCTAGGGGAATAGCCTTGGCAGGCAGCCTTTATGATTGACCTTATTAATTGAAAAGTGTGGTGACTATATGAGCGAGCAGAAAAAAACAAACCCTAATAAAGAGACGCAGGCTTTCCCTACCTATAAGGGCAAGCCCCTGGTGCGCTGTGGGGATACAATCTACTACGGCAGCATGACGGATAAATACGTGATCAAAATGGATGTAAAATCCAAAAAGGACGTGGGCGGTCTGGAGGTGGCCGACAAGGTGACCGTACACCTGATGTATACCGACCCGGAGATCCGCACCCGCAAGCAGATTGTAAAAACCAGCGAAAAAGAGGGCCTTTACCTGGCCCTGGACATTGCCGAGGCCTGGCTAAACCGGGCCTTGGCCGAGTAAGAAAAAGGAACGCCCCAAGAGGTGGGCGTTCCTTTTTTATGGGATTTTAGGCAACACCGCGCAATACGGTGCTTAGAATTGTGCGGTATTGCCTTTACCCTCTGCCAGGAAGCCCCCAGGGCGGCGTTTCACTCCACCAAAATCCGGCGGGGCCGCGGGGTTCGACCGCCCAAAGCAAAATCTTTCCACCACATTGACAAACACCCCTTATTCGTGCTACAATTTAAATTAGTTAGGGGGGGATAACTTATGGTACTACTGGATTGCCCCGCAGCCAGCGTCTGGCAGGTGGAGGCCCTGAACCTGCCCTTGGAGCTGGGCCGCAGGCTGGAAGCCCTGGGCATGATACCCGGTAGCCGGGTGGCTGTGCTGCGCAAGAAGCGCCGGGGCGCCATGATTATTACTGTGCGGGGAACCCGCTTCGCTGTGGGCCAAGACATCGCCGCCCATATCACCGTGAAAGAGGAAGGAGGCCCCCGCCATGCCCCGTGAAATTACCATTGGCTTTGCCGGAAATCCCAACTGCGGCAAGACCACTCTGTTTAACGCTTATACTGGCGCAAACCTAAAGGTAGCCAACTGGCCCGGGGTTACAGTGGAGAAAAAGGAGGGCCGGTTTAAGTTTCACAACAGCGACTACCGCCTGGTGGACCTGCCTGGGGCCTATAGCCTGACCTGTTACACCATGGAAGAGCAGGTCACCCGGCAGTACATTCTTAGCAACGAGGTGGACGTGATTATTGACGTAGCCGACGCCTCGGCGTTGCAGCGGAACCTGTATCTTACCCTACAGCTCATTGAGCTGGGCAAGCCGGTCATTCTGGCCCTGAACATGATGGATATTGTGGAAAAGCGGGGCATGGAGATTGACACCCACCGGCTGCCGGAGATGCTGGGCATTCCGGTCATTCCCGTGTCCGCCCGGAGAAAGACCGGCCTAGACATCCTGATGCATGCCGCCGCCCACCATATGGGCCGTCCGGCGGACACGCCGCTGATCCACCACCATGGGAACGGGGCCGCAACAAAGAGCACAAGAGAACCCCCCCGCCCGGGCGGTTCCCGGCACAGGCGCCAGCGCCACGCGGAGTACGCCATGGTGTACAGCGACCGGATCGAAGATAAAATTGACCTGTTGATAGACAGCCTGACCACCCGCTGGCCGAACCTGCCAAATCCCCGCTGGCACGCCATTAAAATGTTGGAGGGCGACCGGGAGATCCTGGAAAAATATCCCCTGAACCTGCCGGAGGTGCTGGACCGCAGCTACGAGCAGGACATCATCAACGAGAAATACGACTTTATCGACGAGATCATTCAGGAGGTCATGGTCAATAAGGAGGAAAAAAGCGCTGTCACAGACCGGGCCGACGATCTGTTAACCCATCGGGTGTGGGGCCTGCCTATTTTCCTGCTCATTATGGCCGCGGTGTTCTTCCTGACCTTCACCGTGGGGGACTGGCTGAAGGAGTACTTCCAGCTGGGGCTGGACTGGTTTTCCGCCGGAGCTTTGGCCTGGCTGGAGGAAACAGGGGTAGCGCCCATGCTGGTCTCTCTGATCGTGGACGGAATCATTACCGGCGTGGGGGGCATCCTCACCTTTCTGCCCAATATTATCATCCTGTTTTTAGCACTGGCCTTTTTGGAGGACAGCGGCTACATGTCTCGGGTGGCCTATGTGATGGACGGCTTAATGGGCAGGCTGGGGCTGTCTGGCAGGGCCTTTATTCCCATGATTCTGGGCTTTGGGTGCAGTGTGCCGGCCATTATGGCCTCCCGGGCCCTAGAGAACCAGCGGGACCGGTACAAGACCATGCTGATCACCCCTTTTATGTCGTGCAGTGCCCGGCTGCCCATCTACGTGCTGTTTTCCCAGATGTTCTTCCCCCAGCACGCCATGCTGGCGGCCTACTCCATGTACATACTGGGGATGCTGGTGGCTGTGGCCGCGGCGTTTATTATGCGGCTGATGGAACGGGGCGGGAAGAGCGCAAATGCTAAGAGCATAAATGCCAAGAGCATAAATGCCAAGAGCATAAATGCTCTTCTCATTGAACTGCCAGAGTACAAGGCGCCCAGCGCCCACACCGTCTTTATCTACGTATGGGAAAAGGTGAAGGACTACTTAACCAGGGCGGGCACCATCATCTTTGTGGCCTCTATTATTATGTGGGTCCTGCTGAATTTCGGCCCCCAGGGTTATTCCACGGATATGAGCAACACCTTTGGCTCTCTGCTGGGGCGGTGGCTGGTGCCTTTCTTTGGGCCAGTGGGGCTTGGCTACTGGCAGATTGTGGTGGCCCTCATTGCGGGCATTTCCGCCAAAGAGGTGGTGGTGTCCAGCTGCGCCGTGCTGTTCAGCGTGAATAACGTGAACTCGGCGGCAGGCATGGCCAGCCTCTCGGCCATTTTGAGCAGCATGGGCTTTGGCCCGGCCAATGCCTTGGCGCTGATGACCTTCTCTCTGCTGTACACCCCCTGTGCGGCCACCCTGGCCACTATCAAAAAGGAGACCGGCAGCTGGCGCTGGACGGTCTTTGCCGGAGCATTTCAAATCGCCACGGCCTGGGTGGTCAGCTTTCTTGTGTACCGCTTAGCGGCGCTCTTCTTGTAAAGCAAAAAACGCCGTTTTTTTAGGAAGGCTGCCCAAGCGGAGAGGATTTCTACAAGAGGGCGTAGCCCCTTTAGCAAAAAAGAGACACAAAGGGGAAAGGCTCTGCCTTTCCCCTTTGCTTTCTCTAGAGTCTGTTTGAAAACTTCGAAACACGGTCTGTTTTGCTCAGAAATGGTGGCTTCGGCGTCAAAAATCCTGGAAAGGCGCCAGCATTTCTCCGGTTTTAAAACAGACTCTAGGGCTTGTTTGAAACATCGAAAACGCCGTCTTTTTGCCCCGAAGAGGCCCTGCGTTGAAAATCTCCGTCAACCGGCTAGGCTGACTTGCGGGATTCTCCTTGCCATGGACCTCCCCGGGTCGGTCAAAAATCCGTCTTTCTCTACTGGGGCTTGTTTGAAAAATCGAAAACGTCGTCTTTTTTGCCATAAGAGGCCACTTTCTACGTCGAAAATCCTCGTCAATCGCCAGATTGCCGTAGTTAGCGCAGCTAACTACAGCGGTTCTTCTCCTTGAAATTGTCCCCTTCTGGCCCAAAATTCGTCTTTTCCTCTATTTTCAAACAAGCCCTAGGTTCAAACAAGCCCTAAGCGATGAAGAATATGCCGTTCATTATAGATAGAGGGGCGCAGTTCTTGATGCATAAAGCCAGTAAGGCTAAATCAGCGGCCCCGCCAGGTCCCGCAGGTCCCCCCGCTGCTCCTGCCACCAGGCAGTCAGCTGGTCAAAATTCTCGTCCGGCTCTGCCAGCAGCCGGGCCAGCTGGTCCAGCTCTTCCAGCCGGCGGGCGGGCAGCTCCTCTTGGCCGCCCAGGAATCCCCCCAGGTACCGGGGGTAAAACACATAGGAGATCTCATGGTTCATCAGGGCGTAGAAGTCGTACACCAGGTACCGGGCCAGGGCCCGCAGGCCCCGGGTGCCCCGGCAGTCGGCATAGAGGAAGCGTTCACCATCTTCCTCTCCGGCCCGAACTTTCAGCCAGGCCTCTGCCGCCCAGTCGAACTGGCCGTGGTCCATGTCATAGGGGGTAAAGGGCAGGTCCAGGCCGTCGTACAGGCCGTCCGCGTCAAAGGTGACCCAGCGGTCCTCTTCCTCGTTCCAGATCTGGTTGATCCAGTGGTCCATGCTGGCCCCAGGCTGAATGTACGGGGCATACCCCGCCCGGCAGCGGCAGGGCACGCCCTTGGCCTTGTAGATAGAGGCCACCAGCACAGCCACAAAGCGGCAGGTAAGCACCAGCTTGTCCTCCACCCGGCGGTCCGGCACAAAGCCCCGGGGGTCCAGGCGGAACAGCCCGGCGGCCATGGCCGGGGCGGTCAGGTAGATGTCATCCTCGCAGGGCAGGCGGCCCTGGGGCCAGCGTGTCATGTCCCCATAGCGCAGGTCCGCGTTGGCAAAGGCGTTGCCCTGGGCCAGGGTGACCCGGTGGATGATCTGATGGGAAATCAGCTCCGAAAGCTCCCGGGGGCTATTGGGCAGGGTGCGGAAATAGTCCGCGTATAGGCCGGGGTAGGTAAAGGGCCCGGTCTGTAGGTAATGTTGGCGAAGTTCAGCTGGCAGCATAACGTAACCTCCTTAAAATGTTGGAAAAAAGGCGCAACGCGCCGTGGGATTCTTAAGGGACGGGTTGTCCCTTAAGCGGGGTGTGGGGCGGCGCCCCACGACCTTGCCCTTAAACCTGAGAAGCGCATTGCGGGGAGGGGGGCCCGCGAAGCGGGGGAGGGGGGCTTGCAAGAAAAAGCACCCCTCCGGCCAGCCACCGCGCCAGCCACTGTAGGCAAGGGTTTCCTCATAGCGGCTCCCGGTCCTGCCCGGTTTCCCCCGCGAAGCGGGCGCAGCCCGTCCGCCGCTGAACCAGCTTCCTCCGCGCCGCAAGGCCCCCGGATGGGCATTTTCTTTGAAAATGCCCATAATTTGTCTGACGACGGGAAGGCCTCCGGCGCAAAGCGGCGCGCCTCCGGCAAGGTCGCCTCCGGCGGCCAGGGCTACTCGAGTCTCGGCTGCCGCCTCGGTCGGTTCGCGGCTTGTCTGCCACTGGCAGACGCTCACCCCTGGACCTCGCCAGCGCCCCGCGCGCGCTGGACCGCGCTCTCACTGGCGTCCCCCCGCCCCTCTGCCCTTATTATACGCCAGCGCCCCGCCTTTTTTCCTGTCTTTTCGGGAACATTTTTGTCCGCGCCGGGGCTCTTTCAAAAATTAGTCTGGCATTGCGGCCCAGTTTGTGATAGAATGTGCTTGACAAAGCTTCCCTTTGCAAAGGCGCGGGGAAGGACCAACCATTACAATACAATGGACGGAGAAAGGAATGGCCAGTCTTATGGAAAACAAGGCAAAGTTTTTTTTCAGCCCAGAAAACCGCGTGGCGCCCCTGGGAATTATTACCTTGGAGGGCGCGGAAGAGCTTTCCGCGAAGATCGACGCCCATCTGGTGCGCTGGGCCCGGGAGGCCGGTATGGAGGTAGACACCTTTTGCCTGCGCAGCAGCTGCCCCCGGTTTACCTCTGGCGACGCCAAGGGCATCATTGAGCAGACCGTTCGGGGCTACGACCTGTTTTTTGTGGTGGATGTGGGCAACTACAGCCCCACCTACCCCTTCTTCGGCATGGAAAACCACATGTCCCCGGACGACCATTTCCAAAACCTGAAGCGGCTGATTCAGGCCACCAGCGGCAAGGCCCACCGCATTAACGTGATTATGCCCGTGCTATACGGCGGCCGCCAGCACCGCCGCAGCTACCGGGAGTCTTTGGACTGCGCCTTTGCCCTGCAAGAGCTGCAAAGCATGGGGGTGGAAAACGTGGTTACCTTTGACGCCCACGACCCCCGGGTGCAGAACGCCGTGCCCCTGATGGGCTTTGACAACCTGAAAGCCTCTTATCAGGTGCTGAAAAAGATGCTGCGCAGCTTTCCGGACCTGGCCATTGACCGGGACAGTTTTATGGTGGTCAGCCCCGACGAGGGCGCCCTGGACCGCAACATGTTCTTTGCCTCTGTAATGGAGGTGGAGATGGGCATGTTCTACAAGCGCCGGGACTACTCCACCTTTGTAGACGGCCGCAACCCCATTGTGGCCCACGAGTACCTGGGCTCGGACGTAGAGGGCAAGGACATCTTTGTGGCGGACGACATTATCGCCACGGGCGATTCCATGCTGGACCTGGCCGCCCGGCTAAAGGCCCGCAGGGCCCGGCGCATCTTTGTGTTCGCCACTTTCGCCATTTTTACCAAGGGCCTGGAGGCCTTTGACAAGGCCTACCGGGAGGGGCTGATTGACGGGGTGTTTGGCACAAACCTGACCTACCGCACCGAAGAGCTGAAAAACCGCCCCTGGTTTTACGAGGTGGACGTTTCTAAATATATTTCATACTATGTATCAGCCCTAAACCATGATATGGCGGTAAGCAGGCTCATCGACCCCCACGAGAAGATGAGCGTGCTGCTGGACAAGTGCCGGGAAGAGCGGGAAAAGGAACAGAACCAGCAGCTAAGCTTTTAGGGCTTGTTTAAAAAAATGGGGAACGCCGTCTTTTGGGGAGATGGGGCGGAACGCCCCGTATTTTTGGCGTAAAGCAGAATCCCTGGCTGGACGCGAGGACTTTTTTACCGGGGATTATGAAAAAATTTGTCAGGAGTTGGTTGGATTCATTCATTGGTGAGGTGATCGCACATTGTTTGACAGATTGCGGGAGGACATTGACGCAGTAATGCGGCGGGATCCGGCGGCCCGGTCCCGGCTGGAGGTATATTTTCTCTATTCTGGGTTCAAGGCAGTGCGGGCCTACCGCCGGGCCCACTGGTTCCAGCGGCATGGCATGAAGTTTCTGGCCCGGGCCATCTCCCAAAGCGCCCGGCGGCGGACCGGCATTGAGATACACCCAGGGGCTAAGATTGGCCGGGGGCTGTTTATTGATCATGGCATGGGGGTGGTGATTGGCGAGACCACGGAGATTGGCGACAACTGCACCCTGTACCAAAATGTGACCCTGGGCGGCACAGGCAAGGACCAGGGGAAGCGCCACCCCACCCTGGGCAACAACGTGCTGGTGGGGGCCGGGGCCAAGGTGCTGGGGCCCTTTACTGTGGGGGATAACGCCCGGGTGGCCGCTGGCGCGGTGGTGCTGGACACGGTTCCGGCCAATGCCACGGCAGTAGGCGTGCCGGCCCGGGTGGTGCGCATTGCGGGACAAAAGGTGGCCAATGAGCAGCTGGACCAGAACCACGTGGCGGACCCGGTTTCCATGGAGCTGTGCCGCCTGCGCAGCGAACTGGTGCGGCTGGAAGCCAAGGTGGCCGAGCTGGCCAAAGCCACCGCAAGCCCAAACGAGGGAACCGCGTAGCGAAAATGGGTGCAGGGACAGTTCCCTGCCGGGGGTGCGGGGCAAGAAGCCCCGCGGCCTTGCCCTTGCGGCGCGGAAAGGAATAAACGGGCGCAGTGGCCTCCTGGGCAAAAAAACGCCCGGATAAGGGGCGGGCCTGTAATAAAGATACTTCCCAAGTGAATAAACCCCAGTAAAAAACAAAATAAATTATCATGACGGCAAAAAGCCACAGCAAAAGGAGGAATGCTGCCATGCAGCTGACAAATACCCTGACCATGAAAAAGGAGGAGTTTATCCCCCACATCCCTAAAAGGGTGAAAATGTATACCTGCGGCCCCACGGTCTACGGGTTTGCCCATATTGGCAACCTGCGCACCTATATTATGGAAGATACCCTGGAAAAGGCCCTGGGCTACGCGGGCTTTCAAGTGGACCGGGTGATGAATATTACCGATGTGGGGCACCTAAGCTCGGACGCGGACACCGGGGAGGACAAGATGCTGAAGGGCGCCAAGCGGGAGCACAAGACCGTGATGGAGATTGCGGCCTTTTACACCCAGGCTTTCTTTAAAGACTGCGACAAGTTGAATATTCGTAAACCTGATACCGTGGTGCCTGCCACAGGCTGCATTGACGACTTTATCCACATGGTGTCCGTGCTGCTGGAAAAGGGCTACGCCTATTTGGCAGGGGGCAACGTGTATTTTGACACCTCTAAACTGAAGAATTACTATGTGTTCGGCAACCAGACCGGCGAGGACCTGGCGGTAGCGGTGCGGGACAGCGTGGAGGCGGACGAGAACAAGCGGAACAAAACAGACTTTGTGCTGTGGTTCACCAAATCCAAGTTTGAGGACCAGGAACTGAAATGGCAGAGCCCCTGGGGCCTGGGGTACCCGGGCTGGCACATTGAATGCTCGTCCATCAGCATTAAAAACCTGGGGGAGTACCTGGACATCCACTGCGGGGGCATTGATAACGCCTTTCCCCACCACACCAACGAGATTGCCCAAAGCGAGGCCTACCTGGGCCACCCCTGGTGCAAATACTGGTTCCATGTGCTGCACCTGAATGACGCCAGCGGGAAAATCAGCAAGTCCAAGGGAGCAAAGCTGACGGTGTCTTTGCTGGAGGAGAAGGGCTACAACCCCCTGTGCTACCGGCTGTTTACCTTGCAGTCTCATTACCGCAAGCCCCTGGTGTTCTCCTTTGAGAGCCTGGACAACGCCACCCGGGCCTATGAAAAGCTGACCGCCCGTGTCGCGGGGCTTTCCAAAGAGGGCCAGCCAGACCTGGAAGAAGCGAAGCCCTATCAGGAGAAATTTAAAGAGGCCCTGGAAAACGACCTGAACACCTCTTTGGCCCTTACGGCCCTGTACGACATGCTGAAAGCGGATTTGAGCGACGCCACCAAGCGGTATTTGGTGGCGGACTTTGACCAGGTGCTG
This sequence comes from Acutalibacter intestini, assembly GCF_034334985.1. Classification (NCBI taxonomy): domain Bacteria; kingdom Bacillati; phylum Bacillota; class Clostridia; order Eubacteriales; family Acutalibacteraceae; genus Acutalibacter; species Acutalibacter intestini. The sequence continues at coordinate 49,862 of NZ_JAWXXL010000018.1, read as the reverse complement.
TCTTTGGACCTGCTGGCCGCGGGGGAAAAGGCCCAGGCCCCGGCGGTGTCCCCAGAAGAGGCGGCGGAAATTGAGAATTTGATTGAGCGCCGGGCCCAGGCCAGAAAAGCCAAGGACTGGGCCGCCGCAGACGCCATTCGGGATGAGCTGGCAGCCCGTCATGTGGTGCTGAAAGATACCCCGAATGGGGTGGAGTGGCACAAAGAGTAACCAGAAAGCGCATACTGTATGGAAAAAAGGTTTGAGTTTGACGGGGTCCTGCACGAAATACCGGAAAAGGGCGGGGCCTATGTAGTATTTCCTTGGAACGTTCCAGAGGTTTTTGGAAAAGGACGGGCAAAGGTACACGTGGAGTTTGACGGCATTCCCTACAGCGGCAGCGTGGTAAACATGGGGCTTAAGACCCCGGAGGGCCAGGTCTGCTATATCATAGGGGTATTAAAGGCCATTCGGGAAAAACTGGGGAAAAAAAGAGGGAGACACGCTTCATGTGGTGGTGGAGGAGCGGCCATAAAAAAGCCCGTCGGCGAAAGGGCTGACGCTCCACTGGATAGGATGTTAACCAAAGAAAAGAGGCAGGTTTCCCCGCCTCTTTCCCGCGTCACACAGACGCTAACAGATACCGTATTTCTTGGCGTATTCCATCACCACTTCCGACCAGTGGGGGCTTTTAAAGCTGGACTGGATGTCTTCGGGGGCGATGTAGGCTCCGTTCTGAATGGCCTGTACCGCCGCCTCGGCGAACATGGCCTCGCGGGTGTAGGGCTCGGCCATGTGCTTCTCGAACTCCATGTTCATCTTCAGGTCCACGCCGCCGACCGCTCCCATATAAAAAAAGCTGTCTTTGCCCAGCAGCTGCCCCATGCGCTCCAAGCACTCTACGCCCTGGCGCATTTGGGCAATGGTGGCCATGCGGGTAAACTCTTCGGGCCGTTTTTTCTCCATTTGTCTCTCACCTCCCATGAGAATATTGTCAATGGTGGTTTCCAACGCCTCCGCCAGGCTGGGCAGCAGGCTGATGTCGGGCAGGGTCTCGCCGCGCTCCCACTTGCTGACCGCCTGAAAGGAGATGTGCAGGCGCTCCCCCAGCTGGGCCTGGGTCAGCTGCCGGCGTTTGCGAAGCTGGTGGATGTGGGTCCCCACCTTGATGGGATCTGGTTCCATTGTCGGTCCCTCCTTATAGTTAACACAGTTCCAAAGAGGTAGGATACTTCTTTTGAACCATGCGGCGCAGCCGCCCAGCTTAAAAATCGGTAAGTACCGATTTTCAAGTGTGTTTACTATATATGCTCTGCGCGCTTTGCATGGTTCGATTGTATCACGGCCTGGGACAATGCGCAATAACCCGATCCGTTAACTTAGAAGTAGAAAACTAAACCATAGGTTGAGCCCAGCGGGCCTTTGCCCGGGACGGCAGTAAACCAAAACAAAGGAGTTTATGATCATGGACATTTCAGGCAGCCGCGCCATGGAGCTTTTGCAAAAAATCGGTTTTACCCGGGTGGCAGGTTCCCCAGAAGAGCTGCGGGCGGCGGAGATTTTAAAGGCGGAGTGCGAGGCCATTGGTGTGCCCGCCCAGCTGGAAAAATTTGAGATAGAGGACGCGGAGATAGAGACCGCCACCTTGGAAATTTTGGAGCCCTACTACCAGGCATATCCGGTGACTGGCTATAAATGCGCCAAAAACACCTACCAGGGGGGCCTGACGGCGGACTTTCTCAATGTGGAGACCCCGGTGGACCTGGCCGGGGCGGAGGGGAAGATTGTACTGGTCCAGGATTTTTTGCGGGTGCCCCTGTTCCGGGACCTGATGAAAGCCGGGGTGGCTGGAATTGTCACCCTGGAGGGGGACCTGCGGGACAAGCGGGAGGAAACAGACCTTTCCACCCGCAAGCTGCGCCGCACCCTGCGGGCTTTTGGCAATGTGCCCATGGTGCACACCCGGGTGGCGGATGCTTTTGACATGGTGCGGCGGGGGGCTGCCAGGGCCCGCATTGTGCTGAAAAACGACGTGGTAGAGCGGGTTTCTCACAATGTGGTGGCCAGCATTCCCGGCACGGACAAGCCAGAGGAGATCATCTCCTTTGGGGCCCACTATGACTCGGTGGATTTTTCTAAGGGCGTGTACGACAACGGCGCGGGGTCTGTGATCAACATGGAGATACTCCGCTGGTTTAAGGAGCACCCGCCCCGCCGCACGGTAAAGTTTATGTGGTACGGCAGCGAGGAGATTGGCCTGGAGGGCAGCTGGGCCTATGTAAAGGCCCACAAGGACGAGCTGAAGGACCACCTGCTGATGATTAACGTGGACGTGGGCGGGCCGGTGCTGGGCAGGGACACCATTGGGGTGACGGCCTGCCAGGAGCTGGTGAACTACCTGGAGTACAGCGCCCAGGTGCGGGGCATCTCCGCCCTGGTGAAGCAGCAAATCTACTCCAGCGATTCCATTCCCTTTGCGGATAGCGGCGTGCCCGCGGTGAACTTCTGCCGGGGCGGCGCAAAGGGGGCCGCCTATATTCACGACCGGTTTGACACCCTGGATTTTCTTTCCGCCGGGGCGCTGGAAAAAACGGCCCGGTCGGTCCTGGCCTTTGGCCAGGATATGGTGAACGCCGTGGCTTTCCCGGTAAAGCGGGAGATTCCGGAGAACATGGTAAAAGAAGTGGAGAAGTACCTGTATAAAAAGGAACTGGCAGAGGCCCAGGCGGAAAAATGACCTTTGAACTTGTACCGGTAGGAGACTGTGCGTAAGACATGGCGCGGGCCCTATGGGTACAAGTTTTTTTGCCAGGAGAGCGCAAGGGCCGGCTTTGGCCGCCCCCCTTTCTGTACAAAGCCTTGCAAGCCTGGCCAAAATGTGGTAAAATCATTTTAATGTAAAATTCATTCACCTTTTGGAGGGATTTCTTATGAAATTAGGCGCGCAACTTTACACCCTTCGGGAATACACCCAAAACGAAAAGGACCTGGACTATTCCCTGGGCCGTGTGTCCGAAATGGGATACCAAACGGTGCAGCTCTCCGCCATTGGGCCCATTGCCCCCCAGCGGGTGCGGCAGCTCTGCGACAAGCACGGGCTGGAGATTGTGCTGACCCACACAGAACCTGGCCGCATTTTAAACGACACCCAGGCGGTGATTGAAGAGCATGAGGTCTTTGGCTGCCGGTACATTGGCATTGGCATGATGCCCAAAAAGTATCTTTCTCCAGAATGGCTCTGGCATTTTGCCGACGACTATCAAGAGCCGGCAAAGAAGATTGCGGCAGCCGGGAAGCTGCTGATGTACCACAACCATAATGTGGAGTTCCAGCGCTTTGGCGGCAAGCTGGTAATGGACGTTCTGCTGGAGAGCTTTGCCCCCGACGAGCTGGGCTTTACCCTGGATACTTATTGGGTGCAGATGGGCGGCGCGGACTTGTACGCCTGGCTAGAGAAGCTTTCCGGGCGCATTCCCTGCGTACACCTGAAGGACATGGCCGTAAACGGCTGGGAGCCAGTGATGGCCCCTGTGGGTGAGGGGAACATTGACTTTGGCAAGGTGCTGAAAACCCTGGCCCACTGCGGAACAGAGCATATTCTGGTAGAACAGGATGTGTGCCAGGGCAGCCCCTTTGACTGTCTGAAGCAGAGCCTGCGGAACATCCAAAAGCTGGAGACAGCCTAAAGCCGAAAAAAGCGGGACGCGGGGAAAACAGGAAGGAGAATATCTGTTTCCCCGCATTTACCAGAGAAAGGAGCAGCCATGAAAATCGGCAATGTAGAAATAAACGGCCTGGGGGCGCTGGCGCCTATGGCCGGGGCCAGCGACGCCGCCTTCCGGCAGCTCTGCCGGGAGTTTGGCGCGGCCTATACGGTTACAGAAATGGTCAGCTCTCGGGCTATGGACTACAACGACAGGAAAACCATGGAGCTGGCGGACATCTCCCACGACCAGGGGCCGGTGTTTATCCAGATCTTTGGCAGCGAGCCGGACTGTATGGCCCGGGCCGCTGAAAAAATGGCCGCCCTGGGCCCAGCGGGAATTGACATTAACATGGGCTGTCCCGCCCCAAAAATTGTGTCGTCTGGCGCGGGCTGCGCCCTGATGCGGGACCCCGCCCTGTGCGGAAAGATTGTCTCTGCTGTGAAAAAGGCCGTAAACCTGCCGGTTACTGTAAAAATGCGGGCTGGGTGGAGCTGGGGCAACGCCAACGCCCCAGAGGTGGCCAAGATATGCCAGGAGGCCGGGGCCGACGGGGTGTGCATCCACGGGCGCAGCCGGGACCAGTTTTACTCTGGCAAGGCAGACCCCGGCATTATGCGCCTGGTGAAGGAGGCGGTGGACATCCCTGTGATTGCCAACGGAGACGTGGGCGGGCCGGACGCGGCGGAGGCTCTTTTAAAAGAGACGGGCTGCGACATGGTGATGGTGGGCCGGGGCGCCCTGGGCAACCCCTGGATTTTTAGGGCCCTAAACCTGTACTTTAGCCCCCGGCGCCAGCACCTGCCCCCCCCGGATATGGAGGAAAAGCTGCGGGTGATGCGGCTGCACGCCCAGCGGATGTGTGAATATAAAGGGGAGGCCCGGGCCATGCTGGAAATGAGAAAGCACGCGGGGTGGTACCTTTCTGGGCTGCGGTGGGCTTCCCGGTACAAAAGGCAGACCGTGGGCCTGCACAAGCTGGAGGACCTGGACCTGATTATTCAGGGAATGCGTAAAATGACCAAGCTGGAACAGGCCGGCCAGCTACAGCCAAACGGCAAACGGGTGAACAGCACCCGCACAGTGCCAAGAATTGCCAAGCGGAAAGCGGCGGAGACAGGCCAAGATGCCCCGCAAAAGGAGGAATATGAATGAAGCTGTTGGTTCTTGATGGCAACAGCATACTAAACCGGGCCTTTTATGGCATTAAGCTGCTCTCTACCAAGGCCGGGGACTTTACCAACGGCATCTATGGATTTCTCACCATGTTTAAAAAGCTGGCGGAGGAGACCAGCCCGGACGCGGTGGCCATTGCCTTTGACATGCGGGCCCCTACCTTCCGGCATAAGCAGTATGCTGGGTACAAGTCTAATCGCAAGGGAATGCCAGAGGAGCTGGCCCAGCAGCTGCCAGTGCTACAGGAGCTTTTGGGGGATATGGGATACAAAATCGTCACCTGCGAGGGCTGGGAGGCAGACGACATCCTGGGCACCTTTGCCGCTGCCTGCGGGCAGACGGGAAACCGCTGCGTGATTGCCACCGGGGACCGGGACAGCTTACAGCTGGTTTCGCCCAGCACCACGGTGCGCCTGGCTACCACCAAGTTCGGCCAGCCCCAGGCCACGGTGTATGACGAGGCAAAGATTATGGAGGAGTACGGCGTTACCCCCCGGCAGATGATTGACCTAAAGGCCATACAGGGGGACAGCTCAGACTGCATCCCCGGGGTGGCAGGCATCGGCCCCAAAGGGGCCGGAGAGCTGGTACAACATTTCGGCTCGTTAGAGAATATCTACGCCAACTTGGAGGACCCGGCCATAAAGCCCAGCGCCCGAAAAAAGCTGGAGGCCAGCCGGGACAACGCCTTTTTGAGCTATGACCTGGGCACCATCCGCCAGAACGCGCCCATTGACACGGACATTGCCCACTATATAAAGGGCCCAGGGGACCCACAGAAAGCGGCCGGGACCATGGTGCGGCTGGAGCTATTCTCCCTTTTGGACAAGTTCGGGCTCTCGGCCCCCGTTGCCCCAGAGGAGGCTGCGGCTCCTGCCACAGGCCGGCCCTGGGTGAATGAGCTGCCCGACGGCGCCCCCCTGCTGCCCAGGCTGGAGGACGCAGGGGAGGCCTATTTCTACTGCCAATGGGACAAGGGCGGCGGGCTGGAGAGTCTGGTGTTCGCCCACAAAAACCAGCTGTGGCGGGTGGAACCGGACACGGCCTTTTTACAGGCGTTTCTGCCGGACCCGCTGATTAAAAAGTATACCCACGATATAAAGCCCCTGCACCGGCTGGCCCTCTCGCTGGGCCGCAAGGTAGAAAACGTGGGGATGGACACCGCCCTGGCGGCGTACCTGCTGAACCCCTCGGCCACAGGCTATGACGTGCCCCGGCTGGCGGCAGAGTACCGGGTGGCCCTGCCGGACTTTGAGGACCTGTCCCTGGGCTGTGCTGGGGCCATGCCCGGGCTGTGCGGGGCCCTCTCCAAGGAGATTGACAAAAACAACCAGCGGGAGCTGCTGGAAAATATTGAGATCCCCTTAAGCTATGTGCTGGCCCAGATGGAACACGTGGGCTTTTATGTGGACAGGCAGAGCATAGAGGACTATGGCAGGCAGATGGAGGGGGAGGTCCAGCGGCTGCACGACGCCATTATCCAGCAGGTGGGGTATGCCTTTAACATCAACTCCCCTAAGCAGCTGGGCGAGGCCTTGTTCGACAAGCTGGGTCTGCCCCACGGCAAAAAGACCAAAAGCGGCTGGTCCACCAACGCCGACGTGCTGGAAGAGCTGCGGTATATGCACCCTGTGGTGGACGACGTGCTGAAGTACCGGGCGGTGGCCAAGCTGAAGTCCACCTACTGCGACGGCCTCTTAAAGGTGGTGGGCCCTGACGGGCGCATCCATTCCAGCTTTAACCAAACCGAGACCCGCACGGGGCGTATCTCCAGCACAGAGCCCAACCTGCAAAATATCCCTGTGCGCACCCCCATGGGCCGGGAGCTGCGGAAGTTCTTTGCCGCCGGGCAGCCGGGCTGGGTTCTGGTGGACGCGGACTACAGCCAGATTGAGCTGCGGGTGCTGGCCCATGTGGCAGGAGACAGGGCTATGCGGGAGGACTTTTTGCAGGGGCACGATATCCACGCCTCCACAGCGGCCAGGGTGTTCGGTATGCCCCAGGAGCTGGTTACTAGCGAGCTGCGCAGCCGGGCCAAAGCGGTGAACTTTGGCATTGTGTATGGCATAGGGGCGTTTTCCCTGTCCAAGGACATTGGAGTCAGCCGCAAGGAGGCGGACGCCTATATTAAAGAGTACCTGCGCAACTACGCCGGGGTGGACCAGTATATGAAGAATGTGGCCCAAGAGGCCAAGGAGCGGGGCTATGTAGAGACCTTTTTCGGCCGGCGGCGATACCTGCCGGAGCTGAAAAGCAGCAGCTTTGTCACCCGGTCCTTTGGAGAGCGGGTGGCCAGGAACATGCCCATTCAGGGGGCGGCGGCGGATATTATCAAGATCGCCATGATCCGGGTGAGCAGGCGGCTGGAGCAGGAGGGCCTACGGGCCCGGATGATTTTGCAGGTGCATGACGAGCTGATTGTAGAGTGCCCTGAGGAGGAGCAGGAGCGGGTGAAGAAGCTGTTGGAGGAGGAGATGGAGCAGGCGGTGAACCTCTCGGTCCCCATGCAGGCAGAGGCGGGCGCGGGCCGCACCTGGTACGAAGCGAAAGGATAAAAAGAAAGGGAAAGCCAGGGCCTGAAATCGAAAAAGGTGCGAAGCGCCGTGGGGACAAGGGGACCAGTCCCCTTGCGGGGGTGGAGGGGGCAGCGCCCCTCCCCGCCGGAGGCGGCCTTGGTCCCTTGCCCTTGCGGCGCGAGGACAAGAAAGCGTGGGTCCCCCCAAGCCCCCGGCGCATAAACCGAAAAAGGGGTCACCCCTCTCGCGCCGCCAATAGACAGCGCCTTTCGCCGCTGCCAAGCAGCGCCGAAACAGCGGCCCACTAGCAGAACATTCCCCAGAAGCTCCCACCCCCCCCCCATCCCAAGAGCATTCCCCAGGGGAACGCCCTTATTGGCAAAAAAGCCGTTTTGGGGGTGACAGGGCTCCTCTGGCCCGGGCGGCTTCTGAATTTCCGCTGTTTCGGCTTTGCCGAAAAGCGCTGCTTTTTAGCGCGGCGCGAGCCGGGCCCTCCCTTTTTAACTTGGGGGCCGGGCCGCGCTTTTGTGGTCCCGCCGGTTCTTGATGCGCGCCGCTTTTAAGGTCAAGGCCGCGAGACGCTGTCTCGCGCTCTGCTGGGGGAAACCAGTTTCCCCCCGTCCCCCTCCGCATTCTGCGGTTTGCTTCGCGCTGCTCTCTGGGAGCGCCTATCTTATCTTTGAAAGGAACCTTCTTCATGAAACGTGTCATTACCTACGGGACCTTTGACCTAATCCACTATGGCCACATTAACCTGCTGAAACGCGCCCGGGAGCTAGGGGACTATCTTATTGTGGCCCTTTCCACCGACGAGTTCAACTGGAACAGCAAGCAGAAAAAATGCTACTTCTCCTACCAAAAGCGCCAGCAGCTGCTGGAATCCATCCGCTATGTGGACCTGGTGATCCCCGAGGAGTGCTGGGAACAAAAGATTAGGGATGTGCAGCTGTATAAGGTGGATACTTTTGTGATGGGGGACGACTGGGCCGGGAAGTTCGACTTTTTGAAGGATTACTGCCAGGTGGTCTACCTGCCCCGCACCCCGGAGATCTCTACCACCCAGATCAAGAACGACCTGCACAATTAAGGCAACCCCGCACCATTCGCGGGTGGCGCCTTAAGCACCGTCTTGCTTGCAGATTTTCCGTGATAGCGCACAGCTTTCGCTGGTCAATGGTGAGATGGACGGCGCTCAATCTGTACACTCTGAAGAAAAATCTGACTGCCCAATACGGTACTTAGAATTCTGCGGGATTGCCTTAAGACAGAGATAGAAAGGAGCCGCCCCACGGGGCAGCTCCTTTTTTATACCGCTTGCGAGCACGCTTTTTGAGTAATAGAGGGGCCCGGCCGCCGCCTCGGTCAGGTCTGAACGCTTTCCACCAAAAACATTCCCCCTACAGGCGCACAGGCCGCGTCCTGCGGCAAGATTGCGGGGGGTTAACCCCACACCCGGGCCGCGCTTTCTGGTTGGCCTAATCTTCTATGTGGCCGCTAAAGCTTCCCGCTCCCCCTGCCCTTCAAAAAGGCGCTAAGCTTTTCCAGGGGCGGCAGGGTGGTTTTTAGCACCGCGCCAGTTAAAAACCCTGTGGCCACCCCAAAGAGGATCATAAGGGGCAGATAGGCCATTACACCTGCCTGGGCAATGATCCAGGCTGCTGCCAGCTGGGCCCCGTTGTGGGCCAGGGCGCCGCATACTCCCACCACCGCCAGCCCGACCCGGGTTTTGCGCAGCAGAGCCCAGGCGCAGACCGTGCTGACTACCCCGCCGGAAAGGCTCATCACTCCGGCCAGCCCCCCCCGGGTGGCCAGGGCGAAGCCGCCTTTTACCAGGGCCAGAAACAGGGCGCTGGGCAGGCCAAGGCTTCCGGCGGCGTACATGGTTACAATATTGGAGAGCCCAAGCTTGGCCCCAGGGGGCATTCCGGGCACAGGGGGCAGCATACCCTCCAGCATGGAAAAAACCAGCGCCAGGGCGGCCAGCAGTCCACAAAGGGCCACGGTTTCCGCTTTTTGCCTCATTCCCGGGCCTCCTTTTACAAAGCTTTTTGTCAATAGGTCTCCGCGTCCATTCCAGAGCCGCCCTCCAGCCGCAGTACCACCCGCCCCGGCAGGCAGACAGCGGCCTCTCCGGCGTGGGTGATCCGGCCGGTGCGCACGCAGGTCTGGTCAGGGCAGCCAGAGGCCAACACGCGGGCGCCCTGGGGGGAAAACTCCACAGTTACTTCAATGCCCTCCTGCCCGGTAACGGTCAGCGTTTCCGGGCCCGAGAGTTGGGAGAGCTGCCGGGCGGCTATGGGCTTGCCATCCACCAGCAGCGCGGCGGTTTGGCCGGGAGCCGCCAGAACCGGGGGAAGCAGGGCCAGCAGCAGAAGCACCGCAGCCCCGGCGAAAAAGGGAAGGTCGCGCTTAGAGAGAAATTTGCGGGTGTGTAAATTCATAAAAGGCCTCCGGAATAAAATGAGAGAACACAGGGCGTTTTTTTCAGTCCTCTTTTGTATCCTCCGAAGGCTTTTTTCGGAAGCTCCTTCTGGCCCCGTGGCGTCTGCGGACGCTCTCTGTCAGCAGATATTCGATCTGCCCGTTAATGGACCGGAAGTCATCCTCGGCCCAGGCCGCCAGCTCTTTCCACAGGCTGGGGGATATTCGCAGCAGAATCTGCTTTTTACCCTTCTCGTTTTTCTCGTCCATATTGCTAATAAATAGAGCCGCTGTTCACCACCGGCTGGGCGTCCTTACTGCCGCAAAGCACCACCAGCAGGTTGCTGACCATAGCAGCTTTCCGCTCGTCGTCCAGTTCTACCACCTGGTCCGCGTTCAGCTGGTCCAGGGCCATTTCCACCATGCCCACGGCGCCCTCCACAATCTTCTTCCGGGCGGCCACCACAGCCTCGGCCTGCTGCCTTTGCAGCATAGCGGCGGCGATCTCTGGGGCATAGCTTAGGTGGGTAATGCGCACTTCCAAAATCTCCAGCCCGGCAATGGACACCCGCTTTTGCAGGTCCTGGCGCATCATTTCCGCAATCTCCTGGCTGCTGCCCCGCAGGGTTTTTTCGTTTACGTCGCCCTCGTCCATCAGGTCATAGGGGTACATGCGGGTAATGTTCCGGGTGGCGGAGTCGCATTGGGTAGAGAGGAAGGTCCGGTAGTTCTGCACGTTGAACACAGCTTTTGTGGTGTCCACAATACGCCAAATCACAATGGTCCCAATAATAATGGGGTTGCCCCGCTCGTCGTTGACGGTCTGTTTTTCATTATTAAGGGTCATGGTTTTCAGGCTGATTTTCTTGTTGCCGCCGCCCACATAGTTCATACTGCCGTTGGCACCCATAGAAAAGCTGCTTCGTTCCGATCCGGGGTTGATGCCCGAGCAGAAGATGTTGGTCCAGTAGAATCCATCCTTTTTCAGGGTGCCGTAGTACTTGCCAAACAGGGTGAGCACCAGGGCCTCGTTGGGGTTCAGCACGTGAAAGCCCGCGCACAAAAACCCTGCGGCCACGATGATGAGCACACCGCCGAACAGCTCCAGCATTCCCAGAGCGCTTACAGCGTCCTCGTTGCCCATTTCCACAGTGTACTGCACCAGGGTGACAATACCCATTACCAGGGCCAGAACGCCCAGGGCAAAGACCAGCAGGATCATAAGCAGCATGGCAAAGCCGCTGGCAGCCTTTGCGGGCTTTTCGGTGTAACGGTTGACAGTCATTTCGTTGTTTTCCATAATTGAGAGACCCTTTCTCCGCCCAGGGGGCAGTCTATGTATTTCGGAGCCACCGTAGAGCTGGCTCCGGCGTTTGATATTATTATAATATCAAAACAAGATGATGTCAATAGCTGTACTGAAATTATTTGGGGAGTTTTGGCAGGCGGCTTGCAGGGGCGGCACATATGCCGGACCGTTTGGCGCGAATTGCGCTAGCTTTTGTCAGTGGGGGTGCGGTACTATTTGGCGGGAAGCCGCTGTTGGTCCACTGTTTCGGCGGTGTTCCACCCGCGAAAAGCGCTGGCTGGGGACGCCGCCCGATTGCCCCCGGCTGAATCTGCGCTGAACGGCGGCCACTGGCGGCCAGCGCCCCCCTGACCGGGTTCTCCCTTTGTGTGCTTTCTCTTGAGACTTGGCGGTAAAACCGCTTGCACCCGGCCCCTATCTTTGCTATAATGAGAAAAATACCGAAAGGGGCGTCTTAACATGCTTTATACCATTACGGATGGAAGCTTTACCGCGAAAATTGATTCTCTGGGGGCCCAGCTGGTCTCCCTTACCGGGCCTGACGGCTTCGAGTATATCTGGGTGGGGGACAAGGCCTACTGGGGCGGCCACGCGCCTGTGCTGTTTCCTATTGTGGGGGCTCTGCGGGAGGGTAAAACCCAAATCGGCGGCAAATGGTACCATATGGGCCGCCACGGCTTTGCCCGCACTTCTGAATTTACTGCGGAAGAGGAGCCTGCTGGAAATAGCGTTGCCCTGACCCTTCGGGCCTCTGACGAGACCAAAGAGGCCTATCCCTTTGATTTCGCCTTTACAGTGACCTATACCCTGGAAAACGGCGGGCTGACCACAACCTTTACGGTGGAGAACACGGGCGGCGTACCTCTGCCCTTCTCGGTGGGGGGGCATCCGGGCTTTAACCTGCCGGTAGGAGAGAAGGCCGCTTTTGAGGACTACACCCTTCAGTTCTCTCAGGCCGAGACCCAGCGGTGCCCGGTCATTGACCTTACCACCGGCCTCATCGACTGGGACCGCCATGCCTTTACGATGGAGAACCAGACCGAGGTCCCCCTGCGGCACAGTCTCTTTTACCAGGACGCCCTGGTGTTTGAGGGGCTGAACTCTCATATCATCCGTATTGTGAACAAGGCCACCGGCAAGGGCATTGAGATGGACTTTAGCGGCTTCCCCCTGCTAGGGGTGTGGTCCGCTGTGAACGACGGGCCCTACGTCTGCCTGGAACCCTGGACCGGCTGTGCCACCCTGCAAAGTGAGGGGGACGTGTTTGAGAAGAAGAAGGGCATGGCCGCCCTGGCCCCAGGAGAGAAAAGCGTCCATCGCTTTTTGGTAAAGGTGCTGCGGCCATGACGGATTGGAAACAGCTGCAAAAAGATGTGTATAAAAATAAGGTGGACCACGGCTTCAACATCACCGATGTGAACATGGAGTTCTGCCACCTGTATGGCGAGGTGGGCGAGGCCTACGCCGCCTATCGCAAGAAGCTTCCGGATCTGGGAGAGGAGCTGGCCGATGTGGCCATCTACCTGCTGGGGCTGGCGGAAATTTTAGGCGTGGACCTGGAGGATGAGGTGCTGCGCAAGGTGCAGATCAACCAAAACCGGCGCTATGTGGCAGAAAACGGCGTACTGCGCCGGGTGGAGGAGCAGACATGATCAAGCTGTTGGCCTTTGACTTGGACGGCACCACCATTGTGAACCATTGGGAGCTTCCAGAGCCCAACCGTTTAGCCCTATTGGCCGCGGCAGAAAGGGGCGTAGAACTGGTGCCCGCCACGGGGCGGATGCTGAACTTTTTGCCCAAAAGTGTTCGGGCGCTGCCTGTGCGGTACGTAATCACCTCCAACGGCGGCATGGTCTACGACCTGCAAGAGGACCGCCCTTTGGCGGAAAACCTTATTCCCAACCCTCAGGCCCAGGAGATCCAGGAGATCCTGGAGGACTACGACCTCTATATTGAGTACTATACCCACGGCAGCCCTGTTACCAGCCGGAACCTGCGGCGGCGGGCCCTGGCTGAGATGCTGCCCAAAAAGAAGCACTGGCTGGTGGAGGACAAGGACTATCATCTGGTAGAGGACCTGGGGCATATGTTGCGGGAAACTGGAATGTGCCCGGAAAAGCTGAACCTGCCCTATCTGCCCCCAGAGATCCGGGAAGAGCTGTGGCGGCGGCTAAGGGCTCTGGGCGGGCTGCGGATCACCTCCAGCATTGCGGACAATATGGAGATTAACAGCGAGACAGCCCATAAGGGCGCGGCCCTAAAGGCACTGGCCGAAGCCCTGGGGCTGAAACGGGAAGAGCTGATGGCCATAGGGGATAACGGCAATGACCTGACCATGCTGCAAGCGGCGGGGTGCTCGGTGGCAGTGGCAGACGCTGCGCCAGCGGCCCTGGCGGCCGCAGCGCATGTCACGGCCGCCCATGACCAGTGGGGGCTGGCCGAGGCAGTGCGTAGGTATATTTTGTAGACAGGGGGAATTATTGAGATGGAGCTGCGGGGGCGTAGGTTAGGAGGCAGAGGGGTTCAACAGGATTACCCCTTTCCCGCAAAAGCCGCCATTCCAACCGCCCTGCCTTGCTTTTTCCCTGCGTCCGTTCATGGTCTGCTCAGTGATATTTTCCCGCGCAACCTCTGCAACCGCTGACAGGACAAATATGAGCAGTTTTCCGCTTGTCTGGGATGAATCAATCCCCTCCTCAATGCAGATAAGGTTCATCCCATAAGACGGAACAAACTTCAATGAATTTAGAATATCCGCCACATTTCTCCCAAAACGTGAAAGTTTATAGACCAGGATACACTCTATTTTCAACCCGTTTTTTATGTCGGACAGCATTTTCTTAAATACGGGTCGCCCTCGATGGACTTCCCCAATTTTCCTGCATCTTCATAGATACTGACAACTTCCATTTCCTCACGGTCTGCAAACCGTTTCAAGCTATTCTTCTGACCCTCAAGGCTATATCCGTCAACCGGTATCTCGGTACTTACTCTTGGATACAGAACACATTTTCTCCCTTCTCTGTTCATTCTGACAGCTCCTATAATTTGGAAAAATGCGATATGTAAGGTTGCGTAAGCCTACGCAACCCAGTCCAGTTCCTGCAAAACAAATCTTCTGTATTTTTCAGCCGCCTGCACCATAGCATTTATAAAGAAATCAAAGTTTTCTGCTTCGTCAGTTTCATTCTTTTGGTGTTCCCCATTATGAATTTTTTTGACATTTTTCATCTATATACCTTCGCAAAGCTTAGAGTCTGTTTGAAAACTCCGAAACACGGTCAGTTTTGTCCAGAAATGGTGGCTTCGGCGTCAAAAATCCTAGAAAGGCGCCAGCATTTCTCCGATTTTAAAACAGACTCTAGCCCTTGTTTGAAAAATAGAAGTTGCCCAAAGCGAGAAAAAGTTTGATAATAGAAGGATGAAACGATACGAATAGACAAAGGAAAATGAGAACAAATCAAACCGGCTGCTGCCACCAGCAGCAAGCAGGGAAGCGAGGACGTCCTCGAAAAGATAACCGAACGATGCTGAATGGAATGCTGTGGATTTGTCCGAAGCGGTGCACAATGGCGGGAATTGCCGGAGGCTTACGGACCCTGGCAATCGGTATATGCCCGCTTTGCTAAGTGGCGTGGCAACAGCAGTCTGGAGAGGGTATTTCATGCGCTGTCTGCGGATGCAGATATGGAAAACCTGAGCATAGACTCCACTGGTATCAAGGTACATGAAAGTGCCAACGGGGGGAACATCGGAAAACTGAACCACTGGCATTTGCGGTATTTTCACATAAAGGCGGTTCGGTGCGGAGAAGCCCCGGCGTTCCCTCACCAGAAGCCCGGCCAGCGTCCAGCTCGTTCAGTGCGGCTTTTATGGCGGTGCTGCCTTTATCCAGCATTTCCGCTATCTTCGAAACAGGGTAGACAATATATGTCTTGCCCTCATTGTCCTGCCAGCCGTTCTTCTGTGAGAGTTCGGAACGGCCAAAGAGCGGCGAATAAAGCAGCTTTGCGGTCTGTGACAAGTCCATTTTCAGCAGGAAACGGGGATAGCGGAAAAACGGCGGCATGATTGTTTCAATTGTGATGTATTCAGCTATGGTTTTCACCTCCTGTCTGTGGCTTCTGTTACGCATTTAAAACGGCTTTTCCGGGGGTAAAGGATAAATATACCGCATCCCCGTTGAGCAGTAGCCGGGAAGCCTTGATTTACGGGGGTTTTGTATTTTCTAAAGCATGACATTTCCCTCTCTGTTTCCGCTTGCGCTGTGCGGCTCTGGTTCTTTTCATGCGTCCGGCACAATCGGGGCAGTATTTCCCCCGGTTGGACTTTGGGAGAAACTGACCGCCGCACTCGGTACAGCGTTTCAGTTCTGCCCGGTGCAAAAGGGCGGCTTCCAGCTTCCCGTCCAGCGGCAGCACGGCGGCAATGAACCAGCTCTTTGATTGCTTCAAAAGGATTGTTTTCAAAAAAAGCTGGTTTCCCAATGTGTGCATAACTTCTTCTTTACTTTAAAAACAACGATCAAACATTCCTTTTTCCCCACCTACCATGTTCATAATATCGGAAATGGAAGTTTCCTCATATCCTATTGAAATAAATAACTGTTGTGCTGCATTGAGAATTCCCTTTTTCCATTGTTCCGTATTTTTTACAGATCGTGCCAATTTTACATTTGGATCCTTTTAGGTTTCCAGGCCCGTACCGTTGCAGGTAGGAACGCAGGTCGATTTGCCGTGCCTGCTTAATCACGGCGGGGTCAAACTGCACATAGCGGTTACTTGCCATTCAAATAAAATCGCCTCCAGAAATAGATTTAGCCGAGGGGCTTTCTGTTAAGAAAACCTCTCGACTATGTAAAAGTAACATTGAATTTTTGTAATTCCTCATCAACAAATTCCAGTTTGACAATGCAAATCAAGTGTTTGGTTTAATATTCCGCTTGTACAATTTTGTGTAATATATTTGAAAACTCTTCCGATTTTGATTCAAGCAATCCATGTGTAGTGTTTTTCATAATAAACATCTGCTTGTACGGAGCGTCTATTTCGTCAAAATATTTCTGTGCAAGGTTAAAGTTCGTCTGATAATCCCTATCTCCGTTTATATTATAAAATGGCACTTTATAGTCAGTTTTGCTAAGTAATGAAAATTTTTCAAATTCCTTTGAGCCTAAAAACTCCAAATACACGCTGTAATCTGAAGAGAAGTTATTGTAAATATCTCCAAGTGAGTAATACGGATTAAACGCAACTGCTGCAATTACATTATAATCTGTTCCGTCAACCATCATATTGTACCCATATCTTTCCATCAGGGCATTTTTCACAGTAAAATATTCATTTGTAAAATTGCCAGTGGTTAATTTTTCAATAAGCTGTTTGCTTTCTTCATCGTTCCCTATCCATTTAAGCGCTTCCTCCTTAAAGGCAATTTCATTCTGATAAAAGTCCACAAGCTGTCCTGTCCCGATATAGCATTCATAATATTCTGGATATTCAAGAACAAGGTTGCATCCGAAATATGTTCCCCAAGAATGACCAAGCAAGGTTATCTTATCCTTACCAAGATAGCCTAATAGATATTTTGTCATTTCTATGCCATCGCTCATCATCAGTTCGTAAGTCAGTGCGGTATCGTTTTGCTCAGAAGAATAGCTTTTTCCGCAATTTCTCTGGTCCCATGTAACAACAGTATACACATCAGACCATTTTCTCGTGAATGCATAGTCATAAAGACTTGTTGACGAACCCGGTCCGCCATGCAGATATAATAAAACGGGATTGTCCTTATCCTGTCCGTAAATACTTATCCACTGTTTTGTGCCATTTATATCTACATACATTTCTTCATTTATACCACCTTCAGGTGTACTGCTATAAATCCTCTGCCCGATACATCGAACAATCAGGAAAAGTGCAATGATGCAAACAAGTATGATAAATATCCATTTAAGTATCTTAAATAGAACTTTCCACCATTTCTTCATTGTATTACTCCTTATAAATGCCGATTTGCAGATTTCATTATACCTCTAAATTATGAATTTTTCAAGTTACTCAAGGTATTGCATCTCTGCCACATAGAAATTCTATTTCCATGCAGTTATGTAAAAGACGGCATCAGCTTCACGCCAACGCCGTCCTTTTTCTCGGTCAGTCCATCATAAAATCCCTGCTTTTTTCAGATACCCCACGCTGTCATAGCAGCCACGGAAGTACATCGCCTGCATCTCCATGTCCGTGAGCTGGTTCTTCAGCTCCATCATTTCGATGAAATCCGCACATTCTTTCTCGGCCAGCTCGCATTCTGTCTCGCTGTCAAATCCGGCTAAACCCTTGGGATACTTCTCATAGGATGCCCTCAATCTTGGCTTGAAGGGCTTTGTATTCCTCATCCTCTTGGGATTTAATGCTCCCTGTCCTGTGGTTTCCTTTCAGGCTGTTCCTCGGTCTGTTCTGGCTCGGTATCCATAACAGAGGTGTCTTTCTCGTCCAAATTCAGCTCAATATTGAGGACGTTCAGCCTGTCGTTCTC
Source organism: Acutalibacter intestini (assembly GCF_034334985.1). NCBI lineage: Bacteria > Bacillati > Bacillota > Clostridia > Eubacteriales > Acutalibacteraceae > Acutalibacter > Acutalibacter intestini. The sequence goes on along the minus strand of NZ_JAWXXL010000018.1, from coordinate 32,220 downwards.
TTCTTTCAGCTCATCTTCAAAGGCCAAGGGCTTTAATACCTCGGTCTTTGCGTTGGCAAGCTACTCCAAAGTTTCCGCCTTTCGGGTCTTGGCAGCTTTCAGTCTGGCAGGGAATTTTCCAAACTCGTTTCCAATACGGGTCAGATTTCCCAGAGCGTCAGAGCCTAAATCCACCTTGTGCTTTGCCTTTCCGCAGAGATTAAGGCAGTAGTGGGTGTTGAAGCTGTCGCAATAAGCCTCCATCTTAAAACCTCGGTAGCTGCCGATTTCCACGGAATTTGACAGCGGGTTTTCCTTGCAGACCGCAAGAAGCATCTCGCCTGCGTCTGCTTTCTCGGTATAGGTCACGCCCTTTAAGGTCATGGGGCATAACTTTTCCTCGCCCTGTGGCTTGTGCTGTTCGGCAAGGGCGGCGTCGCTTTCGTAGCTGGCGATGCGTTCCTCATATGCCATCCTTATTTCCTTCCATCTGAATTTTAAAAATCGCTAAAATCCAGATTGAAAGGTGGGGAACGGCATCCCACGGCAGAAGGGAGCCTTTCGGCGTATTTCAGCAAAAAACCACAAAAGAAAAACCGCAAAGGTTCTGTGACCTTTAGGATTATGAGTGATACTAATTCTGCTAAGTGGAGATTCTACTTCTGGTTTCATGGTGAGACGTAGCGTTGCATGGACAGGGATTTTTTAACTGGCTTCCTACCAATCCCCAATGTGCTATGTTATGCTATGTATGGATAAACTCTGCATTGCGTGAGCAGATGGATAACTGCCCGAAAAAGGAATATAAAAAAACCTCCAAACTCTAAAACAGGTCTAGAGAGTGTCTGTTAAGTCCTTTCGGGCATAGCAATACCGCCCACCATAACACCGTTTTTTATATGGTGGACGAATGCCTTAAAACCTTATGAAATAAAATAGAGCCAACGAATGATAACTCTCACTTGTTCATCGGCTCTGCGTCTATGCGTCGGGCTCTGTGATAGTTTATTCATTTTCCCCTACAAACTGGAATTTGAATACCACGATTTTATGAGCGTCTATTGCTCACCGTGGGTTTTCAATAAAATCCTCCAAAAGCCTTGAAAACAAAGGATTTTTCACAGTGTGTTCGCCTTATCCCTTTATTCGCTTCCACACAAGTTTACCCTTACCCTGACTATTCATAAGGGCAAAAGCAAGGGCAAGAAAACCTCGCAACAGGATATAACAGTGTGTGGCAATCGGAGAACTGTGACGTATGTGCGAATATATTATAGCGGAGGATTTCACTATGGACAAGTACATTTTTAACGAGAATAACAGCCTATGGTATGAACTCGTTGGCGACTACTATTTCCCCTGTCTGGCTGTACCCGCTGAAGAAAAACAGTCGGTCGGCGTGTGGGGTCAGCGGCACAAGCAGTATCTCAAAGAACACCGTCCAGCCCTGTATAACGCCTTGCTGTTGAGCGGCAAGTTGGACGGCTACCTTGCAGACATTGACCAGCAGGCACAGGGAATGATGAACCTAATCGTCCAGCAGATGGCCCAGGCCCAGGGTATCACCGAGGCGCTGAAATCTACCGACCAAATGGCCTGGGTCGGTATGATGAACAACATCCGAGCAAGTGCGACGGAAATTGTAAACACGGAAATCATATACTCATAAAGCAAAGTGGCGGCGGGGCAATTCCTCGCCGTCATTTTTGCCAATTTGATATTCTCATTTGCCACGGCGCTTTTTTGCAAAATGGTCTTGACAGAAAGGACAACACTGTGTTATATTTTTGCTGTCAACGGTTTGTTATACATCATGGGAGGGTGAATGTATGGTGCAGCAATTATCCGATGCCGAACTGGAAATTATGAAAATCGTATGGGGGAACCCGGAGGAGGTGACGCTGTTCCCCTATATCATGGATGGGCTGGCGGCCAGGGGCAAGCCGTGTCAGAAGAATACCCTGATTGTACTTTTGTCGAGGCTGATGAATAAGGGCTTTTTGAGCGCTAAGAAAATTGGCCGCCGCAACGAATATACCACGCTCGTTTCGGAAACAGAATACCAGACAACGCAGACGAAACATTTTCTGGATAAGATTTATGAGGGAAGCGCAAAGGGGTTGGTTTCCAACTTGATTATGGGCGATCTGCTGGCAGACGAGGAATATGAGGAATTGAAACGGCTACTGGAGAAAGGAAGATGGCAACAATGAACGCAGCTTTGAAAATCTTTCTGTCTATGTCCTTTTCCGGCAGCTTGCTTATCTTGGCTCTGCTTTTGGGAAAACGGTTTTTGAAAGATAAAATCAGCCGACAATGGCAATATTACATTTGGCTGATTGTTCTTTTACGGCTGTTGCTCCCGTTCGGGCCGGAAGTAAGCCTGATGGGAAAAGCATATCAGGCTGTCGATCAGGCAATATCCCAGACCGTTCCTTTACCGCCGCAGCAAAATGCTCCGGGATACAATCTTGCCCCCGCTGTTGGGGCGGAGCAACACAATGAACCTGTGAATAGTCCTGCTGATGATATAACGACTGCCCACCAATTTCAAGATATTGGAGTGTTGTTAATCAATCATATCTGGCTGGTGTGGCTGGTGGCCGCGCTGGGTTTGCTGATACGAAAAATAACAATCTATCAGGGCTTTGTACGATATATCAAGGCTGGATTAACCCCGGTTTCTGACATTCAGCGGTTAAACGAACTTTCTATTGTCGCGGAGCAATTAGGTATCAAAAAGCCCATTGAATTATGTGTCAATCCGCTGGTTTCATCCCCGCTGCTGATTGGATTTTTCCATCCATGTGTTGTACTGCCCAGCGCAGACATTCCCGAAAAGGATTTTCGCTATATCGTCCTGCATGAGTTGACGCACTATAAGCGGGGGGATATGTTCTATAAATGGCTGGTGCAGGTTACCGTCTGCCTGCATTGGTTCAATCCACTGGTTCATCTTATGAGCCGGGAAATTACAAAGGCGTGTGAGTTTTCCTGTGATGAAGCCGTCCTCACTAAACCGGGGAGCGGCAGCGCCCAGGAGTATGGGAAAACCCTGCTTGACGCGATGGCGGCAGTTGGGAGATACAAAGAAAATCTCGGAGCCGTCACGTTAAGCGAAAATAAACAGCTATTGAAAGAGAGGTTAGGCGCTATCATGAAGTTTAAGGAGCCGTCAAAGGCGGTTAAGATTTTGACTATTATGCTGACTTTGTTCTTGGCCGTGGGTGCATCCTTTGTTGGGGTTTATACAGCGGGAACCGCTCAAGCCGCCCCTCTCCCCAATACACCATTGGACACCACCGGCAGGCCCTCGCTGTTGCTGGATGTCAGCAGCGCCGCTGTAAATGTGCTGGCGGCAACGGATAATAAAATTTCGGCTGAATACAATAGCGATGTTTATACAGTCGAAATTAACGAGCAGGGTAACGACTGGAGGGTTTCTGTCTCTTGCAAGACCAAAACGAACACCAATGATGAAACAATCAAACTGTATATTCCTGATGTTGATTATGGCGATGTGAATTTGAGTGCTGACAGCGGACATTTGACTTGCGACCTTATCAGGTCTGGCAATATTGTAGGCAACTTCAATATGGCATCCGTCTTTTTGACCTTGCCAGAGGGTTTCGCTGGCAAGGTGGACGCTACAGCCAACAGCGGATATTTTCAGCTAATTTCCCAAGACGATTTCAAGAATACCACTACTACGATTACAGATAATGGCAGTTGGGGTGAAATATACTGGCCGAAGAATTTCAAGGAAAGTGGAAATCTGGCTACTTTTACAGAGGGCACTGGAGCTAATGTAATTCAGGTAACACGGAAAGGCTCTGGCGCAATGGGGATTTATACCTCGGATGCATTTGACACATCGAATTTCCCGGATGGCTGGAAAGACCTGTGGCAGGACGAGTGGCAGGGCAAGCCTTGGGAAGATGATTGGTGGCAAAATACCTGGCAGGAAGATGATACCCCCAATAATCCCGCCGTGTCTGGCAAGCAGCCTGAAAATGCGGACACCGTTTCCACAGACATAGAACGGTACTATGAGGCTGACAGCTTGCCGCTGTTTGAAATCACTTTTCCCCGGTTGGATGAAAATACGCAAAAGAAATGGCTGGAAAAGTTCTATGCTGATGGAGACTTCGCGTTTTTCTCTGTTGCTGTACGTCGGCTTGACACAAATTCCGCTTTGTTTGCTGACTTCGCTGAAAAAGCATATACTGATGAAGAAACGGCGTTTTTCTCTACCTTGACGGATTGCATGGATGAAGCCGAGTTGGAGCTTTGGCTGGACAGGGCTTTGGAAGATGGAAACTGGGCGTTTCAATCCATGCTCTATAATAAGCTAAACCGAGGCGAGGAATTTGACGAGTTGAAAGAGAAACAGGAGAAAGAATGGGCCGAAGCGCAGGCGGCGGAATATCGGGCTGTGGGCATTACAATGGATGGAAAAGATTATTACTATGCGGGGCAGCTTGTCAATATCTTTTTGGATATTCGGCCCAACAAGTCCGTCTACACGCTGAATACAAACCCCCAAGGAACTGTCAATATCAAAATTGTCCGTGATTCGGATAACGCAATTACAAGCGTTGCCTATATGTCCGAGGCGGAGGTAACGGAGCTATTGGAAGATATGAGCGATTAATGATGACGATTGGCAGGAGAGTGTTAGGGGTAAAGTTTGGCATCCCCAAGTTATTCCCGTCAACTTGGAAACGATGACTAATGGGGAGATTGTATGGCTGGGAGAATACACACTGTCCGATGGGGACAGGATTTGGTATAACGTTTCAGCGGAAACAGGGAATGGCTTGCAGGTTGGCTTTGTCAAACCCGGGGATACCCATTTGAACACGACCTATTATTCTGTGAAGAATTTGCGTCAGGAAGATGAAACACTGGAATGTACTGCAAGTTTCACTGTTAAGCCGCCGGTAAAACCTGGAACATATAAATTGTTCCTCCGAGCCACAGACGGCGTTTTAGGAAATGTAACAGGCAGTATTTCTATCGGATTTGCGGCAAAAGCATCTTAACTACCTATGTATGCACCGCATGGCCTAATGGCTGTGCGGTGCTTTTCATCTGCTGTCAGTCCTTCGTGTAAGCGTCCACGATACGTACTTCCAATTCCCGGTTCCGCTCCATCGCCTTGCGGAGTTCCGGCACTTCCAGCAGGCCCCTGGCGTTGGCAATAATGAGGATTCGGTTGAGACTGGCCCCCACCCTGCGGACTTCATAAATCAGTTTCGGCACATCGACGGAAGGGGCCTCCCGGATGGCAGCGCCGCTGATACACTGGCGGATAAACCGCTCACGGGAACCCCGTACCCTGCTGACCTTTTCGTTGAGGTCAGCCAGTTCCTCATCGGACAGCCAGACGTTGATTCGGTTTGTTCTGCTTCGCATTGGATTCTCCTTTCTCCGGGGTCATAGGGGTGGAACCCCTGTCAAGCGGTATTGTGGCCCCACAATACGTTGCTTGCTAAGACTATACCACTTCCGCCCCGACGTATTTTGCGGGTGCGTCCCCACCGCCCCGGTTGCTCTTTTCAGCCGGTGAATTTTTGAGGGAAGGTCACTCGACCCGGCGGACGTCACCCTCCCGGAGCAGGTTTCGCCCCTGGTTGGCGGCCATAAACCGTTCCAGCGTGTCCCGCCGGATGATGGCTTTCCGGCCCACCTTCAGCACCGGCAGCTTGCCCCAGTCCACCAGCTTCCGCATGGTGTTGCGCCCAATGCCCGTACATTCGGCGGCTTCCTCGATGGTCAGCCCCATTTTAACTGCGCTCATTCTGCACGCCCCTTTCTGTTGCACTCGTTTCGCAACTTCAACACCGTTATTATACTTAAGCCGTCGTTGTTTGTCAACTCGTTTTAAGGCGTTTCAAAAAACATTTTTGAAAATATATGAAAAATAGAGTTGCAATTCAAATCCGACTGTGTTATACTCACACTCGATAGGAGGTGAACTTCTTGGATAACGCAGAAATGCTCACTCCAAAAGAGGTCGGCAAACGTATCAAAGAGCGCAGGAATGAAATCGGTATCTCTATGCCGGAGCTTGGACGGCGGGTGGGAGTCAACAAGTCCACCATCCAGCGGTATGAAACGGATGGGGTCAATCCCAACCGCAGCATGATCATCAACGGCTTGGCGGACGCCCTGCAAACCACCCCGGAATGGCTCACGGGTCTGTCCGAGGAAAAAGAAGTCAAAGATGAGGATGGCCGAACCATCCGCGAGGGAGAGGTTTTAGACCATCTGAACAGCTTCTTGGACGCTGTAAGCAGGACGGTACAGCCGGAGATCCAGCAGCGGTTCCTCACTTCTATGCTGTGTCTGCTGATCGACCTGTTCTCCGTCACAGCCCAGCACTACGGCAGGACGCTGAACGAGATCGACCGACTGGCCGGGGATGAAGCCCTCAAAAAATCCATCCAGCAGTACACCATCCACGTTGACGACATCATCGTGCCGGTCTATCGCCGGGAGATGGAAGCTCCTATCGAGGATATGAAGCGGTTCCTGGACGGGCTGTTACATATCTTCGACAAAGGGCGTACCAGGGTCGATACAGTTTATCTGTATAACATCCTGCATGACGCCCAGGTGCGGCTGAACGCCGCCAACGATTCCGTGGCACCTTGACAACATAACAGCGCACATCATACGTCACAGGCCTGATTGCCACGGATAGAAAGGAGCATTTTATCTATGGCAAAAGGTTCTGTACGCAAAAAGGGCAAAAAGTGGTACTACCGCTTCTATGTGGAGGATGAGAGCGGGCGGCAGGTACAGCGGGAGTTCGCCGGGACAGAGAGCAAATCCGAGACGGAGGCCCTGCTCCGCCATGCGATGGAGGACTACGAGGCGAAGAAGTTCGTGGCAAAGTCCGAGAACGCCACCGTGGGCCAACTGCTGGATATGTGGGTAGAGGAAGAATTGAAGCCCGGAAATCTCAGCAACGGCACCGTGATGGCCTACCAGGGGACGGTCAACCGTATCAAACAGCACCCCATCGGCAACCGCAAGTTGAAAAGCGTCACCCCCGACCATCTGCAAGCCTACATCGACCTTCTCAGCTTCGGCGGGATAAACCCGGACGGCACAGCGGCAAAGGCGCTCAGTAAAGGGTACTTACGGCAGTATTCAGCAGTCCTGCAAGGGGCGTTCCGCTTTGCGGTGTTCCCTAAGCGGCTCATCAGCTTCAACCCCATGCAGTATGTGGTCTGGCGAGGGAAGAAAGAGGAATACGAGCTGTTCTCCCAGGAGGACGGGGACGCCCCGGCGGTGCCCACCCTCACCCATGAACAGTTCCGGGCGCTGGAGGACTTTCTGAAAAAGAAAGACAACCCGGCCCTGCTGCCCATCCAGATCGCCTACTACACCGGGCTTCGCATTGGGGAGGTCTGCGCCCTCACCTGGCAGGATGTCAACCTGGACGAGCAGTATCTCACCGTGCGGCGCAGCATCCGCTACAACGGGGCAAGGCACAAGACGGAGATCGGGGCCACCAAGCGGAAGAAAGTCCGTACTGTGGACTTCTGCGACACGCTGGCGGCGATCCTGCGGAGGGCCAAAAAGGAGCAGATCGGGAACCGCCTGCGCTATGGGGAGCTTTACAGCCTGAACTACTGCACCGAGGTCAGGGAGAAAGACCGGGCCTATTATGAGGTCTACACCCTGCCCAGGACGGCAGGCGTGCCGGAGGGGTATAGGGAGCTGTCCTTTGTCTGTCTCCGTCCTGACGGGGCCATTGAAACGCCGGGGACGGTGGGTATCATGTGCCGTCAGGCGAAGAAGAAAGTGCCGGGGCTGGAGGATTTTCATTTCCATATGCTCAGACACACGTTCACGAGTAACCTCCTGTCCAACGGGGCCGCTCCCAAGGACGTGCAGGAGCTGCTGGGCCATGCCGATTTCAGTACCACGATGAACATTTACGCCCACGCCACAAGGGAGGCCAAGCGTACCTCCGCACGACTGCTGGATAAGGTGGTCTGCGGGGAGTAAAAAAATTTCCCTTGTTTCAGCCCATAAGGGCAAAAACAAGGGAAATTACATAAGGTTTGAACATCTAATCAGCGGAAAGCCTTGATATATCAGGGTTCTAAGGGGATTTGACGGATAAACTGGAATTTAACTACCCCTTAATTAGTCGTTTAATTTTGGGAAGTATGAAAGTCCCTAACAAATATAAATTACACAGATATACAAATAGATTTCCAATATACGAATAAAGAGTAAAGCGTCCTTTCATAGCAACCTGTGCTGATAATGTCTTTGTATCAGACTGAAAGTAATCGGTCTGTGCCAACACACAGCCCTTAACATTTGAAACAATCGACATTCCGTTATTTGTATGTCTGATTATATTACTTCCATTTTCAACCCCACGCACAATCGCTGTCTTTGCAGCTAATAATGTCATTTCTTTCCAATCCGAAGCTGGAACAATTAGTATATCTACGTTATTTCTACCTGCCTGCTGTATTTTAGACAAAAAAGCCATATCAGAACATATAAACGGCGCAATTTTACCATATGCTGTATCAAAACTTTTTAGTATCCCATCTCCTTTTTGGCACAGTTCTCCGATTGAGCGTCCGTGCTTAAAATATTCTGATATTAGTTCTCCTTGTGGATTGAATGCTACTGTTTTATTTTCCTTTAAGTCCTCGTAAGGGGTTTTCACCAGTAATGAAACAATCAAATAAATTTCTTCCTGTTTTGCCATATCCGACGCTCGTTGCAAAAGCATATCCTCATCTTGTTTTAAAACCGCTCCATTCAGTTCCGACCAAAAAACAATCTTTGCACCAGCTTGTGCTTCCAATTCTGTTTTTAGGAAAAGTTCATCAGCTACTGATGATAGTTTATTCCTTGTATTGGTAATGTTTTCATCAGTAAATGTATTGGTATAAAATGTAGAATATATATCTTTATCGTCATTTAGCAGATGTGAAATCGGAACGGTTACACCAGCAATCCTAACACTTTTATCTGAATTTCCTACAAAATGAAACATAGCAATTCCATAAGCAACCACCAATCCAATTACAGAACCATATACGATTATGTATTTTCTGATGTATTCTTTTTTGCTTTTATTGTTCCAAATCCATATAACCATTGCCGCCGTCCAATACATTAAAAAGATGATTCCGTAAATTCCTGTTACCGTTACTATTTGTAGCAGATATATATTTTGGTATTGTGTATAAGCGTCAGACAACCCTCCCAATGCAGGGTATATCAGATAAATGATATACTCTATTGATACCATTATACTTGCAAAAATAATAGTGTCCTGAAATCTCATTTTTGATTTCGACCAGTAGATATATGGTAAAACTTTCAGAAAAGACAGCAGGATTGCTACTATTATACATATCTTTATATCCATTCCAATGGCTCTCCAAAACTGGACAATAAAACCAATGGCATATATTGAACTAATTATAAGGTAGATTTTTCGAGTACGATTAAGATAAATCATACATAGAAACAAAATTGGATAAATCCACGCAAAAATAGGAACACACCATTCTCCGTTGGACATTACATAAATTAGAAAACTTAATATTATGAAAACTGCAAAGTATTTATTTTTAAGTAAATTTTTCATATTTAATTCTGCCCCCAACAAACAAGAAGTTTGCACCAATATCAATTATCCATATCCAGATTAAATCCTATGATATTATTTGTTTTCCGATTAGCAAAAATCTCTCCGTAACCAGTTGTAAGATTATACAGAACACTCCATTGTAATTTGTCTATATTTCCATCAAAAATACCGACATCAGCCAATAATTGGACTGCCTGACCTGCCTCAAGTATACCGTTATTTGCTTCTATCGCATTTTGCACTTTATCATAGCGTTCAAATTCAGTAAATCCTTCTCCAATATTCAATCCGTCATAGGCAATAAAATTAGAAGCAATTTGATATTCGTCCTCCGCTTCAACGACACAAAGTTCTTGATTTACATATTCCACAATGACAGAATGCCCACTTGCATCAGCAATTAAATAATGGCACTCGATACCTCCAGAAAAATATATATTATATTGTTCTAACAATTCAATGGCTTCTTCCGTTGTAGCCGCTTTATCAAGCACAAGCCGGATTGCTGTGGTTGTATTTAATGTTATTTTGTCGGGATTATATGGGACTTCCGCTTCTGGCACTGCAAGCACAGTAATCGCAAGCCCTTTCTCATTCATTCCGTCAAAGGGAAGAAATGGTGCAGCTAACGTCAGGAAATCATCAAAAAGTAAACCACTTGGTAAATTGTCCTCGGAATATCCTGCAAAAGAAAGATTGACGGTGGAAACCGAAGCATATCCATTATTAGGTGCAGTGTAAAGTTGTAAAGACGGGGCATATAAATAATCAAAATTTCTTCCAAACAAAATATCGCCATTCTCATTTTTTACGACAAAAGCTGTGCAACCGTCTCCCGTAACACCCAAATTTATTGGCAGTCCTTTCAACAACCTTTTTGTTACAAATGCTTCAATGTCCGCATCATTTTCAGCGCCAGTTTCCAGAAAATCATCAAATCCATAATCGCCATAATAGGTCATTTGATACATTCCGTAATCATCAACCTTTTTCAATGACATAAGAGAGCGCAATTCATTTCTAAACAATACAAATGCTACGATTATAATAATCAACAAAGCTATTCCTATACCTACTATAACCCGAAGGACAATTTTCTTCTTTTTTTGTTTCATATTTGCCTCACTCCATAATTCCAATTTGTTTAATTATCCAACGCTGTTATTATATCAGTTTACTTCTTCTGTAACTTTCAAAAAAACGCTATTCTTCACAGAAATACTCGCAGGCATTCCTATCATCTTTTTTGTAACTGTTGCAAAATGTGATGGTGAATCAAAACCAGCTATCATTGCCGATTCCGTAATGCTTTTACCATTCAATAATGCTAAAAAGGCTCTTTGCATTTGATGAAACTGGATATAGCTTTTTAAGGGCATTCCGACCTGTTCCTTAAATAAGTGTGACACTCTACTTGGTGACAACGCCACTTTATCAGCAAAAGAAGCAATCGAATGTGTATCGCAATTGCACCGTTCTATTTCGTATAACAAATCCTTAATCCTATCATCATATATTTTGGCTTGCTCCTTTACCCCTAAGAACTTATATAGTTGTATCATAAACTCTCTATATTCTCTCAGTCCATCGCTCTCAATAAGGCAAAATAATAAATTCAAGATAGATTCAATACCTTGATTATTAAAAATGTAATACTTCATTCCTCCCATTCGTTCCTCCAAAGAAATGGCTAAACTTGAAGTCGGATCAATTATCATGGTAAAACACATGTTGTTGCCTGTTAAAAAATTATGTAATATGTCGCGGCTTATAACAATACATCTACATGAAATTTTATTATCTTCTACACCTATCTCCAAATTGTTTTCTATGCCTAAAAATAACTGCATTGTCCAATGCTTATGTGGGACAGATTCAATTTGGTCTGTTATGATTGAGATTTTATCTCTGTCCCAATATATTTTATTCATAGATGGTTACCCCCCTCTATGCTTAGCTTTTTCTTTTCTTGCCGCATAACGTATTGTTGTTCTTCTTCGGCTTCTTTTTGTTCTCTACTTTGAACTTTCCTTTCTATGTTTACCTTATTCATGCTGATACTTTAATCTCACCTAGGATTTCTTCTTTCTTCTATCAATAGGCTTCTCGGCAGTTATCGGTATAAGCCAAACACGGTTGATGTTCATTGCTCCTTTAATACGATTTTCTTTGCATAACCGCTACACCCATCTAAGCGATACGTTCCATTTTTCTGCGGCTTCCTGCGCTGTCATATATTCAAACATTTTTAACCTCCTATTGCGTACTGTATATAGTATAGCCGCTTGAACGAACTGTATCAAGTAGATAAATGCGAACATTCATTATAACAGAGCTTTTACCCTCTGCCGCCATGTTGCCGTGCCTATGCGTATATAATTTCTTCGTTCACAATCTCCCTTGCGCACACCCTTCCGCCGGGTTACTCCGGCCACAAACGCGAAAATAAATGCATAAAGAACTATGTCACTTCATGCGCCCGCACAGTACAACGCTGTGTGGGCGCTGTCGTTTCCTGTCGCTTCTGGTTATCCTGGCCAGAGGCTTTGGGGAGCAGCTCTCCCGGATGCCGCTCCCCGCCGTCCTCTCCATTTCGATCTGCCGCCCCGTCAACCGCCCAACATCGAAATGGAGGCAATATGAAAACCATCATTCTGAATCACTATTACCCCACCTGACCGAGTGCGTCATGCTGGAAGTTTCTGACGAGATCGCCGTGACTCTCTCCATTGGGTGCCGCCTGTGCGATAGCTACAAGCGCCGCAAACGGGAACATGACGAGTGTTCCCTGGACAACACCCTAGGCTTTGAGGCGGATGTGACTTTTCCGCCGCTGACTCCGGAGCAGATGCTGGAGGACATGGAGAACCGGGCCGCCCTCTATGCGGCCATTAACCAGCTCCCGCATGTCCAGGCCCGGCGCGTCTACGCTTACTACGTACTCGACATCAGCAGGGCCGACCTTGCGCGGGCCGAGGGCGTGGGGATCAGCCGGATCAGCAGCTCCATTGACCGGGGCTTGCTGAACCTGAAAAACATTTTGGAAAATTCCATTTAGGGCTTGTTTGAAAATAGAGGAAATGACGAATTTTGGGCCAGAAGGGGACAATTTCAAGGAGAAGAACCGCTGTAGTTAGCTGCGCTAACTACGTCACTCTGGCGATTGACGAGGATTTTCGACGTAGAAAGTGGCCTCTTATGGCAAAAAAGACGACGTTTTCGATTTTTCAAACAAGCCCTAGGAGAGAGGACTTTCCCCCTTCTTTTCCGCCTGATAGGTGAGAGGAGGGCTTTCCTCTCCGCTGACAACGGAATACAAAACCCGCGTGATAGCGGCAAAAGGCGCGCCGCCAGGATGGACAGCTTATTTCCTCATGGAGTGGAAAAAGCAATAACATTTTCAGATGCAGGGCCCCGTCCGATTGGATGGGGCCCTGCGCTGTAATCAGAAAGGGGCGACCGAGTGAGCGAAGTGTTTTCCATACCGTTAAGCAACCACGCCACCCTCCACGCCATGGACAAGGACGTCACGCCGGAGGAATTGGCCCACCGCCCCCACCGCCGTACCCGCGAGGTGCCGGCCGAAAGCGTGGCCTATACCGTCTGCCAGCACTACGGGCTGGACACCTCCGACTACTCGTTCGGCTATGTGGCCGGTTGGAATTCCAGCAAGGAGCTTTCCCAGCTGAAAGCTCCCCTTGAAACCATCCGGGCCACGGCCAATGACCTGATAACCAAGATCGACGGCCACCTGGCCCAGCTTCAGCAGGAGCGGGAGGACCCGACAGGTGGAGGCCTCTACTATCTGGAACGGGCTGGACAGCCTTATCCATGACAATTATTTTCAGGCAAAGGCAGGTTGACAAATGCCAGATGATATAGTAAGATATGGGAGGTTAGTGGTAGCTAACCAATGGTAAACGGATAATGACAGTATTTCAAACCGATAACAGCACATAATGTACACAGTGCCCAAACGTAAAACAGGAGGCATACGCTGAAAAATGGTACGAAATGTTCTGGCAGAACTGCTGCTCCCATTTCTGGGAACTTCCCTGGGGGCAGGCTGTGTGTTCTTCATAAAAAGTGAGATAAACCGGGCCGTACAGCGCGCCCTAACCGGCTTTGCCGCTGGGGTCATGGTGGCGGCGTCTGTATGGAGCCTGCTGGTGCCCGCCATGGAGCAGTCTGAGGATATGGGCAGGCTGGCGTTCCTCCCGGCGGTGTTTGGGTTCTGGTTGGGCATTCTGTTCCTGCTGGCGCTGGACAGGGCCGTTCCCCATCTGCACCAGGGGACAAGTCAGCCGGAGGGCCCTCATGCCCGGTTGAAACGGACGACCATGCTGGTGCTGGCGGTCACTTTACACAATATCCCGGAGGGGATGGCGGTAGGCGTGGTGCTGGCGGGATGGATCGCCGGGCACAGCGGCATCACAGCGGCCGGTACGCTGGCCCTGTCCCTGGGCATTGCCCTGCAGAACTTCCCAGAGGGGGCCATTATCTCCATGCCGCTTCGGGCAGAGGGAGCGGGCAAGGGGCGCGCTTTTTTGTACGGCGTCCTCTCCGGCGTGGTGGAGCCCCTGGCGGCTATGCTGACTATTTTGGCGGCAGGATTCATTCTGCCTGCGCTGCCCTATCTGCTCAGCTTCGCGGCGGGGGCTATGATCTATGTGGTTGTTGAGGAACTGATTCCGGAGTCGGCTGTTGGGGAGCACTCAAACCTGGGGACGCTATTCTTTGCGGCGGGGTTCGCTGTCATGCTGGCGCTGGATGTGGCGCTGGGGTAAGCGGAGAAGGTGTGACAGATATGCCATAAAATTTTATGCGCCCTGTCATTTTCACTTGACAGGGTCACGGATCCGCACTACTATAATACCGTCATATAACAACGTTATAGGGAGCGAAATGGACGATAACTCTACGCTTGAAAAAATCCATGAAGCCGCCCAGGCCGAGTTCCTGGAAAAGGGCTTTCTGGGGGCTCCCCTGCGGAACATCGTCAAAACAGTTGAAGTGACCACTGGGGCTTTCTACGGCTACTACTCCAGCAAGGAGGCCCTGATCGCCGCCCTGGTGGAGCCTTACGCAGCGGTCGTGATGGGCCGGTTCATGACCGCCCAGACGGGCTTCGCGGGCTGCCAAAGGAAGATCCGCCCGCTCATATGGGGCAGGAGTCCGGAGCCTGCGTGGACTGGATGATCGGCTATACGTATGAGCAGCTGCTGGTTTGCTGCGGCCCCGGCACGCCCTACGAGCATTTCGGTTACAACATGGTGGAGGTCGAGGTGGAGTATGCCGACAGGTACTGCGATGTGCTGCGGAGCCTGGGGCATACGGTTCCCGAGCTGGACCGGGAGCTGTGCCACATGATCGCCAGCGGGATGTGCGAGGCCCATGTGAACAATGCCGTCCGCAAGGCGTTCCCGGTAAAAAAGGTCACCTCCTCCCACAGCAACGGAAAGACGGTGATCCTCACAGAACACGACATTGACGAGGCCGCTTTGCGCTCCGCCATCGGTGCGACGGGCTATGAGGTTAAAACGGTGTCCAAAGAACTTTACAAAAAGGAAGGACTGTTTCACAGATGAGCCGCCGCGGCAAGACTTATATGCGGATGCGCCAGTGTTCTGCCACCTTCACGCTCTGAGTTCCTTCATAGTCATCAGAGAGGAAGTACAAGGGGTTATACATATTCATGCGGGTCCGCTAGAAATCAACCGCCGCGAAGTCTGGTCAAGCTGCCGGGAAAGTGGACCGAGGACCTATGGCGGTGACCTGTAAAGCGGCAGGTTTGTTCACGCATAGCCGTTATTGTCCCTGCCATTCCGCGTTTGCACCTATATAAAGTGCAATTTTACGATGTTTCTGCCCTACAATCAGCTGTGAACAGGCCAGTACTTTGGTATGAAGGGGCGGTTAATGGTTAATTGCGGACGCAGGGCTGCGACGTGGCCCGCGGCATATCTACCCGGATGAGCTTAAGGCAACCCCGCACCATTCTAAGCACCGTCTTGCTTGCAGATTTTCCGTGATAGCGCACAGCGTTCGCTTGTCAATGGTGAGATTGGCGGCGCTCAATCTGTACACGCTGACGAAAAATCTGACTGCCCAATACGGTACTTTGAATGGTGCGTATTGCCTTAAGCTGCTTTGGGAAATCATGGGGGTTCCTATGAAGAGCTGTTCGCATAGATGGGAGTGCGCTAAGGCGTGGGGCGGCCAGGCAGCAAAGAACCCCGGGGCCTGTTTTGCCCCAAAACGAAAAAAAGCAAATTTTTTTTGATTTTCTTTGCATTTCCTATGGAAATTTTCGGATATTCTTGCTATAATTGGATTGTAATCGGAGATGAAAATAAAACGATTCCGGTTGAACATTCATTAGGAGGTTGTTACCAATGAGCCACAAGTATGTTTACCTGTTCAGCGAAGGCGACGGTTCTATGCGTGAGCTGCTGGGCGGTAAGGGCGCGAACCTGGCCGAAATGACAAAGCTTGGGCTGCCTGTGCCCCAGGGCTTTACCATTAGCACCGAGGCCTGCACCCAGTATTACGAGGACGGCCGGAAAATTAACGACGACATCCAGGCGGAGATTATGGAGTACGTCGGCAAAATGGAAGAGATCACCGGCAAAAAGTTCGGCGATAAGACAAACCCCCTGCTGGTCTCCGTGCGCTCTGGCGCCCGGGCCTCTATGCCCGGCATGATGGATACCATCTTGAACCTGGGCCTAAACGAGGAAGTGGTGGAGGTGATGGCCGAGCAGTCTAAGAACCCCCGCTGGGCCTATGACTGCTACCGCCGCTTTATTCAAATGTACTCCGACGTGGTTATGGAAGTGGGCAAAAAGTACTTTGAAGAGCTCATTGATCAGATGAAGGAGAAGAAGGGTGTAACCCAGGACACCGAACTGACCGCCGAGGACCTAAAGGAGCTGGCCGAGCAGTTTAAGGCCGAGTACAAAGCAAAGATCGGCGCGGACTTCCCCACTGACCCCAAAGAGCAGCTGATGGGCGCTATTAAGGCTGTGTTCCGCTCTTGGGACAACCCCCGTGCCAACGTATACCGCCGCATGAACGAGATCCCCTACAGCTGGGGCACTGCCGTAAACGTGCAGATGATGGCCTTTGGCAACATGGGCGACGACTGCGGCACCGGCGTGGCCTTTACCCGTGACCCCGCCACTGGCGAGAAGAAGCTGATGGGCGAATTCCTGACCAACGCCCAGGGCGAGGACGTGGTGGCCGGCGTGCGCACCCCCATGCCTATTGCCCAGATGGCCGAAAAATTCCCCAAAGCCTTTGAGCAGTTCCAGGGCATTTGCAAGACCCTGGAGGACCATTATAAGGATATGCAGGACATGGAGTTCACCGTAGAGCACGAGAAGCTCTATATGCTGCAAACCCGTAACGGCAAGCGTACCGCTGCGGCGGCTATTAAGATCGCCTGCGACCTCATCGACGAGGGCATGAAGACCGAGGAAGAGGCCCTGCTGATGATTGACCCCAAGCAGCTGGACGCTCTGCTGCATCCCCAGTTCGACAGCAAGGCCCTAAAGGCCGCCACCCCTGTGGCCAGCGCTTTGGCCGCCTCTCCCGGAGCTGCCTGCGGCAAGATCGTCTTTACCGCCGAGGACGCTGTGGAGCAGGGCGAAAAGGGCGAAAAGGTGGTTTTGGTGCGCCTGGAGACCTCTCCCGAGGACATTGAGGGCATGCATTACTCGCAGGGCATTCTCACCGTGCGCGGCGGCATGACCAGCCACGCCGCCGTAGTGGCCCGGGGCATGGGCACCTGCTGTGTCTCCGGCTGCGGCGCCATTAAGATGGACGAGGCCAACAAGCGGTTTGAACTCAATGGCCGCACCTATCACGAGGGCGAATATATCTCCCTGGACGGAACCACCGGCAATATCTACGGCGAGGCCATTCCCACCGTGCCCGCCTCCACCGAGGGCGGCTACTTTGGCCGCATTATGGAGCTGTCAGACAAGTACCGCACCCTTTCTGTGCGTACCAACGCGGATACCCCCAAGGACGCCGCCCAGGCCGTGGCCTTTGGCGCCGAGGGCATTGGTCTGTGCCGCACCGAGCACATGTTCTTTGACCCGGACCGCATTGCCGCGATCCGCGAGATGATCTGCTCTGACACCGTAGAGCAGCGCAAGGCGGCCCTTGCCAAGCTGGAGCCCATGCAGCAGGGCGATTTTGAGAAGCTGTACGAGGCGCTGGAGGGCAAGCACGTAAATATCCGCTTCCTGGATCCCCCGCTGCACGAGTTCGTTCCCACCGAGGAGAAGGACATCGAGCTGCTGGCCCAGACCCAGGGCAAGAGCGTAGAGGATATTAAGGCCATCATCTCTGGCCTGCATGAGTTCAACCCCATGATGGGCCACCGCGGCTGCCGTTTGGCCGTGACCTATCCTGAGATTGCCGAGATGCAGACCGAGGCTGTCATCAAGGCCGCCATCAACGTGAACAAGGCCCATCCCGACTGGAATGTGGTGCCTGAGATCATGATTCCGCTGGTAGGGGAGATCAAGGAGCTGAAGTTCGTCAAAAAGACCGTGGTGGAGACCGCCGACCGGATTATTGCCGAGGCCGGCGTGAACTTGAAGTACAAGGTGGGCACCATGATCGAGATTCCGCGCGCTGCTTTGACCGCGGACAAGATTGCCGAGGAGGCCGAGTTCTTTAGCTTTGGCACCAACGACTTGACCCAGATGACCTTTGGCTTCAGCCGTGACGACGCGGGCAAGTTCCTCTCCAGCTACTACGAGAACAAGATTTATGAGAATGACCCGTTTGCCCGTCTGGACCAGGAGGGCGTAGGCCAGCTGGTGAAGATGGCCGCCGAAAAGGGCAAGGCCGTGCGCCCAGACATTGTGCTGGGGATCTGCGGCGAACATGGCGGCGACCCCACCACCATTGAGTTCTGCCACAATGTGGGCCTGACCTATGTTTCCTGTTCGCCCTTCCGGGTGCCCATTGCCCGGCTGGCGGCGGCACAGGCGGCTATCAAAAGTAAGTAGGAGTTCTCTTTCCTTTGAATTACCACTATCTTTCGAGCAGGCGGCTTACCGAAAGGCTAATGGACCGTATGTAAGGGAAAATCAATGGAGAGAAACTACCGTAACGGGGTATGTCGATCTTGATTAAGAACTGAATTCAGATAAGCGTATCATTAGAAATAGTGGTACGCTTATTTTTTTGCTCTTTTGCACCTTTGAATTTCAAGCTGTCTTTAAGATATAATAAAGTTAAGACAGGACGGTGGACGGTATGAGAGAAAAGAAAACTCACATATATGTGGATAGCCAAGAAAGGGCATTACTTTTACATAGCCTTGTGGAGCTGAAGAAGCAGCTCATACAGCAGGACATCATAGACGATAAATCCGTTGATGCCGCCCAAGGCATCCTGCACCAAAGCTGATTAACGCCATAAGCCGAGAAAGTGTATTGAAAAAACCTGCGTGAACAAGGTCAAGAAAAACTATGACTGTTGTTTAATTTCATTTTTCAAATATCTCTCTATTATTTTCGAATAATAGGCTATTCTCTTGTGTGATTGATTCGCATATATTTGCATATCCTTTGCAGGGCTTTTTCAATTTTCAATCATTTACGCTCTTGCGAAAACTGTGGTGACAGTGATAATGCCATCGTTGATCTCCGCAAAAATCTCGCCATTCATCTTGCGCATGAGCTGTCTGCAAATATAAAGCCCCAGCCCGTTGCCACCAATGTTTCCTGCATTTGCTCCGCGCCAAAAGCTCTCGAAAATATGCGGCAAATCTTCCTTCTCAAGCGTACAACCGCTGTTTGTGATTGCAATTTGGACGCATTCGTCGTCTTCGGGGAAAAGCAATTCCACCCGTCTGCCATCGCCGTATTTGAGGGCATTTTCCAGGATGTTTTGCATCACTTCCACGCTCCTGTTCAAATCCCCCGATAGCAGACAGTTTTTATATTTTCTAATAATAAAATCTGTTTTGATCAGCGCCACTTTTTCCCCGTAATATCCCGCGATTTTTTCAACAAGTTCCGAAATATAAAACTCGCCTATCTCCACTTCCAAGCTAAGGAAATCTTCTCTTGAAGCCGTTATGATCTGTGAAACATAGCCCTCGATCTCGTCCGTTTTTTCGTTGATGTTTTCAGCGATTTTGTGCTGCTTTTCCGCATCTGAATATAAATTTTTCGACAGCGCTGCCGAGTACAGTTTTATCGCGGAAAGCGGCGTTTTAATATCGTGCGAGAGCGACAAAAGCAATGTTTTCTTTTCTTTCTGCATTTCCAGTTCGCGCTGCTTTTGCTGTTCGATATTTTCGCGGAGAATATCGATCCCCCAAAGAAATTTTCCGAAAAAACGGTTTTTCGTTTCCTTTATCGGCACGGCGAGATTGCCCTTTGAAAGCTCATAAGGGATACTGCTCATACGTTCAAAGGGCATAAGAATTTCGAATTTTATATAAAGTAAAACCATTATGATTAAGATCGCCATAACAACAAGAACGGCATTTACAATTCCTGTAAGCTGCGTTTTTTGGGAATAGCCATTTGTATTGTAATCAAAACGATACAGTTCTCCGTTTATTTCACAGATAATATAGTCGCTGTCCGCACTGTAAAAATCTTCTCCGTATCGCTCAATATTTGTTACATATTCACATTCGGAAATGTCGGCAGAACCATTCGCTTCTATTTCTCGAACAAGGCGGCTTATCTCTACGCGGTATAGTCTGCCGTCGTTGGTCTTGTCGGCAGCAAGAATTAGATTCACGACAGCAAACAATAGGATCACGGCAACCGCAACTACCGATAAAATTCTGTTAAACGCTTTCATATTTATAACCCACCCCCCATACAGTAACTATTTTGTTAGGGTTTTTGGGGGAGTCCTCTATTTTTTGCCGCAGCCATTTTATGTGTACCGTCAGTGTCTGTTGTTCTGAAAAGCTGTCGCTGCCCCAGACCTGTTCAAAAATGTATTCCTTGCTTAAAGCCCTGCCCTTATTCTCCATTAAAAGCAGAAGCAGCTCAAATTCCTTCGTGGTCATTTCAAGTTCCTTTTCATTTTTGTAAACGACACGGCTCGCCTTATTTATGCGTATATCGCCGTCGTTCATTTCATCAAGCGCGTATCGCCGCTTAAAAATCCCACTTATTTTTGCGAGCATAATATCAATATCATATGGCTTTTCTATATAGTCATCTGCGCCGAGATTCAGTCCGTTCAGCTTGTCTTCTTTTTCCGTTTTCGCACTTACAATCAGTATGGGCGTGTTGCTTGACCGGCGGATTTTCTCCAGAACATAAAATCCGTCTCTATCAGGCAGCATGATATCAAGCACGACAAGCCTTGCGCCGTATCGTTCGTACAGCAGCAAGGCTTTTTCGGCTGTTTGAACCGCCGATACCGTATAATTTTCCGCACGGAGAAAATCACACAGCAGTTCGGCAAGTTCCTTGTTGTCCTCAACAATGAGAATATCCATATTACCACCCTAATTCCAGAAGCCAGTTATTCAATGCGCGTTCCCGTTCTCTTGTCTGCGCGGAACAGTCGGTTAAACTATACTCTCCCTTTATGCTTCCGTCAACAATGTACATGACTCGTGTGCATTTTGCCGCAACCTTAACGTCGTGAGTAACGAGCATGATTGTGGTTCCCGCAGAATTTAATTTTGAAAGTTCCGTCATTACCTCGTCAGAGGAAGTGCGGTTCAACGCCCCTGTTGGCTCGTCAGCAAAAATCATTTTCGGGCCGTTTATCATACTGCGGCAGATGCACGCCCGCTGAAGCTGGCCGCCCGAAACCTCGTTGATATCGTTGTCGGCAATATCGATAATGCCGAGCCTGCGCATGAAATCCTGACCGCGCCGCACCGTTTCCCTGCGGGGTTCACGCTGCTTTTTGGACTGCGTTGCGGGAAGTATGATATTATCCAATATGGTGAGGTTTTTCAGCATGTACATTTGCTGAAAGATAAAACCCATTTTGTCAAGGCGCAGGTCTGCAAGTTCTCTTTCGCCCATCCCTGCGATATTTTTTCCACAGAAGTTCACCTCCCCTGCGGTAAGATCATCCATGCCCGAAACTGCGTACAGCAGCGTGGATTTTCCGGAACCTGACGGACCCATAACGGCGACCATTTCTCCCTCGCCAATCGTGAAATTTACATTTTTCAATACGTTGTTCTGCCGCTTGTTTACGATATACGTTTTGCAGAGGTCTTTTACTTCGAGAATATTCATAATTGATTCTTCCTTTCATTATTCAATGCTTGCTGTATCAGAGGATTTGATTTTTCTTGTGTACAGAGCGGTCAAAAACGCGCTTACGGCTGTGGCGGTAAGGACGATAAGGGGGAATACTGCGTATATCTCCACAGGGTTTTGCATATATTCTACGCCCATTTCAAGACCCATTGATCTGAAAATAGGGTCAAAGCAAAGCTTTGTAAGGGGCATACCCAAAAGCTCCGCAATAAGGACAGCCGCCGCTGCCGTAATAAAAAATCTTAACGTGTGCTGTCCATATATCCTGGTATTCCTCATGCCTATGGCTTTCATGAGGGCGATCTCCGCCTGCTCCTTTGCGATAAAGGAACGCTCCATAAGAACGGTGATAAGCGCGGCTAATATTACCGTAAGGACGGCGGACATTTTTTTAAACGCGTCTATGGCGTCGCCGACTCCAGTGGTATCATTTACCGTTTCGCCCGCTGTTTTAACGCTTGAAAATTCAGGGTAAAGCTCCTTGATCTTTTCTATTCTGCGTAATACTTCCTCATCGCCGGGGTTGTCGGTAAATTTTATCTGTGTACCAGGGGAACCGCTTGCTGCGAGATAGTTTATATCGCAGTCGGTATAAGCCCTCACGGAAATACCCTGATTAACCATTGACTGATAGAGAGCGGTTATGATGAACTCCGCCGTTTCGCCCGTCGGGTAGGACAAGGTAACGGTATCGCCTATATCTGCATCCAGCTTTTTTGCCAAAAGGGTCGTCACTGCAATTTCGCCGCTGTTTTGGGGAGGACTACCCTCTAAATATTCGTACATATCCATGGTTGTTCCCGTTCCCTGAAGTATAGCTGTCTTGCTTTCATATTCGCCGTGTCCTATCATCGAATAAATATAATATTCTGTCATACATTCTGCGGGCAACCCGTTTTCTGCAAGGGTCTGCTCCATGTCCGCAAGATATTTTTCAACCTTTTCATGTCCGTCCGCGGCCATAAACTTCATAGCCTCATCGCCGATGTCCGCAACGGCGTGGCAGTCTGCATTCCCGAAATATTTCAGCAGCTTTCCGCTTTTAAGAGATGCCGTGACATTGGAAAGCATTATCAGCAGCGACATACACAGAAAAAACGTAAGGATAATGGTAGCGTAGCGTTTGGGACTGCTTACAATATCGTTTGCGGCAAGGAAAGCCGTTGTGCCAAGCCGCGATCTTCCAAGGCTTATAACGCCTTTTTTGCGGAAGCGTTCCCCCGTCTGCCCGTTTCTTATAGCATCGATTGGGGACATTTTGCTTACCCTGCCCGTGCAGCCGAGACAGAACAGGAGAATGATAGCCGCTACCAGAACCGCGCAGATAACGTTGACAAAAATGGTATTTCCTTCACTGATAATAATCGAATTTGTTGACAAGCTCATAAGCATTTTCCCAAACGGGTAGCTGAGTATCAGGCCGAGTGCTGCGCCGACAATGGAAATAGCGAAGTATTTTGTGAGGTACAGCCCTCGGATTTTTATGTTCCGCATACCTATTGCTTTCATAACGCCTATCTCGCGAAATTCCTCGGAGAGAGTAAAAGATATGGTGAATCGCAGCACCGCAAAGGATATGATTATAAGAATAAGGCTCACCACAAGGACAAAACCCGTGATTATCATATCAAAAATATAGGATTGATTCAGTGTATCTGCGTCACATTCAAATGTAAAACTGTCCGATATATCCGCTATCTGAGACAGGGTCTTGTCAAGGTCGGCGGTGTGTATATATAAGAACTTTCCGCCATACACATTTTTTATCGTCTCGTCGGACATATATTCGTCAAATTCCTCGCCGTTCATGATAAACCTTTTAATGCCTATCAATTCCGTGCCGCAGACAGCGTCCCTGAAACTGCCCGCAAAGGTAAACTCACGACTTACGCCCTCTATTTCGACAGTAATTTTGTCGCCTACCTTAAGTCCCATGTTTTCCTCTATGTAACGGGCAACGTAAATTTCTCCTTTTGGTACGCTTTTAAGAATACTTTCATCGTCCAGAAAATAATTCATCCCCATATCGCTGTCGCTCTGTAATACCAATATCTGATTGGCGTTGGAATCGTTAAGCGGTTCGCCGGCCCGCGTAATATTGGACTGGGACATACGGACGTACTCCTCGATACGGAACTCGTCTATCGCGGAGGCGTTTTCAAGTGTCCCGCAAATGTCCTTGTCCGAGGATTTGTTTTCGCTCAATACCCAGTAATCTGGCACGTCCGCCATTTCAAAATAGCTGTCCAGCGCAGTCGTCACGGTGATGATGTTGCTTACGCCAGAGGACATGAACATCGACGCGAGTATAATAAATACCAGCAGTATCACGTTCATCGCCCGTTTGCGCTTAAGGTCTTTTTTCAGTATGTGTAAATACATTTTCGCTGCTCCTTTCGCTTTGCGATTCGATGGTAGCATAGAAGTTATTAAATAATCCTTAAAACGGACAAACCCTTTCTTTTCAAGAGGGAAAGATGATTTTTTATATTCTGTCTGGAACAGCCCATAAGGTTTCCGATATTTGGTAATGTTCGTGGTTTTGGACAGCAAGCTGTCATTGTAAGTAATAACCATGGCTTTAGTCTGAAAAAAACACTATTAAGGCAACACCGCACAATTCAAATGCTTCCCGAAAGAAAAGCGACAGAGCTTTTCCCCTCTGTCGCCTTGCTGTTTAAGCGTAAATGATTTCATCATATACAATCTCCCTTACACAAGTCCTCCTGTTGTTGAGCTGTTCTGTGATGCCCTGGCCTGGTTTCATGCCCTTTATGAGCCGCTCAAAGCGTTCCTGCGCCTGCCTGTCAATGTCGGCAAGATAAGCGTTGAGCCTGCCGCTTGTAAGAAGATTGGTATATGTAACCCTTCGGTACTGCTTCAGATAATTCAAATGCCGCTGTCTCGCCTGCCGGCTCGGTCGGTTCGCTGCTTGAGTGCCACGGGCGCTCGCTCACCCCCATATGCCTATGGGCT
The DNA here is from genome assembly GCF_034334985.1 of Acutalibacter intestini. Lineage (NCBI taxonomy): Bacteria > Bacillati > Bacillota > Clostridia > Eubacteriales > Acutalibacteraceae > Acutalibacter > Acutalibacter intestini. Next base: position 7,344 of record NZ_JAWXXL010000018.1, on the reverse strand, counting down.
GTTCTTCTTCGGCGGGTACAGTCAAACACGGTATTAAGGCAATCCCGCACAATTCTAAGTACCGTATTGGGCAGTCAGATTTTTCTTCAGAGGGTACAGATTGAGCGCCGTCCATCTCACCATTGACCAGCGAAAGCTGTGCGCTATCACGGAAAATCTGCAAGCAAGACGGTGCTTAAGGCGCCACCCGCGAATGGTGCGGGGTTGCCTTAAATAATCCCCTTCCTTTCGTATCTGCCGCACAGTTCCTCAAATAATCATTTTGCCATTTCCTATTTCCTCCCAATAAGATATTCACTCCACATTATGGGGTCTGTTGTCTTAAACACAATTTTCCGTTTTCTCCTTATCTGGACTCCTGACAGAATAAATCAAAAAAATGCTCCACCTCTCTTATACAACACACATCAGCACATCCATTATCGCACATATAAGCAAGCTGATTATACTTACTTTATTTGTTCTATAGTTTCCATTTGCAGGATTCCACTTTTTTATTTTGCTATTTTCAAATAAGAATCCAGTGGTCGCACTCATTATACCCAAAAGTAGCAATCCACATATTTTCATCGCAGGCAGTGTATTATTCTCAATTCCCTTTATTTCAAATACAATAACCGCCATTCCTATCCCTACACATAATATCAAAGCAAATATTGCAGTTACTGGAATACTGCGTTTGGCACGTTTCCTGTCATCTTCTCTGCGATAGATTTTATCGATCATTTTGTAGTTGCTCATTTCTATGCTTGTGATAAAATTCAGTATATATGCAACGATCAGAACGCCATTAAACCATTGCATTTTCAAATTTACCCCATTTATCACACAAAGCAGAAAAATATATACAGTAGACATGATTCCAATATGCAAATCAATCTGTGCAAGTAGTTTCTTCCCTTCAGAAATATTATACTCTATCTTGTCGTCAAATCCTGCAATTCCATTAAAAGAATCATTTTTTATCGCCTTGGAAAAATAGATATGCAGGAACAGTTGTATTGGAACACATAGAATAAACATACAAATAAATACCCCAACACTAAAAATACCCGTTAATGTACTGTGCATAATATATGCCAATATACCCAAGACAGATATTCCTATAAAGATCCATGACATTTTTCCTATTGACACTTCCCCTTGTGTTGATGACTTTTCCCCACTCTCATTCCCTAACAATGTATCAACATCAACTTCAAATAATTGTGCTAATTTAATTAAATTTTCAGAGTTTGGTTTTGAAGTATTAGTTTCCCATTTAGTTACGGCTTGACGGCTGACCTCCAAATATTCCGCTATTTTTTCCTGTGACAGTCCTTTCTTTTTGCGATAGTACATAAGATTTTCCGCTAGTTGATTTTCATTCATATTACGCACCTCCGTATAATTCTGATAGCAATAATATACCGATTTATCCAGTTGCACTCTACCAACTATATAGAAAATATGGGCAACTATATGGCAACTATTAGTTGCCACTGCTGTTTTTTCTGCTAGTAGTCCAGTTTTATAGAATTGTTCAATGGTTCTATTCTACCATAAATACAAACATACGTCCATTTAAGTTTGCTCAAGACTCCTTCGCAACACTTGACAAAGGGAAACAGGATAAACAACAAAATGGACGGCCAACCTTACCGAAAACGCCGCCCAGCTGTAAAAAGGGCGGCGTTTTTGCGTGACAGGGAAGGGAGGAAAAACGTATCTGGGAACGGGGCCAAAATAAGGTTTTGCTCCCGTTTGTATTTGAAAAGTTAGGAGGTCAAGCGAATGGTAGAAGAAAAGAAAACATCCCCAATCCCGGAAGAGCAGCAGCCGGAGGCCGCCGCCCCAAGAAGAAGGCCCCGCCACCTTCCGCGCCCGCACCGGAGGAGCCGCCCCAGCCCCGTGACGCGACCCGCGCGGAAAAGGGAGAGATTGTCTATCTCAAACTTTCGGAGCTGTTCCCGTTCAAAGACCATCCTTTTGGGGTGCGGGACGATGCGAAAATGAAAGGGCTTGTGGAGTCCGTCAAGGACAACGGCGTACACCAGCCCGCGCTGGTGCGTCCCCGGGAGGGCGGGGGCTATGAGATCATAGCGGGCAAGCGAGCTGGCAGACTACAAAAATATGCCCTGTATCGTCCGCAACATGACGGATGATGAAGCCGTCCTCGCTATGACGGACGACAACCTGCGCCACCGGGAAGCGATTTTGCCCAGCGAAAAGGCGACGGCCTTGAAGCAGCAGTATGAGGCCATCAAGCACCAGGGGACGCGGGGGCGACGGCGCGGACCTGGGCAAGCTGTCTCTGGACAAGTGGGTGAGCGCAACGGCATGAGAGGAAAGACGGTGCAGCGGTATATTTATCTGAATGACCTGTGCCGGAGCTGAAACAGTTCATGGCCGGCGGCAAACTCTCGTTCACCCCTGCCGTGGAGATTTCCCGTATCAGGCCGGAGCATCAGAAGTATATCGCCGTGTCCATTGAGGGGCAGCAGTCGTTCCCCTCCAAGGCCCAGGCGAAAAAGCTGCGGGAAATGGACGAGAAGCAAGAGATAGACCGCCAGCACCACACTATTCCGAATCAAAAACGCTAAAGACCAAACGACAAGCATTGTGGAAATGTGCATAACAGGCTATGGAATCATGGATAACTCTATTCACAGCACATGGAAAAACGAAAGTGCAGCTTCCCCACCTCCTGCAAACAGAGTTACCCACAATTCCATAAGACAGCCAGTTATGCACATTCCCACAATGCCGACTGCGACGAAATCTTTCTCATTCCTTATAATAGATTTTATGCCGCCAAAAAAGCATAATTAGTTAAATAAATCATACTTATCGCACAAGGAGAGACAATTATGAAGAAACCAAAAGGGAAATATACATGGACAGTTACAGTTGGTGAAAAGGGGCAGATAGTTATACCCAAGCAGGCAAGAGATATTTTTGATATCAAACCGGGCGATAGTTTAGTGATTTTGGGAGATGAAAAAAAGGGGCTGGCAATCCCGCCTAAAAGTATGTTCGCTCAATTTGCCGGTGCTGTTTTTGAAACAGCTTCCGACAGCAAGGGAGAAGAATAGAATGAGAAAAATCTATCTTGATAATATACGCTGTTCTACGGTTCTATTGGTGTTGATTTACCATGTGTTTTATATTTTTAATGGCGTGGGTGTTCCGGGCAGTATTCCAAATGCAAAAAACATTCCCATGTTTGATATAGCGGCAGCCGGTATATATCCGTGGTTTATGGTGCTTTTATTTGTCGTTTCGGGTATGAGTGCAAGGTATTCTTTAGAGAAACGAACTGGCAGACAATTTGTCAAAGAACGGGCGGTAAAGCTATTGATACCTTCAACACTTGGGTTATTTATCATTCATTGGATAACAGGTCATCGCAGCACGATTTTTAGCAGTTTTTTCGGGAAATTAGCAGGAAAGGCATTTTGATTCGCAAAACTCGGCAAAAATCCTGCTAATCATTAGCAAGCCGAAGCAGGCTAAGCGATGAATGAAAAAATCAAAGTTCAACTTTCCTCTGGTGCGTTTGATTAGCAAGATGGGCTTCTGCTAATCGCACTTTGCTATCTGTCCGATTTCTCTCGGAAAATAAGAAACGCCGAAAACCTTAGTTTTACGTTGATAAGGAAGCATTTACAACAACTTATTATTAACGCTGACAAACAGGGTGCAAGCAAGAGCAGAGAACACATCACTTTCATTAGTGGTCGGTTCTCTGCTTTTCTGTTACGCAATAGAACGCTGTTTTTGAGGGTAGGAGTATAAAACCCTTACCCTTGTCCTTATCGCCGCTGTAATGCGCTTAAATCAAGCGAGAAACGCCCTCTATCGTGTAACAAACATTCCATACTGGATTGAGGGCGAAAGCAGTCTGCTGATTTCGCCCTCTTGACTACCCACAAGCAAAGGCGGGAAAAGCTGTCAAGGGCGCGTAGCGCGAAGTTTACCCTTGACAGCTTTTCCCGTCTTTGCTACTCCTTATCGGTCGAAGCGGAATTTCAATATGGCTTCAACCAGTTTAGCCTTTAGCCTGTCCTGTGTATCGTCATTGATATGCCCCTTATACATAGACAGATATTTGATGTGTGCGGTGTAATACCGCAATACTGCGTCTACCGCTTCCGGCTCTCCGGCAACAGCTTTTTGAATTACCTCAAAAGGTATCAGCTTTTTATTCCTCATGTTTCAATCTCTCCCATTCTTTCCGTAACGGTTTCAGTGCAACATTTCTCCTGCGGTTTATCGTACTTCTGCAACGCCCGTACAGCCTGCCGATTGCTTCATCACGATAGCCAACGAAGTAATAAAGCAACAGAACTTCCCGTCTTAATTCCGGTATTCTTGATAATGCCGTTGCTAACCGTTCATCATCAATGATAACTTCCTTTCCCAACACAAGAAATACAGTCGGCTTGTCCTGCTTTTCAAAATAACTGTCCATAGCAGACGGTTCAAAATATCGTTCTGACATCAGATAGTCGAGGGATATTTCCCGTTCTTCTTTCCGCTTCAAATCCCGCCATGCGTTCATGGCTTCATGGCGCAGGACAATCTTACAGAACGCATGAAACGCATATTCGATATGCTCCATGAACTGTTCAGAATATCTCATTTTCTCTCACCCCCTTTCTTCCCAGTAGGGGGCTATTACAACAAAAACCCATACAGCAGAAAGCGCATGAGTTTTTGAGTAATGCGAGTTATTAAGACATACTAAATGATATGTCTGTTCATACTCATAGGCAGGAAATCCCGTTCCACAAGACAGGATTTTTTTGATAATTCACCACATCCAAAACTACCCATGAAATAAAAAACAGACATAGCAGTACCTCACAATACCGCCATATCTATGAAAACTTTCCTGCCACATAAGAACGGCGGCTTTGATTGCTATTTCAAAACCGCCGTTCAGCCGCTCATATTCTGCTTTGGCGCATGATGATTTTGCCGCCACACAACGGTTTTTTTATTAACCGCCGGACGGCATAAACATCTTCTTTTATGCGTAATGATACTTCTCTCTGTTCTGATGAAGAAAAACCAATGCTACAACCATAGTGATTAGCTCTGCTATCGGTACTGCAAGCCATACCCCCGTTACGCCCAAAAGATTAGGCAATGTAAGCAACAGCACTGTAATCAGTCCGAAAGTCCGCAGGAACGACAAAATTGCTGACAGCTTCCCGTTTGATAATGCTGTAAATGTGGCAGAGGTAAAAATATTCAGCCCGCAAAACAAAAAGCTAAAGGAAAAATCAAAAATCCGTTTCGTGCAATTTCATAAACAGGCGTTCCCTTTTCTGCAAAAATACCAACCAATGGCGAACCAAAAATAAAAGCTACTGCAAAAACAGTGACCGAAACAAAGACAATAAATTGCATACAAATTGCAAATACATTTTTTAGCTGTTTTTCGTCCTGCTTCCCATAGTTATAGCTGATAACAGGGGCTACGCCCATAGAAAAACCTATGTAAAAGGCACTCAATAAAAACTGTGTATAGATAATGATTGTGATTGCCGCAACCCCGTTTTCTCCAAGCAGTTTCATCATAATGCAGTTAAAAAGGAATGTTGTAACCGCTGTTGCCGCCTGACTTACCATTTCCGAAAAACCATTGGTACAGCTTTCAACCAATACGGAAAAGTCTATGACTGGCTTCCTAAAATGCAGACTGTTTTTCTTTGTGGAAAAGAACCACAATCCAATCACCGCCGGTATCATATAGCCAATGCCCGTACCAAATGCCGCCCCCTTAATGCCCATGTGAAGCGGCACCATAAAAATATAGTCCAGTAAAATATTTGCGATTCCTGCGCTTACGCCAAGCACCATACCCATTCCGGGACGTCCCGCTGTGACGATTAGATTTTGAAAAAGCACTTGCAGGATACTTGCGGGCGTGAATAACAGCAGGATAAAAAGGTATTCTTTACAGTATGGAAATAGAATACTGTTCGCTCCAAGCCCCCATACAATCCTGTCAATAAAAACCGTTCCCAACACTGCAATCAATCCACCTAACAAAATGCCCGCTGAAATAATCAGCGTAAAATCCTGTGCCGCCCTTGCATGTTCTCCTGCTCCCATTTTGCGCGCTACAATCGCGCTACCTCCTGTTGCAAGCATGGTTCCAAGACCGACAATCAGATTGATAACAGGGCAGACAATATTCAATGCCGAAAGTGCATTTGTATCTACAAATCGCGCTACAAAAATTGTGTCAACAACTGTATACAGCCCCATGAATATCATCATTAAAATTGTCGGAAATGCAAATTTCAGCAATGATTTTATTGTAAAGTTTTGTGATAGTGGATTTTTGTCACTCATTGTCCCCGCCCTCCGATTTTTCTCTGTGAAGTATAAACCGCTGTGTCGGATATCCAAATTCAATTAGCAGTTCTGCTTCGGCAAATCCAAGACTTCCCCATACCTCCCGATAGCCTGTGTCTGCCTTGTCACCCTCCCGAAAAGTCGTCACGCTAATCTGTGCGGAACGTGTAAGTTCATACAATGTCTTTTCGCAAAATGCTTTCGCTATTCCTCTTTTCCGATACTGTGGGTGTACCCCAAAGAAATCAATGCTCCCTGTCACCTCGTTAAACGCCATAATCCCGATTGCCGTATCAGCGTCTTTCAAAATCAATGCGCGCTTATTTTTGATATACTCCTGCAACTGTTCAAGGTACTGATTCTCGTCCAGATGCGGGAACCCGTCAATGACAAGGTGAACCAGTTCTATCCATTTGGGTATGTCCTCCTGTGTTGCAAAGACGATTTTATCCTGCCATTCTTTTTCCTCTAAATTTGTAGGATTTTCATTCAAGACATATCTTAGCTGCAATGGATAAAATTCTTCTTCCTCCCTGTACCTGTTAGGGGATTTTTTATACATGGCTTTGAAAATATCCGTAAAAGACTGCTGGCTCTCATATCCGGCAGAAAGCGCAATTTCAAGGATTGGTCTGTCGGAAAGAACAAGCAGTTTTGCGGCTTCGGTCAACTGGCGGCGTTGTACATAATCGTGAATTGTCAACCCTACCGTACCTGTAAACATTCGGTGCAGATGATATTTTGAATAATGTACAGCCCCCGCAACTGTTTCCAAGTCCAGTTTTTCGTGCAGGTGGCTTTCGATATAGTCGATTGCCATTATTACATTTTTGATATTCCCCGGCATTGCAGCTTCCTCCTTTCTCTCTGCATTATATTACTCCTCCGCCGAAAGATAGGAAAGAAGCGGATGGAGGAAAAAACGAATAACCCGAGAGGGATTATGCTGGAGCCGACGCATAAATGAATGAATGTTATGAGAGATATCCTGCG
>NZ_JAWXXL010000017.1:0-75420 GCF_034334985.1 Acutalibacter intestini | reverse complement strand
CCTCGTCAATCGCCAGAGTGACGTAGTTAGCGCAGCTAACTACAGCGGTTCTTCTCCTTGAAATTGTCCCCTTCTGGCCAAAAATTCGTCATTTCCTCTATTTTCAAACAAGCCCTAAAAGGCTGGATACAAAATTCCATTTGTAAAATTTACCGCTTTATGTTGCATTATGGTGAACTTCATGTTAAAATAGTAAAAAATGAGGTAAGGAGCAAATGGTATGTATTGCAGACACTGTGGAAACCCTGTAGACCCTAACGCTTTTGTTTGTACCAACTGTGGCGTTAAGACTGGCACTGGCTTTAATTATTGTCCCAACTGTGGCAACCCCACAGGCCCCCAGGCCGCTGTATGCGTTAAGTGCGGCGTCTCTCTGGCCGCTCCTATGGGCGCCCCTGGCATGGCGGGCGCCAAGTCCAAACTGGCCGCGGGCCTTTTGGGCATTTTCCTGGGCGGTTTAGGGGTTCATAACTTTTACTTGGGCTACACCAAAAAAGCGGTCATCCAGCTATTGGTCAGCCTGCTGGGAGGTATGTTTACCTGCGGAATAGCTACTCTTGGCATCAGCATTTGGGGCCTAGTGGAAGGGATTATGATCCTTACCGGATCTATTAACGTGGACGGCAACGGTGCTCCTCTGCGGGACTAGCACCTTTCCCTAGTAAAGCTTCCCAATAAAAAGCGCACGCCTTTTTTGGCATACCATTAAGAAAACATGCCCCCACTCGAATCAATATTTTTTAAGGACAGCGGAAAACGGGCGGCGCAAACAAGTGAACAACCGTACAGAAAACGGGCGATGTCGGAAAGACACCGCCCGTTTCTGCGTTCCGGCCAACGCCGCAGATTTTATCACTCCCGGAAGATTGGGACTATCCCCTGCCCGGCCGGTGCTGCATCAACCGGGAGAGCAAGGAGGCTATTCGTTCCGCCGCCAACGAATTGCAGCGGGCCGGGTGCATCCAGCGCCAGCAGACCAGGGACGAAAGCGGCAAATTCAGCAGCAACGAGTACATCATCCACGAGCAGCCTGTTTCTTTGCCCCGCTGGAACAATGTTGCCAACTGGTCTGCTGCCCGCGTTTTGATTTCCTAATGTTCTCCTTTTAACAGGGCACCACCGCCTGGGGGACTGACTATAATGAGTTTCTGGCTTTTGGCAAGCCACATTGCAGACGCAATCACCTGGTTTATATTGCATACTGCCTTGGCGCTCAAGGTTTTGGGTTGCTGTTTGGACTCTGTACGCTCTGCCCTACCGCTGGCCGGCGGCTTTCTGTAAAGGGCTTGTACTTCCAGCGTAGGGCTTGTTTGAAAAATCGGAAACGCCGTCTTTTTACCCAGAAGGGGCCCCCTTCTGCGTCAATAATCCTCGCCAATCGGAAGATTGCTTTGCGGTTTTTTCCTTGAAATGAACCCCTTCTGGGTAAAAATTCGTCATTTCCTCTATTTTCAAACAAGCCCTAGTCCGCTTACTAAGCGGTAACGTGCTGATGCTCGGTTTGATGGGATTTTCAACATAACCTTTGTAGGTTTTGCGCGAGGATGGCCGCACCTTGATTTTGGCGTAGTTCTCATACCACCCGTCTATCCAATGCCCTACCGTGTAGTGGACCGGCCTTTACGATGTCCAAGCCTTTGCCGTCCTCGATTGCCCGGGCAAGTTTCTCTTTAACCTCAGTCTGGGTCTTGCCAAGCACATTCTTAATAAATCACCTTGCCGGACTCAGGGCCACGGCCTGAGGGATAGTATGTATGGAGCCGCTACCGCGAAAGGAACGCGCCATGAGTGCGCTGCTGGCAGAATTGGGAACCGTTTTTCTTTGTTTTACGGCGCAAAAATCACCCCAACAAACTCAAGCCAATGAACCGCATCTGGATCCAAAAAACGGCGTACGCATAGCCCGTTTCGTACCACTTTTATGATGCGGCGTCAGATATTGATCTTCGCGTACCGCCCCTTCAAAAGGTTCACTAGCTCCGCGTATTTTTCCCGGCTAAGCAGGATCTCTCCCTCATAGCCTTTGAAACGGATGGTATAATTTTTTGCCTCATTGTCCGCCCGGACAGCCGCAACCTGGGAGAGGTTGACGATGAAAGACTGGTAGCAGCGGTAGAATCCACACCCCTCCAGCATTTCCTCCAGCTGGTTCATGGTATATCCCAGCAGCGTGATTTCCTGCCCATCGGTAGTTACAATACTGTTTTTCCGATTGCTCCGCTCAACGAAGAGAATATCACTGAGACGGGTGAGCTGATACCCGTTTCGGGTTTTGATCATGATACTGCGATTCGCCACCTCCCGCTTGGCCTGCTGTAGGTCGAACACATAGCTTAGCCGGTTGACCAGCGATTGGAGCGCCAGGGGGTCGAAAGGCGTTAGTAGGTACCCGGCGCACTGACAGCGGAAAGCATTGAAAGCCCACTCCGCCGAGTCGGAATAGACCACCACCTGGATATGTGGATGGCTCTGCCCTAAAACGGCGGACAAATGCTCTCCCACGCTGGTAATGCGGGGGTCGGCGGGCTGGTGGCTGGCAAATACCACGTCCACGTCATTGAGCTGGACATATTCAACAGCCTCCGTTGATGTCCGCGCCGTCCCTACCACCCGGAAGCACTGGAACGCGTGCAGCATCACGGTCAGCTCGCCCAGCAGACGCTGGTCACTGTCCACCAGCAGAGCTTTCATCTCCATTGCCGGTTCCTCCCTGTTTTTACTCCGCCTGCCCGACATTCTTGAACGCCTGCTCTAATGCGCCGGGGTCGCCCTCATAGAGATCCAGCCACAGCGCAAAGGGGCCGTTGTGAGCATAACTCAAAATGTGCCCGGAGCCGTAGAGATCAATGACGCCGTCCGATTTCAGGCTCTTATAGGCAGTCTCTTCCTGGCTACCCTCCTCTAGGTTCTCCAGATCCCACCAGTAAAATTCCGCGCCGCTGACCTTGCGGGCGTCGGTACATAAGCCGTCGTTGGCCAGGGAAATAGCGGAGGCCGGGTCGTCAATCAGCCCCTGGGCCGCTAATTCGGCCAGAACCTCGTCCATGGTCATGTCCCAGATGGGAGCGTCAGGGTCCTCCCCCTCGCCAATCAGTGCCGCGGGCGGAACAAACTCCGGCGATGCCGCTACATAGGCCAGCACACCACCAAAGCCCAGCACCAGAAGAACGGAAAAAAGAATGGTAAAGCGTTTCATCGTCCTGCCTCCTCTCCCGCCAGGGCGTATCCCTGCAATTCCAGATAGTTACGATAGGTAGGGCTGGTTTTCAGCAGCTCCTCGTGGGTGCCCGTCGCCTCCAGGGAGCCACTGTTGAGAACGATGATATGATCCGCCTCCATCACCGTGCGCATATCATGGGCCACCACCACAATCGTTCTGCCCCTCATATGTTCTCTAACGGCGCGGAAGATGGTCCTGTCACTCTTATGATCCAGGCTGGCCCCAGCCTCGTCCATAAGCAGATAGTCCGGGTCGAACAGCAGCGTCCGGGCGATTGCCACCCGCTGGCGCTGCCCGCCAGAGAGCAGCGCCCCGCCCATGCCTACGTCAGAGTCATACCCTTCTGGCAGCTGGCTGATAAAGCCGTCCGCATCCGCAAGCCTTGCGGCCCCAGCCACCGCCTCATCCGACACTTCACCGGTTTCTCCATAGGCTATGTTATCACGAACGGAGCCGGAAAACAAGGGGTTATGCTGGAAGATGCAGCCAAAGCGCCGGCGCAGCTGGGCCAGCTTCACCTTGTCCACCGCCGAGTCCCCCAACCATACCCGGCCGCTGTCCGGCAGATAGATGCCCTGGATCAGCTTGAGCAGGGTGGACTTGCCGCAGCCGTTGTTGCCAATAATGGCAGTGGTTCTCCCGGCGGGGATGGTGAGGCTCAGGTCGTGGAGCACCGGCTGGCGGGGGTCGTAACCAAAGCTCACCCGTTCCAGCAGGATGTCCTCCTTCGTCCGGTCCTTCGGCAGGTCGTACCCGGCGTCCGGGTCCTCCTCCGGCCCATCCAGGAGGACGCCCACATACCGCATGGCGCCCTGGGTGCCCTTGAGGGTCTGGTAATGGGTCAGCACCTCAGCCTGGTACTGGTCCACCCGGCCCTTATAGGTGGTAAAGTCATTGATGCCGGTATCGGGCATCTGGCCCTTGCGGATCATGTCAGAGCCGAACAGGGCAATGGCAATGCTGCCGATGGAGGTATAGAGCGTATTGGAGAACACCTGCAGAACCTCCATAAAGGCATAGTAGATGTCCGCTTTGTACCGCTCATCAATGGCCCGAAAACCCTCCTCCGCTTCCAGCTCCTCTATGGCCTGGGCTTTCACGTGCTTGGCGGCGGAGATATGCTCGGAAAAGAACTCCGTCATGGTGCTCAGGCTCTCATACCGCCGCAGCATCATGCGGTACTGCAGCTGTCCCACCAGGACGAACACGCCAATAGCCAGAGGGACCAATAGCAGCATATATGCGGAGAGCTTTGCGTTGAACCGGGCCATCTCCACACAGCAGCGGATAAAGCCGTAGATGGAGGCCACCGTGGAGAATATCATGTGTATCACCGCGCTGGCCTGGGTAATGTCGTTCACAACGCCGGAGATGAGGGACGAGGGCTGGCGGCGCTCCACTTCCCGCATGGGCAGGTGGAGTATCTTGTTCCACAGCAGCATCCTAGCCCTAAGGGTGACCTTCTGGATGCCATACTCCCCGCAGAGGTTGCTGAACATGGCTATTACGGCGTTCAGCACGGTCAATAGGGAGTAGCCGATAATGACGCCGTTGTAGAGCTCGCCCTTGTTGATCTGGATCACATACTTGGAGATAGCCAGCACCACCTCGGTATTGACAAGGCCGAACGCCAGGGACACGATAAACAGCCACCAGGGGATGGGAAACCGGGTATAAAACGAGATATAGGCGCGGAAAGAATATTTCTGCTTCTGCTGGCTGCTGTCTGTTCCGTTGCGCTTCATATCAGCAGACCTCCTCTCCATTTTCCATCATTTCCCGACAGTACAGGTTGGAAGCCATCACATCTTCCCGCTCCCCGGCGGCCTCCACCCGCCCGTCCCTAAGGACGATCAGATAGTCCGCGTTGCGTATGGTCTGGGCGTCATGGGCCACATAGACCACGGTTTTCCCCGCCATGACCTGCCGGATGCTGGCCCACACGCCCGCCTTTCCGCCTATGTCCATGGCGGCGGTGGCCTCGTCCAGCAGCAGGCAGTCCGGCTTTTTCAATAGGGCCCGGGCCACAGAGAAACGCTGCCGCTGCCCGCCGGAGAGACTGGCCCCGCTCTCCCCTACCGGGGCGTCGTAGCCCAAGGGCTGGCGGCGGACATAATCAAGGATGCCCACGGCGGCGCAGGCCTCGTCCAGCTCCTCGTCCGGCGGCGTCCGCCCCAGGCCGTGGAGCAGGTTTTCCCGGATGGTGCCGGCGTACATAACGCTCTCCTGGGTCACATATCCCAGGGCGCGGCGGAAACTGGACAGAGAGTAATCCGAGGTATCCTTTCCTCCTATCTGTATCGACCCGCCGTTCAGTGGGTATAGACGGTCGACCAGGTTCAGCAGGGTGGTCTTCCCCGACCCGGAGGGACCCACCACGGCGGTGATGCGCCCCGCGGGGATATCCAGGTCTAAGCCCGTGAAAAGGGGCTCGCTCCCGAAGGAGAAATCCACCTTCTCAAAGTGAATGCCTCCCGCCGGTGACTCCATGGTGCTTCCGGCGTTCAAATTTTCTGAAGGCTCGGCCATGATCTCGCTCACCCGCTCCACCGCGCCCTGGGCGCTTTTGAAGGAGGTCCAGTAGCCGCAGTATGCGCTGAGGATATTGGTCAGTTGAATAGCAAAGCCGTAATAAGCGATCCACTCCGTCAGGCTCAGTGCGCCGGAAGCGTAGTATCCCCGGCCCACCAGGATAATGACGACGGTCTGTAAGACGCTGGCAATGGCACGGATGGGAACCGCTGTGCCTGTGATCCAGATATTCATTCCGGCGGCCCGGTAGCTGGCCTTCATCCGCTCCCCGCCGGTGGCGGCCTCCTTCGCCTCGGCGCCCATGGATTTTATCAGCATAAGGTTATTGGTACGCTCCGCCACCGTGGCGGTCAGCTGGGCGTTGCGCCGGTTGATAAGATCCTGTACGCCAAATTGCAGGCGGCCCAGAATAAAGCTGATGAGGATATTCACCGGCAGCGCCGCCACCAGGGACCACATCAGCGCCCCGTCATAGCTAGAGACTTTCTGAAGGATCACAAAACTGGCATAGGCCGTGGTAAAGATGGGGAGAAAAACCTTCATGACCAGATTGCTGATGCTGGAGATGTCGGTGGTAATACGGCTGAGCAGTTCCTTGGGGTTGTTGTTCTCATAGAACCGCAGGGGCAGGCTCACCGTCTTGCGCCAGACCATCCGCCGCAGGTTCCTGTCCATGCGGGCTGTGCAGAGGTTATTGATGAGCCCGGAGACAGAGCTGAGAATTAGGGAGAGAATCTGGTAAAAAAGATAGGGCAGCACCACTGCGGTCAGTCCCACATTCCCGGCGAAGAGAGCGGCGCTGTATTCGGTAGAGCTGACGCCCGCATTGGCGATGACGGCGCTTGCCACAAGGTAGCCTACGATCCACAGATAGGGCAGGTCCGCCTTACCCAGCATGGAGAAGAAGCGGCGGAAGCTGCCGTAATTTTTTCGGAAAATCGCGTTTGTTTCCATGGTTTTCTCCTTCCTCTTATGTACTTTTCAGCAAAACGCCCCCGCCCTATCCCAATATTAGGATAGGGTAGGGGCGTTTCTATGTCCTTATTTCTGGGAAAGCGCCTGGAAATCTGCTGTAACGGCGTCCTTTTGGGCGTAGTCCTCCCCAAAGGCAATGGCAAAGCTGCCGTTGTAAGCGGCGGTTTCCAGAACAGCCGCGCCGCCCATGTAGACGATGACGCCCTCGTTCATAGCAAGGTTCTGGAAGCAGTTGGTGTACGCCTCAGAGGGGGTGGCGGCGTCCCACCACATCAGCCAGAGCCCATCGTAGTCCTGTGCTCGATCCGCAAAAGGTGCATAGGGGATATCACCGCCGGTATTGTCCGTGAGATAGCCCTCGGTAGTGAGCATGTCCACCGGGGCGGCGTCTTTGGAGATGTAGCCCTTGGCGGTAAGATATTCCACCATCTCATCGTATGTGCAGGTTTTCGGGTCCACGCCCTTTGTGCCGCCGCAGGCGGTAAGACCGCACACTAAAAGCAGTGCAAGCAGAGAGCAGACGATACGTTTCACAGTCTTTTTCATGGGACAGAGCCTCCTTTTATTGGTGAATGGATTATAGCATATTGGAAATATTGAAAAAAGGGCAGATGTCGATTTTGCCCGAAAAGCCGCTTAATCTGTCCGGCTTTACGCATACATATACTGGGCGATAACCTCTTTCACCGCCTGGGGCTGCATGACGCCCACATGGCTTTTGAGCAGCTGTCCGTCCTTATAGAAGTGGACAGTGGGCACGGCGGTTATCCCGTACTCCTGTGCCAGCTCCGGGTTCTCGGTGGTATTCAGCTTGACGATGTTCAAGAATGGTATCTCCGCCGCAATGTCCTCCAGTATCTTGGAAAACAGCTTGCAGGGAACACAGGTTGTGCCGTAGAAGTCGACAATGACGAAGTCCTCTCCGATCAGCTCTTTGAAATTGGTCTTGTCCGCGTTTTGAATTGCCATGATGGGTTCCTCCCTTAATAAAATTCTCTGATATAGTTTTTCAGCACCGTATAGGCGTGCCCGGCGTATTCGTTAAAAATGAAGTTCTCAAATGGGTTTGCCTCCCGGGCGCTTTCCTCAGAGACGCGCCAGGCTTTGGCATAGTCTGCGATAAACGCCTCATACTCCGCCTCGCCAGAGTGAAAGTGGTCCGTTTCGGCGTACCGGCGGCCCAGCAGATAGCGGCAGAGATTGTCCCAGCCGTCGTACTGGAGCATAGCTACCAGCTCATGGTAGCTTTTCACCGGGATGCGGCCCTGGAACTGCTCCGGCGCCATTTTCTCCAGGACCATGCCCTCCTGGCGGCACAGCGTCCGGCAGCGGTCCAGCTCCCGGTTAATGGCTTCGGCCCAGTCCTCCCGGTACAGCACAAACTCAGAGCCGCTTATCACCTCCCGGGTGAGCTCCTTCAGCGCTTCAAAAGAGTCCTGCCCGAAAGCGGCCTCTTTCTGCCGCTCCATCAAGTAGGCCCGGTATTCCGCCACAGTATGCACGCCGTCCAGCTCCAGCTTCTCCACCATCTCATCACAAGGTTCCGGGGCCACGCGGTTCATCACCCCTGCCAGCGCAAGGGACACCTTGCACTCCGGCAGGCCAGCCTCCCGGGTCTCGCCCACCCTCATGCCGATAGAGAGATTTTCCAGCTCCCTTTGAAACATCCCGCTCCCTGCCACAAAACGAACCTTCTCCTTATTGTACCTGGGGCAGTCCGAAACCAGCCGGCACACCACCTGGTCCCCGGCAGAGACCACCTCGCCGGGCTCCCAGCGAATATACGGGTTGGTCAGCCGCCTTATCTCCGCCGCCAGCTCCGCCTCATCCGGCACAAAAGGCTTAAGCAGCGGCCCCACGTCCACCTCTCGGTAGTCCTTCACCTTCAATATTCTTGATCTCATTCCCGCGCCTCCATTTCTTTCAGGTATTCCACCGCGCTGTGCAGGGCCACGTTGCCCTCGCCCACCGCCTTTGCGTACTGATAGGGCCGTCCCGTGCAGTCCCCGGCGGCAAAACAGCCCGGCAGGTTGGTCCGCTGTCCCCGGTCCACCCGGATGTGTCCGCCCTCTGCCGCCAGTCCCGGCAGCAGCGCCGACGGGGCCACGCAGGAACGCAGGCAGAATACTCCGTCCGCCGCTACCGTCTCGCTGCCGCAGACCAGGCCGGAAGCCCTGTCCCCTCCCAAAATTTCCGTGGGATATCCCACCGTGTGCCGCACATTGTCCCGGTGGACGCCGCAGTCCTTATAGCTGGTGCACAGGAACAGCTCTGAAGCCAGCCCGGCCAGGAACTCGACTTCCTCCTCCAAAGATGGGTCTGTGCAGACCACTGCCAGGCGTTTGCCCCGGTACAGCTCACCGTCACAGGTGGCGCAATAGCTGACCCCCTTCCCCAGCAGCCGGCTCTCGCCGGGTATCTCCCGGCTGTTAGATACCCCCGGGGCCAGGATGACCGTCCTGGCGTCATACATCTTGTCATTGACCACGGCGGTATAATAGCCGCCCATGTCGTAGATGGAATTGACCCGTTCCTCTAAAATAGAAATGCCCAAGCTGTCCACTTGATGTAAAAAGGCATCCCGCATCTTTGGCCCGGTAACTGCCGGAAGCCCCGGATAGTTCATCACACACTGGGCTTTCACGATTTTAGGGCTTAACTGTCTGGAGCCGAACCATAGAAAATCCAGGCCCCGTGCTTTTGCGCTTAGCGCGGCGGAAACACCGGCGGGCCCGCTGCCGATAATAAGCAGGTCGTACATCTGACGCACCCCTCCCAGCTTTTTCTAAATGCAACCATATCATTTTTTCCGAAAAAATCAATACCGCTTGCTCATTCCGCCCCGGAAACGGTCTATTCTGTACAGATAGCGGACGCTCTGTTCCAGCCCAAAGCCGGTATGAAACGGTAGGGTGTTTTTGCGAATGGGACAGAATGGTCGGGAAAATGAACAGAATAGGCATAGCATCTTGCGCCAGAGGAGAAAAGCTTCTATAATATTGGCACCTAGGGCTTGTTGGAACATAGAGGAAATGACGGATTTTTGACCAGAAGTGGTCAGTTTCCAGGAGAAAGCCGCAAGGAATCCTTGCTGTTTTACGAGGATTTTCGACGCGGAAGATGGCCGCTTCTGGGTAAAAAGGCGGCGTTTTCCATGTTTCAAACCAGCCCTAAGCCGAACAAGAAAGATTTCACTACGAGGAGGCGGCCATTTATGGAAAAGAGCAGTATCTTTTCAAGCTTTATTGTCCTAAACCAACAGCGTATTGACGAACTGGAGGCGAATCTCTGGCTGATGGAGCACCAAAAGTCCGGCGCCCGGCTGGTATGGCTGGAACGCGCGGAGGAAAACAAGACTTTTGCCATCGCTTTCCAGACCCAGCCCTGGGACGACACGGGCGTGTTCCACATTCTGGAGCACTCAGTCCTGTGCGGCTCAAAACGCTACCCGGTAAAGGAGCCTTTTGTGGAGTTGATGAAAAGCTCCATGAACACCTTCCTCAACGCCATGACCTTCCCTGACAAGACCGTCTACCCGGTATCCAGCCGGAACCGCCAGGATTTTCTCAATCTCCTGCGGGTCTACATGGACGCGGTACTGCACCCGCTGCTCCACTCCAAGCCGGAAATTTTCGGCCAAGAGGGCTGGCACTACGAGCTGGACGAAGCCGGCGCGCTCTCCATCAAGGGCGTGGTATTCAACGAGATGAAGGGGGCCTTCTCCTCGCCGGACGCCCTTCTGGAGCGAGAGGCGGCCCGCCGCCTGTTTCCGGATACCTGCTACCGCTATGTTTTTGGGGGAGACCCGGCGAAAATCCCGGAGCTGACCTACGAAGCCTTCGCCGCCGCCCACAGCCGCCTCTACCACCCGTCCAATTCCTATATATTTTTGGACGGCAGCATAGATATCGCACAGGTTCTCGGGATTCTAGACCATGAATACCTCTGTGCTTATGAGCGCCTTGCCGTGCCGGAAGGGGTACCTTGGCAAAAGCCCATTGAAGCGGGCCTGTCCGTGATACGCTATGAGCTGTCCGCACAGGAATCTTTGGAGGGACGCGCCCGGCTGGCGGATGGGTACGCCGCCTGCACCTTCCGGGACAGGGAGACGCTAATGGCGCTGCAAGCCTTATCGGATGTACTATGTGGGGACAATCAGGCCCCCCTGAAACGGCGTCTTCTGGAAAGCGGCCTAGCCCGGGACGTCCGCTTAGAGCTTCACGACGGTATACAGCAGCCCTGGCTTATGCTGGAGGCCCGGGACATGGCCGAGGACAAGGCCGAGGAGGCGTCCGCCGCCCTCCGGGATGAGCTAAAGCGGCTGTCTCGGAAGGGGCTGGATCACCGGCGGGTCCTAGCGGCGCTGGACAACCTGGAATTTGAGTCCCGGCAGCGGGACTATGGGCAGATGCCCCAGGGGCTTGTGCTTTGCTTCCAGGTTCTAGAGAGCTGGCTCTACGGCGGCGACCCGGCGGCAAATCTCAGCGTTGGAACGCTCTTTGACGGCCTGCGGGACAAGTGCGGGATCGGTTATTTTGAAGATCTGCTGAAGCGGCTCATTTTAGAGAATCCTCATCACTGCCGGGTTCTGGCACTGCCCTCCCACACCATAGGACAGGAGCGCCAGGCACAGGAGACCGCTTGGCTTAGCGCCGTCCGCTCCGGCTGGGGAGCCACGGAAGCCGCCGGCGCCCGCCGCTTCCAGGAAGCTATCGCCGCTTGGCAGAATACGCTGGACACGCCGGAGCAGCTGGCGTCCATTCCCAGGCTTCGCCTTGACCAGATTCCGCCGGAGCCGGAAAAGCTGCCCATAGAGGAAGAAACTGCCGGCAGCATAACGCTCCTTCGTCACCGGCTGCCCACCAACGGTATCACCTATTGCAGCCTCTATTTCGCGCTAGATGACCTATCCCCTGAGGAACTGGCTAAGGCGTCCTTTATGGCCCAGTTATTCGGCAGCCTGGATACGGAAAAGTATGGGCTGGCGGACCTGAACCGGGAGATGCGCGCCCTGTTCGGAAGCATCCAATTCACTATAGAAGCCTACGGGCGGAAAAACGCCCCAGAGCGCTGCCGGACCTTCCTGTGTGTTTCCTGTAGTATTCTGGACACGAAGCTGGAAAAAGCCCTGTCCTTCCTAACAGAGCTTTTAGTGGGGCAGCAGTGGGAGAATTCCCAGCAGGCGCTCACATTCCTGCGCCAGCGGCGGACGGCCATGGCGGAGCAGATGGCCACGGCGGGCCACAGCGCCGCCATGGCCAGGGTCCTGGCCTGCTCCACCGCCGAGGGAGCCGTGCAGGAGCAGGCTTCGGGCATCACCTTCCTGCGGTGGCTCACGGAGCTGGAGCAGGACTTCCCCGCCCGCTTTCCCGCTTTGGCGCAGGACCTGAGCTCTCTGGCCCGCCGCATTTTCTGCCGCGCCCGCATGACCGTCAGCGTCACCGCCGGGAATGACGCCTCTGCCAATCCCATTGCCCGCCTCCTTTCGTCCAGCCTGCCAGCGGGTAGCTTTGCCCTGCCCTGCGCGGGGGCCCTCCTGCCCTGGAAGCCCCGGCGGGAAGGGTTTGTGATTCCCTCCGGCGTATCATACGCGGCTCTGGGCGGCGTTTTCCAAGGAGCCGGAAGCGGCGCGGCGAAGGTCATGGGCCGTACCGTCTCCCTTGCCCACCTTTGGAACACGGTGCGGGTCCAGGGCGGGGCCTACGGCACGGGAATGGTTTTGCGTGACACAGGCTTCGCGGGATTCTACTCCTTCCGTGACCCCAGCGCCGCCCGGACGCTGGACTGCTACCGCGCCTCCTCGGATTTTCTAAGAGGCATTGCTATAGACCTGACCGGCATGATCACCGGCGCGGCGGCGGAGTCCGACCCGCTCCTGACTGCCCGCATGAAAGGCAAGATCGCCGACGCCCTCTATTGGCGGCAGATCAGCCACGAGGACCGGCGCCGCGTCCGCCGGGAGATGCTTGCCACTGTGCCGGAAGATCTTACCGCCCTGGCGGGCCCTGTGGAGGACCTGACAGCCCGCGGGAGCGTCTGCGTCCTTGGCTCCCGGCAACAGGTGAACGCCTGTGCCGGTTGGCTGGACCATATAGAGGTGCTCTGATATGAGAAAGCTTGATTGGAAGCGCTTGAAAAAAGCGTCTGAGGCCGGTTTTGCCATCATAGCCGGAAATATGCTGCTGGGGTTCGCCGTGGCGGCATTCATCCTGCCCAGCGGCGTCATTATGGGCGGCGCTACCGGCGTTGGGGTCGTTCTGGCCAGGTTTATTCCACTGGACACCGCTGTAATCGTTTTATGCGTGAACCTGCTGGCCCTGGCGCTGGGCTGGGCGGTGCTGGGATGGAGGTTCGTTTTGGCTACGGTGGCCAGCTCCTTGCTCTACCCCATCTTCCTGGGCGCGGCCCAGAGGGTACCGGATATTGATGGGCTGACTGCCGACCCGCTGCTGTCGGCCCTGCTGGGCGGCGGGCTGGTGGGCATTGCCGTGGGGCTGGTGATGCGGGTGGGTTCTTCTACCGGCGGAACGGATGTAGTCAATCTGGCGCTGCATCAGTGGACCCATATCCCGGTCTCCGTGGCGGTCTACCTGACGGATATCGTCATTATGGGTGCGCAGGCCGTGTTCTCTGACCCGGAACAAATCCTATACGGCGTTGTGCTGCTGGTGGTAGAGACAATTGTGCTGGACAAAGTGATGCTTTTAGGGCAGTCACAGATACAGCTCTTTGTGGTTTCCAGCCGGTATGAGGAGATACGGCAGAAATGCCTGACAAAGCTACAGGCCGGTATCACAATGATTCAAATTGAAACCGGCAGGACAAGGCTGCCCCAGCGCGGCGTGCTGTGCGTGATCCCGCCCCGGAAACTTTATGCCGCACAGTCACTGATCCAATCCGTTGACCCCCATGCATTCCTGACCATCACACAGATCAAGGAGGTTCGGGGGCAGGGCTTTTCCAGCGAACGGGTCTATGTGGAGCCGCCTGAAAGCCCCACCCGATAAAAGGAGGTAAAATTTATGTTGACTGCTGAAACAAAAAAGGCGTATTTGTCCATTTTAAGGGAAGAACTGGTCCCCGCCACAGGCTGTACGGAGCCCATCGCCCTGGCCTATGCCGCCGCCCGGCTCCGGGATATTCTGGGGCTCTGGCCGGAAAGAATACGGGCGGAGGTCTCTGGCAATATCATCAAAAATGTGAAAAGCGTTGTTGTCCCCAACACCGGAGGGCTAAAGGGCATTTCCGCGGCCATTGCGGCGGGGATAGCGGCGGGGGACGCTGAGAAGATTCTACAGGTCATCTCCTCTGTTCCGGCGGAGCGGCACAGGGCCATCGCGGCCTATTGCCGGGATACCTCCATTGAGATCGTCTGCGCCGACACGCCCCGGATGCTGGACATACGGCTCACCGGCTGGGCGGGGGAGCATTCCGCCTGCGTACATATCGCCAACAGCCACAGCAATATCGTTAGAGAAGAAAGGGACGGCGAAGTCCTGCTGGAAAAGCCGGTTACCGATTCCGCCGAGGACAATCTTACGGACAAGAGCGTGCTGAACGTCGCGGATATTCTGAAGTTTGCTGATACGGCCGAGCCGGAAGAGATCGCGCCGCTGCTACAGCGGCAGATCGACTGCAATACGGCTATCGCGGAGGAGGGGCTGAAAAATAACTGGGGCGCCAATATTGGCTCTGTATTGCTGGCGGAGTACCCCGGGGACATCAAGACCGAGGCGAAAGCCTGGGCCGCCGCCGGGAGCGACGCCCGGATGAGCGGGTGCGAACTGCCGGTGGTAATCCTCTCCGGCTCCGGCAACCAGGGGATAACCGCGTCCGTGCCGGTGGTTCGTTACGCAAGGTTCCTGGGGGCAAGCCAGGAAAAGCTGTACCGGGCGCTGCTGGTCAGCGACCTGGTGACCATCCACCAGAAAAGCGGCATAGGCCGCCTTTCGGCCTACTGCGGCGCGGTCAGCGCGGGGGTCGGAGCTGGGGCAGGGATTGCCTATCTGCTGGACGGCGGCTACGAAGCCATAGCCCACACCATTGTCAACGCTGTAGCGATTATCAGCGGAACTATCTGCGACGGGGCAAAGCCGTCCTGCGCCGCCAAGATCGCCGCCAGCGTGGATGCGGGGATCTTGGGGTACTCTATGTATAAGAACCATCAGGAGTTTAAAAGCGGCGACGGCATCGTGACCAAAGGCGTGGATAACACCATTGCGAACGTGGGATTTTTAGCTCAGCAGGGAATGCGGCAGACAGACCAGACGATATTATCCATTATGACTGAGCGGTGCAAATGAGGGGAAGCATGCTTTGGAAAATTGGCGCCAGCCGAAGCCGGACCCGCAGGTGATTTGAAAAATCCATTAAGAAGGCGGCCGCAATCGAATCTTAGGCCCAGACAGAGGTTGAGCGGCGCAAATCTTGAGCGGCGAAGAGCACGCTGCAAAGTGTTCATTAATAAAGCGGCAAGTATTTTGCGATTCCCCAGCGCAACACGGCGGCGTTTTGCAATCTGACGGTTGACGAGAACGGACACACTGGCAGAGAGGCCGGCACGGTAAAGCGCTGGGCGGAGAAAAAGAATTCGGATGAGCGGAGTCCCGGCAGGAGTACAAGAAACGGCTCAACTGGATCAGGGCGGGCAAAGATACGTCCTGGCGCGTTTTATGCCTGGAGCGCTATGGCGAAAAGCAAGCGGGATGAGCCCACTGCTGGGAAAATCTCATTTGATGCGTTGAAAAAATGGTTGGGCCCTGCTGATTTTTGAGCGCCGCATTCTTTGTTGCACAACGCAGATTTTCAGTTCACGTTCAACACCATATGCAAACCGTTTGGCCAACCCCTTCTATGATAAACCTAACGCCTTACGCTGCTCCCATGTAAATATAAAAGACCTTCCATCCCCGGCTTACCGCCGGATCAGGGAGGTCTTTTTATGCGCTCTTTTTTACTCTTTAACCGCTCCCAGCACAATTCCCCCGATAAAGTATTTCTGCACAAAGGGGAATACAATCATCACCGGCAGCAGGGCCACAAATACCTTTGCGGCATTGAAGGTGATACCGGAGACCTGTAGGAGCCTGGCAATCTCCTCAGGGTCTGTCATAGTGGACAGCTCGCTGAGGTTGGTCTGTAGAGACTGGATATAGGTCTGCACCGGCCATTTTGCCGGAGAGTTCAGGTAAATCATACCGTCAAAATACTGGTTCCAGTGGCCCACCGCGGTGAACAGCGTCACTGTGGCAAGCACCGGCTTGCACATAGGCATTACGATACGCAGCAGGATGGTCCAGGGCTTTGCTCCGTCCAGCTCTGCCGACTCCTCCACGGATTTTGGCAGGCCTTTCATGTAGTTCATCACCAAAATCACATTGAACACCGGCACCGCGCAGGGCAGGATCAAAGACCAGAAGCTGTTGATCAGCTTAAGGTTGTATACCATCATGTACAGTGGGATAAGGCCCCCGCTAAAAAGCATGGTGGAGATCACCGCCCACATATAGACATTGCGAAAGCGAAAGGTCTTCGCGCTTTTTGAAAGCGGGTAGGCCATGGTCACAATGATGACAAACGATACCGCCGTCCCCACCAGAACCCGCATGCAGGATACCCCGATGGCCTGGATATAGGCCGAGTCAGTAATGATCTTCTCATAGGAGGCCAGGGTCGGGTCCACTGGCCAAAGCAGCACCTTTCCCGCGTTGGCGGCGCTGCTGGCGCTAAAGGACAGCGCCAGCGTATTTACCAGCGGCACAAGGCAGACCAGGCAGATGACCGACAGGAGAAAATAGATGATGATGTCGCACAGCTTGCTTAGAACGCTTTTATTCGTTACCATTTCCGCAGTTCCTTCCTCTCCCCTGGTCAGAAAATCTCATAGTTGGCAAAGCGCTTTGCCAGCCCGTAGGAGCATACGATCAGCACTGAGCTGATGACAGACTTCACCAGCCCCATGGCCGTGGCCACGCCATACTGCTGGTCCAGCAGGCCCATGCGGTATACCACCGTGTCAATAATATCCGCCGTCTCATACACCACAGGATTGTACATGGTTAGAATCTGTTCAAATCCGGCGTTCAGCACATTTCCAAGGCTCAGCGTCGCCAATAGGACGATGGTAGACTTGACAGACGGCAGAGAGATCCGCAGCGCCATGTCCCAGCGGTTGGCCCCGTCGATGGCCGCGCTCTCATACTGGGCCGGGTCGATGGCGGCCAGGGCGGATATATAGATGATCGTATTATAGCCGAACATCTTCCACACATCCGTCCACACGATGATGGAACGAAACCACTGGTTGCTCTGCATGAACAGGATGGACTCGTCGGTGATTCCCAGAGCCTGCAGAACCGTATTCACCGCGCCGTTTCCAGAGAAGATATTGGAAAAGATCGCCCCCAGCACCACCCAGGAAATAAAGTAAGGCAGATAGATGATGGTCTGAACGCCCTTTTTAAAGCGGGCATGGCGCACCTCGTTCAAAAGCAGGGCTACGATAATGGGCACGATCAGGCCGATGATGATTTTGGACACCGCGATGACCAGAGTGTTCTCAAACATCTGCCAGCTGGAGGACATGCTGAACATATACTCAAAGTTGTATAGACCCACGAATTTTGACCCAAAGATCCCTTTGGTGGGGATAAACTTTTGAAACGCTATTATAATCCCAACCATGGGAATAAATGCGAACAGAAGCAAAAGAATCATTCCGGGCAGCAGCATAGAGTGGTAATACTTCTGATTCTTCTTGTAGTACATGGTCTCACCTTCTTACCCCAGGGATGATTGATTACTGGGCCAGCTCCTCCATCTCGGACAGAATCTCCTGGCCACCCTCTTTATTCCACTTCTCCACAAACTCATCGAAAGCGTCCACGGGCTGGTCGCCGGTGATGATCTTCAGGAAGGTCTCGTCCTCCATCTTGGTCAGGTTAGAGAACTTCATGGACTTGGTGTCGGTCATGCCATAGTAGGCCTCCTCAATCATCTCATAGGCGGGGTTTCCCGTTGCCTCGGCAGAGATGACAAACGCGATGGCGTTGCCATAGGTGTCCATAGCGCCGGCGCCCTCTTCCAGGTAGGTGACATAGTTCTCGTAATTGGGGACCATGCTGGGCTTCAGCTTGTCGGTGCTGCCGGTCTCCACCGCTTCTTTAATGGAGAGGGCGTCCTCATACACTGTGTCACGGTAGTTTAGCTCAAGGGGAATGGGCCAGTTCTCCCAGGAAACGCCCAGGCCGTAGTAGATCTTTGCGCCCTCCTCGTCCAGCATCCGCAGGCCCTGATACTCTTTTGAGAGCAGCTTCATGACCGCCTCGGGGTGCTTGCACTTTTTGCTCACCACCAAGTACTGGCTTACCGGCTCGGGAGAGACAATTTTCAGCTTGCCGTCCTCACCCACCGGCGCCGCCAGCATCTCCCACTCGGCCTCTGGGTTGGCCCGTACCGCGTCGCTGGCCATCCAGGCGCCGTGCCAGGGGTAGAAGAACATTCCCGCTTGGCCAGAGGAGACCAGCCCCGCGTTGGCGTTCCAGTCCCGGGAGGCCAGCTCCTTTTCAAGGGTGCCCTTCTGATACATATCTGCCAAAAGCTTCAGGGCTTCCTTGGTCTCCGGCTGGGTAGAGCCGTAGACAATCTCTCCCGCGTCGTTACGGACAAAAGCTCTGGGATAGGAGCCGAATACATTGAACATGGCATTCAGGGTAAAGCCGCCGCCTACGCCGTTCAGGGATTTGTCCGCGATCAGGCCCACGGTGTCGTTCTGGCCGTTGCCGTCAGGGTCCTGATTTACAAAGGCGTCGGCCAACGCCACCACATCGTCCAGGGTTTCCGGAACGTCCAGATTCAGCTTCTCGCGCCAGTCCTTGCGCACCCACAAAAGCGGCTGGGAATCCTGGGGCTTTGCATTGGGAATGGCATAGGCCCTGCCGTTTATTTTTGCATACTCAATGGGCCGGTTATCATAGGAGGTGTAATAGTCGTGAATCAGCTGGGAGGAATACTGGGGGATAATATCCGTCATATCCGCCAGAAGGTCCGCCTCCACCATTGCCTCATACTGCTGGCGGTTCACAAAAGCCACGTCGGGCAGGTCGTCGGTAGTGGTCATCAGGTTGATGCGGGTGTTGTAAGAATCGCTGTCAGTGGCAAGGTAAGAGAACTCGATCTTCATGTTCAGTTCCTTTTCCAGCCACTGGATGTACTGGTTGGTCTCAAACTCGTCCCCATCGGGAAGATTGTTGCCGTTGACAGCCTGGCGGGCAATGCTCAGCGTCACCGTTTCCTCATAGGGGGCGAAAATTTCCTCCTCGCTCAAGGGGTGGCCAGGGTCTGCGGTCTCTCCTTCCTGCGCCTCTGAGGAGCTGCCTTCTGTCTGGCTTGCCGCAGAGCTGGAACCGGTCCCGCTGCTTTGGGCGCTGGAGCTGCTCTGGCCCTGGCCGCCGCAGGCGGCCAAAGACAAAAGCAGAGAAGCTGCCAGCAGCATACTAAGTAGTCTTTTCTTCATTTCAGATTCCCTCCATATCCTAATTGTGCTCTTTGTGAGCAATTTGATTGAGTACATTCTAGCATATGTAATTACATTAGTCAAGCAGTTCTAGGGGATTTATGCTAACAAATTTTGAAATCATTCAGACAAACTATATCATATATAGACTTGATGGAAAAATTGCGTAGCCATACCTTCTGCCTTTTGAAAAGATCCCAAGAGCAGTCATATTTGTAAATACATAAATTCAGCAGTCAAACTGGTAAAAGGCTGTCACGCCCCCATGTATGGCCCGCAGCTGCCGGAACAGCTCTTCCGGCTCCTTCTCCTCTGAAAGAGCAAATGTAAAGCGGTACTGATGGAATCCTCCCAGCGACGCCTTAAAGTTAGTCTCCCAGAAGTTGTTCATGAGCCAAGCATAGAGGGCATCGTCATTGCGCACCCCTTCCTCTCCACAGAGCCGGATGGGATGAGCCTGGATATCTCCCATGGCCGCAAGAGGCGTATCCCGCATTCCCAGCAGCACACTGACGTTCTTCTTGTTCACAACAACGCCATTTTGCAGCAGATAGAAGTCCGTGCAGGTGCCGGGAATCTGGTCTATTCTGGGCCGCAGGAGGCAGCCTGCCTTGTCCATCCACAAAACATCCTCTCCGGTGCGGGCGTTGAAGGGCAGGGCCAGGTACAGGTTTTCCGGGTCCCACACGCTGGACTTGTGCAGCTGGAAATCCACATCCAGGCGGGGGCTGTGGTGATAGAGAGTAAGAATCAGCGCGCAGTTTTCGGCGCCCTCCAGCTCATAGGAAAGCGCAACGCGTGAGTATAGCGGTCCCTCCTCCAAAACGTTTGCTCCACACATGCGACCGTAGCTCCGGCGGGTGGCAATGGCTTTGCGGTTGCGTCCCATGTCCCGGCGGCCCAGCTGCTGGTTCTCCCCCAGCCGGGTCACCTCATAGATAGGCTGAAACGCTGTTCCAATGCCCGGCGTGACCATCTCCATCTCCCTCTGCTTGTCGTATATGGAGACGATCCCCTCACCCTCCTCATAGCGGATGCGGAGGAAATGGTTCTCCATAGAGAAGGGTGTGGCGCAGGAGCCCCTTTCCAGCCGTCTCTGAAATACCCGCTGGAAGTCGCAGATTCCGTCATGGCCCCTCTCTGCCGACCGCCCGCTGGACACCAAGGGGGGCGCTTCCGTCTCCTCCACCCGGAAGGTGCGCTCTTCTCCTGGCTGAAGCTGGGCCAGAATCTGGAATGCCCGCCCCCGGGCATAAAAGCCCAGCTGATAGGGCGTTTCCAAGCCAGACTGCTCGTCGACCACCCTAAAGTGCTTATGTCCATACAGCACCTCCATGTTGATGCTGGACATATCGCAGATAGGCACATCGTGGGGATTGATAAGCTTAAAGCGGTAGTCATGGTAAAGGGACAGAGCGGTTTTGCCTTTTGACTCCTCGATTTTATCCATAGCCTTATGGGCCAGCTCATTGGCCTTTTGGGCGAAAAGCGCCTTACGCAGGTCCAAATAGTTCACGTTCGGGTGCCACGGCTCTGTAATGGAGGAGGAATAACCCCAGGTGTGTTCAGCATAGAAAATCAGGTTGTAGCTAATGGCCTCTCTCTCCTCCTTTGTAACAACAGCGCAGTCCGGGTCTAGGGCGCAGACCATGTCATATAGCCGGCTGGCCTCCCGGTAGTGGGCCACAATATTGGGGGTAGAGCCTACCCCGTCTGCCCACCAGTCGGTCCAGTCCCCGGAATAAGTGGGGATATCACCCAGCCGGTTCTTTACCGCATCAAAAAACTCCTGGAGGGTCACCATCTTCAGCTGAATTTCCGCTTCGTGCTTCTCATTGAACTGGTGGATAAAGCGTATCACCTTCACGCTGGGCGGGGCGTTGTCGGTCATCATGCCAGAGACTGTCACCGGGACAAAGTCATAGGGATAGCCCTGCTCCTCCATGGTTTTTATATACGAATACAGCCGCAGCTCCGCCTTGCGGAAGCGGTCCCGCATTTCGGGCATCCCATCCTGTATGGTGTACTGGAACTCAGACTCCTGGGCCAGGCCCAGCTCGTTGCCCAGAAGATAGTGCTCTCCATTCCAGACCAGCAGCTTTCTGCCTGAGGGGGCCCTCCACCAAAAGGGGTTCTGCTTTTGAAAGGTGGGATGATACCCATGGTGGGTGTGCAGGCAGCAGAGCAGGCTCTCCACCCCGGCGTCCAGGAGCGCGTCGGCAAAGCCCCAACTGTAGCCGTTGATGTCCGCCGTCATAGCCGAGCGGAGCTTTACGCCGTTCTCCCCCATCAGTCTTTGTATCTTTTGAAGGTTCTGTCCCAGCACCCGGCTGCTTGCCAACTCGGTCAAGTTGAGGTAGCTGCCGGAAACACCAATGCGCCCTGCCTTCACATATTGGAAAAAGCGCTCCCTCTCCTCGGGCAGGGCGTCCGCTAAAAAGCGCTCTACACACCAGGCGCTCTCACAGTTCCACTTGAAGCCGCTCCACTCCCTTTTGCCCTTGTCCTCCTGGCAGAGAATATCCAGCACTTGGCGTATGAACTGGACATGGTGGAACTCCATCTCCTCCTGGGCGTCTGTATAGCCGATGTCCGTATGGCTGTGATGTATCACATAGATGGTCCATTTTTTGTCTGGCGCTTTCATAACGTCCTCCTTATGTTCTAACATATGCCTTGACAACTGTTACCGCCTGGCCCTCTGCCCTGCCAAATGGCCGGATCCTGTAGCGCTTTACCTGTTCTGGGATCATGAAGGTCTCCGCATAGTGTACCACAAAGGGTGCAAACGCCCCCTCTGGGCTTTCCACAACAGCCTCCGCCCCCTCCACCAGGTTCAACACGTTGACGCTGTGCCTGGTTTCATGAAGCACCGGCCCCGCCGAGGTATAGCGCTCTGTTTGGATAAACTCCCGCTGGTGCAGGCCGGTAACCTGGGCGCTGACTCCTTCCGGCGCGGGAAGGGATTGAAAGCGGTTGATCAGGTTCTCCCGCACCCAGGGAGTGGTGCGCTCCCAAACGATGTTCTTTGCCCCATGTCCAATGTGGATGGGCCTGGGTCTGCCGTCCAGGCCCAGACGGTCCCAGTCCCACAGCTTAAAGGTGAAGATATATGGCGTTGCGCTGATTTCCAGAACCATGGCCCCTTTGCCCGAGCAGTGCACAGTACCCGCGGGAATGAGGAAGTGGTCATGCTTTTGGGCGGGGAATGTATTCACATATTTCTCCGCCGGAAAGCTGCCCCCCTCCTCTTGGGCCCGATAGAGCTCCCGGACCATTTCCTCCCGGTCAACGCCCTCCCTGAGCCCCAGGTATACCTGCGCCCCGGGCTCCGCATCCAGAATATAGTAGCTCTCGTCCTGGGTGTAATGCATGCCAAAGGTCTGCTGGATGTACTCTGTCAGAGGATGCACCTGCAAGGAGAGATTCTGCCCGCCCATGGTGTCCAGAAAGTCGAACCGGATAGGGAACTCCGCACCAAAGCGGGCGTGCACCCTGTCCCCCAACAGACCGATGGGCTGGTACAGCACCAGGTCCATGGCCGGAAACTCCACCCGCAGGTCCCCGAAGCGGACATAGAGGCTGTTCTCCTCCGGAACGCCGTCAAAGCTCCAGGCAAAGTTGGGCTGCTCCCGGTCTAGGCCGCAGACCTCCTTCATCCACTGGCCCCCCCATACCCCTGGGTCAAAGTAGGGGACCAGCCGGAAAGGCTCGCTGGCGAGCTTCTTTAAGGCCTGGCGGAAGCACTCCCCCCGAACCATCCTGGGCTCTCCCGGGATGTTGGTATCCAGTAGAAAGTCCAGCGTGGACAGCAGGGGCTTTTTGTGCCGGTCCGCCAGCCGCCACTCAAGAAAGAAGCCCTGCTTGAATTTCTTTGTAAAGCTTTCTCCCTCATTGTGGGCCTTCCAGTTGCCCATGCCCCTTTTCATGCGAGTCTGGATCTCCCAGCGGGCCAGGTCCGCATAGACCAGAATATCCGGCTGGCAGACCAACGACGCGCCAACGCCCAGAATAAGCAGAATCCCCTGCTCCACCCCCTGAACGGCCTCCCGCATTTTGTTCATGGCGGTCGGGTCCACAAAGTCTTCCAGGCGTTTGCAGGTCATCACTCCAAACACCCGGTCGTCTGTCAGGTATTCTGCGCTGCGGCGCTGATATTCGCTGTCTGGCACAAAAACCGCGTCGCTGAGAAAGACGCCGGCAGTGTTCAGCCCTCGCAGTCCCTCCTCTATTTCCAAAAGGTCCACACCCGGGTAGCAATCCACCGCAATTACGGTGCGGCCGCGGCCCGCAGCCGCCTGCCTTATCCGTTCACAAATGGCTCCATAACCACTGACCGCGTCCCCAGAGACAACCTCCAAGCGCTTTTCAGGCCATTTGTCATAATTCTGATAACCGTGTTGATTCATGTGCTCCCTCCGTTATGCTCATTCTATACGGTGCTATCAGTCTAGCATATGTAATTACAAATGTCAAGGCATCCCAAAAAATATCTAACATGACTTCTTCACACCTGCGCCAATCTGGCGAAAAAAAGGAAGTGCCTTTTCAAAAAGCACTTCTTTGTGTTTACATATTGACATTTGTCGGAAAGCACTTTATAATGATAGAAAATTCAGTTACCCGGAGGTTCCCTATGAACGCCTTCATTGCTCTTGATGTGGGAGGTACACAGATCAAATCCGCCATACTGGCAGAGGGCCGTCTCTCGTCCATTTCCAGGGACGCTGCCCTGGCCCGTGAGGACGCAGAAACCATTGTCGGCAATCTGGCTGGAATTATCGCGGCCAGGCAGGCAGAGCTCACCGCGCAGGGACATACTCTTGCCGGGGTGGGGCTGGCTTTTCCGGGCCCCTTCGACTATGCGAGAGGAATCAGCCTGCTGCGGGGCATCGGAAAGTATGACTCCATCTACGGCCTGGACCTGCGGTCGCGGCTGGCCAAAATCTGCGGGTTGGCCGGAGAGCGCTTTGCCTTTCAGAACGACGCGGACCTGTTCTGCCTGGGAGAAGCCGCTTTTGGCCAGGGCAGAGGATTTGACCGGTCCATGATGATCTGTATTGGCACAGGGCTCGGGTCTGGCTTTGTGGAAAAGGGCCGGCTGGTGAAGTCCGGTCCCCGGGTGCCTGAGAACGGTTGGGTCTATTCCCTGCCATACCAGGGCGGCACTGTGGACCAGTACCTTTCTGCCACAGGGCTGGCCCGTATGCTGCGGGAGAGCGGCCTTTTTCACCCGGATATCACGGTCAGAGAGGCCGCGGATCTGGCCCGGCAGGGGGACCCCCAGGCCAGGAAAATCTTTGCCGAATTCGGCGCCCGGCTGGAAGAAGTGATCCCACCTATTTCAGAGTGTTTTGGCGCGGAATGCCTGGTGATAGGCGGTCAGGTGGCAAAGAGCAGCGCCCTGTTCTGCGAAGGACTGGAACGGACCCTAAAACGCCTGGGGACAGCCCTGCGCGTCTCAGCAGACTCCTCCGCTTCTGCCATGCGCGCGGTGCCGCTGCTGTTTCGGTCTGCCGAGGAGGGCGAAAATCATGCATAATTATTCCAAAGTCTATCAATACATTCTGGAAAAAATCCAGAACGGGGAGTTTTTGGAGGGAGACCTGATTCCCAAGGAAATGGACCTTAGCGAGCAGTTCAGCGTCAGCCGCCCCACGGTGCGCCACGCCCTGAACGACCTTGTGAACGAGGGCTATCTAACCAGAGTACGGGGCCGGGGCAGCTTTGTAACAAAGCCAAAGGTATTGCAGGAATATACAAAATTTATTGAGAGCTATAACCAGGAGATGGAGAAAAAAGGGTTCTCTCCCCTGACAAAGGTCCTGGAGCTAAGCATGATCTACCCCAGCGAACACATTCAAAGCTGCCTGTCTATTACAGAGGAGGAACGGGTCATCAAGCTGCGCCGCCTGCGCTTTATCAAGGATGCCGACACAGCAAAGCCCATGATATTGACCACCGTCTATTTCCCCCACTCCCTGGTTCCCACAGCGCTGCAGTTCGATTTTGAGCAGCGCTCCTTCTACGATGTGTTGGAGGAAAACGGCGTTTATGTCAACAAGGTCCGGCGCTTTCTGGAGGTGCGGATGCTCTATGGAAAGACGGCCTCTCTGTTTGGGTTGCCGGATAATTCCCCCTGCCACTACATCTCCTCCACAGGCTATGACAGCGCGGAGCGGCCCATTGAATACTCTGAAAATTTCTATCCGGCGGACCGTAATCAATTCATCGTGGAGATTGTCAAATAGGCTCTCCGCTCAAATTGAAATGGATGAATATCGCTTGACTCTTTCTTTTTTTGCAACGCAGATTTTGCGGACGCTTCCGTTTTCGGCCTTTCGCTTTCTCAGCGCCCAACCCACTTTCTGACCCAGAACCGGAAAAGCTCAGGGAAGCATATAGTGCCAGACTTTCGGGTTTTGGCCGGAAGAATCGAGCAAAAAGGGCCGGAAATGCCTGGAAGCTGCTGGAAAAAATCGAATCACCACAGCCATAACCCGAAGGCCGCAGGTTCGAATCCTGCCCCCGCAACCGAAAATCCCCGGAAACTTTAGGGTTTCCGGAGATTTCTTTTTTCGTTTTCCCTTCGTTGACCCACTGACCCATACCAGAACCCGCTCGGACGTTTCGGGGGTCTGCGACAGCAGAATCAAAAAACTCCGGGAGAAACCGCTTGCGGTTTCTCCTACCCATCACGGGGATAGGAGCGGAAACGACCGGATACTACTCCCCAGGAGGTTGCCCATCGTCTTGGCTGCTTCTTTTTGCGCGGCGGTGGTGACGTGGGCGTAGGTGTCCAGGGTGAACCCTGCACTGTAGTGGCCCAGCATACCCGACACCGTTTTGATGTCTACTCCATTTTGGAGTGCCAGGGTCGAAAACGTGTGCCGTTACGGTATAATAACGACAAACGGAAAAAGCCTTTATTTTCAAGGGGTTTGAGCGTTTGCCGTCATTTATTCAATTCCTTTTCCAAGTTGAAACATGGCGAGAAAAATATCGAAAAAAGGAGGCTGTTTCATTAACGACAAAATTTAATAGTGCCAGCGGTCCGGTGTATCGCCTGACCGCTGGTTGCCGTGGGCGTTTCACTTTTATAGGTGGGCGCCCTTTTTTTATACCCATTTTCAAGAGAAAGGAGATCCACATGGAATTAAACGAAATGGAAAAACGGCTGCTGTTTTCAGGTTGAGGGCGACTATCAATACAAAGTCCTGAACGAGCTCCACATGACTGTATGGTTTCCCGTTATGGGAAAGAACGCTTAGACGAGACTATGGAGCTTATGATTGAAGTGGTTTTGTCCAAGCGTCCATATATCCGTATTGCCGGGGATGATTTTCCCAGGGAGGTGGTAAAGGGCCGTTTCCTGAAGATCAATTCCGGCCACCTGGAGTATGTCTTTGACTGCATTGACAAGAACACCACAAAAGTCGGAAATGTCAAGGCATACCTGCTGGCAGCGCTGTATAATGCCCCGGCAACAATGGACAGTTATTACCGTGCCGAGGTCAATCACGACCTATACGGCTGTTAGGCGCCTTCGGGTGTCTTTTTTCATCACAGAAAGGAGGCGGGGCACGATGAAAAGAAATTCTGTGCCGGCACTATGCCCGGCGTAAG
The DNA here is from genome assembly GCF_034334985.1 of Acutalibacter intestini. Lineage (NCBI taxonomy): Bacteria > Bacillati > Bacillota > Clostridia > Eubacteriales > Acutalibacteraceae > Acutalibacter > Acutalibacter intestini. The sequence goes on along the minus strand of NZ_JAWXXL010000017.1, from coordinate 48,553 downwards.
CAAAGAGCAGATTCAGGCAGCGAGGGAGCTGTGCCTGGAGCATGGGCTTTCCATTGTAGAGAATCCGAAACCCAGCCGGGACCATTATGGCACATGGATGGGAAAAGGAGATTATACTGAACAGGCAATACGGGAAAGGATCGCCGGAACCTATATTCCCTCTGTTCAGCCCAAACGGTCCAATTCTTCGGTGAGGATGCTGATTGATATTGACGCCGCAATGCGGGCCGGTAAAGGTGCCGGTTATGAGCGTTGTGCCAAAGTGTTCAATGTGAAGCAGCTTGCGAAAGCTGTGGCTTACCTGAAAGAGCATGGGGATATGAGCTATGAGGACCTTCAAGCAAAGGCCCAGGCTACGACTTCCCGGTTTAATGAGCTTTCCACGCAGATCAAGGATATGGAAAGCCGTTTATCTCAAAATGGAGAATTGCAGAAACAGATCGTCAATTACTCTAAGACGAGATCTGTCTACATTGCGTATCGAAAAGCCGGTTACAGCAAAAAAATTCCGGGCCGAGCATGAGGCTGACATCCTGATCCACCAGGCAGCGAAGAAATATTTTGACAGCCTGGGAGTGGAGAAGCTGCCTACCGTAAAGACTCTGCGGGAAGAATATGCCGAAGTGCTGGAGGCCAAGAGAAAAGCCTATGCGGAATATAAGCAGGTACGGGAAGAAATGCGGGAGCTGCAGAATGTGAAGGCCAATATTGACTATCTGCTGGGACCGTCTGCGGAAAGGACACAGGAAAAAGAACATTCATAAGCATATATGGAAATTATTCAGAAAATTTGATATACTTATTGGCGTGTCTGTGTGGAGTCTACTGCCTTACTTGACAAAGTTTCTCGTTATCCATGGAAAATTCATATACATGACACATTGGAATGCTAATATCTAAATAAAAAAGGGTGATGAAATGGCAAACTTATTGATAGTAGAAGATGATGTCCTGACAAACGAATCTGTTTGTGAGTATTTGCAGGATATGGGCCACATCGTGTTTTCAGCATACGATGGAGAACAGGCTTTAGAGTTGTTCAATAGCAAAGAGATAGACCTGGTTGTTTTGGACATCATGCTTCCCCAAATAAACGGTCTGAATGTTTTGAAAAAGATTCGTCAGGCAAGCAGCATACCAATTCTTATGCTCACAGCGATGGACGACATGGATACACAGATTATGAGTTTTGACAATCTGGCAGATGATTATGTAACGAAACCGTTTTCCATCGTTTTACTGGGAAAAAGGATTACGGCGCTTCTTCGGCGTATTGGAAAAACGGAACCAGCAAATATTTGGAGTTATAAAGATATTATAGTGGACTTCTCCGGCTTTTCAGCAGAAAAGGCAGGAAAGCTGATTGATATTTCACCCAAAGAAGTGCAGTTGCTGAAAATTCTGGTGGATCATACAGGAGTTGTGTTGACTAGAGATCAAATTCTCGATTCTATTTGGGGGACAGATGTTCCATTGAATGATAGGACGATTGACACATATATCGGCAGACTTCGTAAAAAGTTAGGATTGGACTGTATTGTAACAGTAAAGGGAATCGGCTATAAATTTGAGGCTGTGCGATGAAACTATTTCCAAAAACTTTTTGTTATACCCTTACGTTCATGATTATCATTACGTTAATTGGGCATGGGTTGATGTATTTTCTGATACCTGCTTTTTATACAAACCAAAAAGAAAGTCTTGCGGAAAGCATAGGGGAGGAAATAATACAGCAGCTTCAACAATCCTCAGAATTATCGGAAGATAAGGTTTTGGAGCGGTATGCTAAGAATAAGGCATTTGTGAACTTGACCTGCGGAGATAAACAGTATGTCTATGGTTCTTTTTATATTGAAGATGCCCTGAATGGAAACGGGAAAGATTATTCTTTTCAAGCCTCTCCCGGAGATCAAGCGAATGATGCTCAGTCTAATGTTACGGGCGCTGAACAAGGGATTGATGGCCTGGCTCACTACTTAACAGCACAATTTGTAAAGCGGGAATTTACGTTTCAAAATGCAGATAACGAAGATTGTACGTTGCTTATTCTTGTTACATTGCAGCCGGTAAATGAAACAAAAGGCATTGTTCTTGAGATCCTTCCTATTAACTTGTTGATTTGCTTTATTATTTCTGCTATTGTGGCGTTTTTGTATTCCAGACGGCTTTCTACACCAATCAAGAAAATATCAGAAACTACAGAGCAAATGAGGTTATTAAAGAGAAATGCTGTCTGTGAAATTCGCACAAAGGATGAGATCGGACAGTTATCTCAAAATATCAACGCACTTTATAAGGAACTTTTGACATCAATAGATCATCTGCACGCAGAAATCGCCCATGTTAGCGAAGTGGAGCAATCAAAAATAGACTTCATGCGAGCTGCTTCGCATGAGTTGAAAACGCCTGTATCGGCAGTTTGCACTATGCTGGACAGCATGATCTTAGGTGTGGGGAAATTTGAAGATACAGATACTTATCTCCCTGTATGCAAAGAAAAAATGCTGCAGCTTTCTTCTATGATCCAAGAGGTGCTTGACGCCTCTAAATTGACTGGACAGCCAGAAGAACCTATCAAGAAAGTCCAGCTTTCTGAGTTGCTCCATGAGGTCTGTAATTCCTACCGCTTGATTGCAGATTCAAAGGGAATTGTATTTTATATTGAAACAGAAAAAGCCGGGGTGGTTCATATTCCGGTCAAAGCTGTAAAGCGGGCAATCTCCAATGTTATCTCTAATGCTGTGAATTATACAAACAGTGGTGGAAAAGTCTCTGTTATCTGTTCAGAAGGCACGATCATAGTAGAAAATGAATGCGTCCCGATTTCAGAGAAAGACCTAAATCATTTGTTTGAAGCGTTTTACCGGCCTGATTATTCTCGCAGCAGGGAAACTGGTGGAAATGGCCTTGGATTATATATCACCCATAAACTTTTGGATACTTACAAAATCCCTTACTCCTTTATGCCGTATGAGCATGGAATGAGATTTACAATAAACTGCCCCACAAATAACCGCTTCGTAAAATGAAGTTATCTCAACGTACCAATACAAAGAGGACTTCATTAAACAAGATAGGGTTGACCCATTGATAAAATGGAGGTGTATGGTGTATTTATCCGCTATACAGAAGTTCTAATATAAAATAAGGAGAGATTACATTGAGATACACAAAAAACATCATTAAACTATTCTGTTTGACTTTGGTTTTTACATTGGTATTATCTGCCTGTGGAAATTCCTCATATAATGACCGCAATTCCATCCTTTCTAACGAGGACAGCTATACCTATCAAAAATGTGTGGACACCGGAAGTACGGACACTTCTCTGAAAAGAGAATTTCAAGGGTTCAATGGAAAAGATACCATCTGGATGCTCGATGCCCAAGAAGATGCTTCTATTTCCCTTGCCCTTTCGACAAATCTGTCCAGCGGAAAATTCAAAGTGCTGCTTGTCTCCGAGGAGAAGGAAATTTCCACTCTTTTAGAAGATGATGGTACACAGAATACATCCATTGATTTGGAGAAAGGTACGGCAAGAATCATACTTGTTGGGGATGGCACAAGCGGATCGTGTGAAATCACCTTAAGCGATATAAGCAATGTAAGTGTGGATTCACCCTCTGATGGCTTAGATTCCGAAGAATGGATGGATGATTTTTATAATAATTGGACGTAAAATAGAACGACCCATGGAGTGTTTTGATTTCCTGATTTGAATATTCATGAGACAATCAGGCTATAAGTGATTAGCTACCGCACGATGGCAAAAAAGCTGTCGTACAGCAGCTATACTGACACGCTTATTTGATCTGGCGGTGGCTTTTTAGAGCCGCCGCCTTTTTTGCCGAAAGACCAAGAAAACGAAAAATCTGTTTATCAATATACAGACAGTGTTTTGACAACTCCATGACAACTATGTTCCATACCCATGAGAAATATGCCTGCTAAAATACTGAAAAACAAAGCAAAGGAGGCACTTCTATGAATGTGGGAAAAAGGACAATTTTGTATCTTGTCCGAAAATGGAGCAAGACGCTCTTGCTGTTTATGATTTTCTTAGTCGTAGGTACACTTGTAATTTCCGGGGTATCTATTCGCAAGGCCGCTGACCAGGCGGCTGCAAATGTGCGTCAGTCTTTAGGCGGTGGATTTGTCATGAAAGAAGATCACAGCGACCAGAGCAAATATGAACGCCGTGATCTTGGGAACGGTTCCTATGCGATGGCGTATGTGGGAGAATCCCTGACAAAAGAAATTGCGGATAAAGTGGCAGAGGTTCCCGGCGTAAGCGGATATAATGCAGAGAATATTGGCCCCGCAAATCTGAAAACGATGGATGGCGAGTATTTGAAGTTAAAGAGTATTGAAGGAAGTATGTTTGCCAATGAGCCGGTACTGAGTAAACAGGCAAATATTTATGGCTACACCAATACAGCGGAAGCCGATATGTTTACTGGTGGCAGCCTTGAGTTGATTGAAGGACGCCAGATTACCAGCGAGGATCACAACGCTGTGCTGATCCATAAAGAGTTGGCGGAATCAAACAATCTGAAATTAGGCGACCAATTTGTAATCGCTATGAATCCACAAATTACAGGCGGAGATGAAGAAGCTGGAAAATTGCAAGAAACAGTTACCATTGTCGGTATCTTTGATTCTAAGATAACACAACAAGTTTCCATGTTTTCAACACCGGGAGATTTGCTGGAAAATACAGTTTTGATGGATGTGGAAACAAGCGTAGAACTGTTATCCTGGTCATCTGAGGGCTATTACAAAGTTCATTATCAGGTAGATGATCCGGCTAAGTTGGACAGTATTATGGAAGATGTAAGAAATCTGGATTCCATAGATTGGGATTGTTTTACGTTGGCCGAAGAAAATAAATCCTACGAATCTGCAGCTTTGCCGCTGGACAATCTGGGAGGTTTGATTACGACGCTTATTGTGATTACTACAGTCATAAGCGTTGCCATATTAGTTTTGCTTCTGACCATGTGGACAAAGAGCCGTACTCATGAAACCGGAATCTTACTTTCTATTGGTATTAGTAAGGCAAAGATTTTAACGCAACATCTGGCCGAGGTTCTTATTGTTGCCGTATTAGCGTTCAGCCTTTCTTTTTTTGCCAGTACAGCAGTTGCACAAGGAATGGGAAATGCTCTCTTGGACACCGATACCACTAATTCTGTTACACAAGAACCGGAGATTGGTGAGGATGGTTCCTTTGGTTATACGTTGCCTGAAATCCCTACAAACACAACATCTGTCACTGAATTGACAGTCACAGTTGTGCCACAAACACTGTTTTGGGTGTTTGGTATTGGTGGGGTGCTGATTATAGCCTCCGTAACGGTAGCTTCTATTCCGATTTTCCGTTTGAAGCCCAAAGAGCTGCTTGGAAAGATGGATTAGGAGGTCACATCATGAACACTTTAAGCAGAGCCTTTTTATCAGTACACCGTAAAAAGGGAAAAAGCATTGTGTTGTTCATGGTGCTGCTTGTCGTTTCAACCTTTGTTTTGGTAGGGCTTTCGATTAAATATTCTGCCGATACAGCAGCACAAGAACTAAGGCACTCTCTTGGTGGTAGTTTTGGGTTAGTGGTGGACAAATCTAAATCTGAAAACTTTATAGCCAGTGAAAATCAAAGCAGTGGTGTTCAATATGTCGGTGCGCCGTTAGATGATTCTGTGATTGAAGAAGTCTTAAAAACTCCTAATATTGAAAGCTACAATGCTTCTCAAATTGGAGAGGCAATACTGACCAATGCCAATGGAGAATATCTGGAACTGGTAGAGACCAATAATCAATACGATGATGATGAAACATTACTTCATACTGTTACCAGTGAAATGAATACGGACTCTGAAAAAAGCATCTTTTTTTCAAAAGGAACCTTTCAGATCACCGAAGGGCGTCACATTCTGCCGACAGATGAAAATGTTGTTCTCATAAGTAAAGAACTTGCAGGACTTAACAATTTAGAAGTTGGAGATCAAATCTGGCTTCAATCTTCGCAAGAAAAAACATCCAGCCCCTTCTCTATTGTAGGTATCTACGAAATCAAGGAACCACAACTTAATGCGGGGCTTGTACCGCCACCCTCTCTTTATCAGAACCGAATTTTCATTGACGATTCCAATGGGGAATCAGGAGAATATCAACGACTGGAATTTTATGTGAAAGATCCGGCTCAGCTTAGTAATACTATTGAATCTGCAAAAGAAAACGCCAATATTGCATGGGATGATTTTGCGTTAGAAACTGCCGATGAAGAATATCAGCGAACAGCGGCACCTTTGGAAAATATGTCTGTCCTGGTATCGTCCTTGTTGACCTGCTTAATTATTGGCAGTACCCTGGTGTTGTCTTTAATTCTAAGTCTTTGGATTAAGGGCCGTATTCATGAAACAGGTATATTGCTGGCTATGGGATACCGAAAGACGCAGATATTTCTGCAACATTTTGCAGAGGTCATGATGATCGCTGTGCTGGCATTTGGCATTTCTTTCTTTGCTGGCCAAGTCGTTGCGGATGTAACGGGTGATCTTCTCCTGCAAAATGTCTCCGCGCAAACCGAAACAATCGCCAGCGATACCGCCTCTTCTCTGGAAGTGGAAATAACTGTTCGTAACTTTGCGGCTGTTTGTGGAATTGGAACCTTAGTTGTAGCCTTCTCTGTGGGAATGTCTAACATCCCAGTGTTTCGCTTACAGCCCAAAGAGATATTAAGCAAAATGAGCTAAATGGAGGATTTAAGATTATGAGCATTTCGGAATTACCAGAATTGTCAAATTCATTTGATAAAAAAAGCAGCTCCCAAATCGGAGCGGGAAAAAGGTATGCCGTTTCCGGCCTTTCTGGATGTGGAAAGACTACTATGAAGCGCACAAGAAGAATAGTTATGCTGCTTTGTTCGGCTCTGATTTTCACATTGATCTTATCTGCCTGTGGAAATTCCTCATATAATGATCGCAACTTGATCCTTTCTAATGAGGATAGTTATACCTACCAAAAATGTGTAGACACCGGAAGTACGGACACTTCTCTGAAAAGAGAATTTCAAGGGTTCAACGGAAAAGACACCATTTGGATGCTCAATGCAGCAGAAGATACATCTATTTCTATTGACCTTTCGGCAGATTTGTCCAGCGGAAAATTCAAAGTCCTGCTTGTTTCCGAGGACAATAAAATTACCACCCTTTTAGAAGGTGATGATACGCAAAGCACTTCCGTCGATTTGAAAAAGGGTACAGCAAGAATCATACTTGTTGAGGATGGCACAAGCGGATCGTGTGAAATCACTTTAAGCGATATAAACAATGTAAGCGTGGATTCTCCTTCTGGGGGCTTAGATTCCGAAGAATGGATGAACGATTTTTTTGATGACTGGATGTAAGGAGATGTATGTTGATATGAGCATTTTAGAATTTTCCAATTTGAAATATAGTTATGACGGCAAGCAGCCTGTCCTTCGGGGCGTGAGCGGACAACTGGAACAGGGCAAACTCTACGCAATCCTGGGTCCTTCCGGCTGCGGTAAGACCACCCTGCTCTCCCTGATCGGTGGTCTGGATAGCCCCAGCAACGGCCAAATTTGTTTTGAAGGACAAGATATTGCCAAAACCGGTTTGTCTAATCATCGGAAAAACCATGTGGCATTTATCTTTCAGGCGTATAACCTGATCGACTATCTGACCCCCGCAGAGAATGTATCGCTGACCTCCAAGCTGCCGCCGTTGCCCATTCTGGAGCGCCTGGGCCTGACGAAAGAAGAAGCCAAGCGAAATGTGCTGAAACTCTCCGGCGGCCAGCAGCAGCGTGTAGCCATCGCCCGTGCCTTGGCAAGCGAGGCTCCGGTGATCCTGGCCGATGAGCCTACCGGCAATCTGGACGAGGACACTGCCCAGGACATTACAGAAATTCTCAAAGAGAGCGCCCACAAGATGAACAAGTGTGTGGTGGTCGTTACCCACTCCAATGAGCTGGCGAAGCAGGCCGATGTGGTGTTCCGGCTGAAAAAAGGTGAGCTGCAGGTGCTGGAGCGTACTCAGGATGGAAACGCCCAACCCCAATGCCGCAGAAACAATGCTCCCCGCAACGAGAGGAGGGCAAGATGATGGACGAGTTTTCTAAGCCCTCCAAAAAGGGCAGCATCCTCGCTGTGGCCTGCTACGTTTTTGCTGTGGTGCTGTTGATTACGGCCTTTATTTCCTTGGCGGCTTGTCATCAAAACATTTCCCGGCAGCTTGAGCAGGGCGTCCCTGTGCAGGGAAATGAACTGGCCATTGTGAATCTCTACTTAACAAGCTGTGTGCAGTATTTTGCCTTTGCCGCCGCCATGGTGTTTTGCGGCAAGGCTGCCCGCAGGGGGCTGGCAATCCAGAGCGAAGCGCCGGTACAGGTCACGCCCTATATGCTCAACGCCTCGGCAGAGGCCATCGGTCCCGATTATGCCGAGGAAGTTAAGCCGGAGGATGAAGATACGGATTTTGAGGCTTGGGGATTCCGGGAAAAGGAAGAATAAAAATCGACTGTAAAGAAGGATAGCTCAGATTCTTTTTGATTGACACTGAGGAACAGGGGGTGATAGTATGGGGCATTTCGCAGTATTTGATTTAACAGAATCCTGTGAAAAAATAGTCAGGAAACTTTTTGCGCTTCTCACAAAGACACAGCAAAAAGAATTGGAGCGTTTTATTTAGGACGTTACCGATAAAGGACAAGACTGAAAACAACATTTTATTGTGCAGTTACCCTAAATTCTTTCCTTTGTGACAAAATCGAACATCCAGAAAAAAACACGATTTGACAATCGTGTTTTTTTCATGCCCAAAAGGAGGCAACGGCCATGCCGGATATGAAATTTTCGAGCTATTTTTACGGCGACGAGGCGATGCAGTTTACCTACTTCCGCATCCCCTGCCAGCTTATCACCCACCCCCGCTTTAAGCACCTTTCCACGGACTCCAAGCTGCTCTATGGGATGCTGCTTGACCGCATGAGCCTGTCCATCAAAAACGAATGGTACGACGATACCGGGCGCGTCTACATTTACTACACTGTAGACGAGGTATGCAGCAATCTGAACTGCGGACGGGACAAGGCCATGAGGCTGCTGGCCGAGCTGGACACCGGCAAGGGCGTCGGTCTGATCGAGCGGAAGAAGCAGGGCCAAGGCAAGCCCACCCGGATATATGTCAAGCGTTTCACCACACAGGAGATGCCTCCCCAGCCTGAGAAGAAGCCGGAGCCTCCCGCGCCACCTCCTGGCGTCGAGTTTGCCGACGTGCAGAAGTCGGATTTTCCGACCTCAAGACGCCGCAAAAATCCACCTCAAGAAGTCGAGGAAACCGACCCTAATCAAACTAAAAGAAATCAACTTGATTTTATCCAGCCTGATCCATCCATCTATCCCCCAGCCCCCAGCGGGCGGCAAATGGGGATTGATCGATGCGAGGTGAGAGAGGAAGTCAAAGAAAATATCGAATATGAGCATTTACGGCAGGAGCTTCCTTACGACGATGTGGAGAGCCTTTTGGAGCTGATTGTGGACGTGTTGAGCAGCACGGCCTCCACCATACGGATTGGCGGTGAAGTCTTACCTGTGGATGCTGTCAGGCGGCGCTTTCGCCAGCTTGACAGCGAACATATCAAGTACATCATCGACTCCATGAGCCAGACAACCACAAAAATCAATAACATCCGGGCCTATCTGCTGACGGCGCTTTACAACGCGCCTATCACGATAGGCCCTTACTATTCCGCCGCCGTCCGGCACGATTTTGGTTAATGCGTCTCACCGTGAGACGCATTTTTTGGAGGGAAAGAAGATGCCCGAACACACGATAACGACAGATTGCGTCTGGAGAAATTGGCTAGGCGGGACGGTGGACGGCCTGCCCTTTGCCGCGAAAATCTGCGACATCAATTCCCCGGACGGCATCGACAACGGGCGCGTCCTCAAATTGTTTCTGTACACGGAGGACGGCGAACAGGAACTCGCCGCCTATGAGCGCGGCTGGTCAATCTATCCGACTGGCAAACAAGAGGCCAGCATGGATGCCCTGATCGCCTACTGCGCCACGCTCCCCCCTGCGGATAACTGGCATTTCCGGGCAGGCGGGGAAAACCCAACCTTGTGTTGAGAAATGCGTCTCACCATGAGACGTATTTTTTAGCAAATATTTTTAATCAGGAGGACTATAAATGGCAAATGAAATCAGCAAAACCCCGACCCAGGCGAAGCCCCAGGTGATCCCGCTGTCCAAAATCCATGACCTGCCCAACGTGTTCATCGCAAAGCCCCAGGACAAATCGCTGGGCAGTATGGTACTCAGCATTGAGAGCAGCGGCATCAAGGAGCCTGTCATTCTGCGCCAGCGGGACGATGGCGAGTATCAGCTTTTGTCCGGCTACCGCCGCCGCAGGGCCAGTGAGCTGGCGAAGAAGCCGGACATCCCCGCCCATGTCTATGAGATGACCATGCAGGAGGCCATCGCCTACCGCAAGGCGGTGAAGAACAATCCCAACGCTCCCATCCCCGGCAAGCTCCTTGAGCCTGTCCCCGATAAGGATATGACCAAGAGTGCAGAGGCCCCCGCCGCCCCCGGTGAGAAGCCCAAGGAGGACAAGGCCCCCGCCGCCCCCGGCGATAAGACCAAGGAGGACAAGGCCCCCGCCGCCCCCGGCGAGAAGCCCAAGGAGGACAAGGCCCCTGCCGCCCCCGGCGAGAAACCCAAGGAGGACAAAGCCCCCGCCGCCCCCGGCGAGAAGCCCAAAGAGGACAAGACCCCCGCTGCCCCCGGCGATACGCCCAAGGAGGACAAGGCCCCCGCCGCCCCCGGCGAGAAACCCAAGGAGGACAAGGCCCCTGCCGCCCCCGGCGAGAAACCCAAGGAGGACAAGGCTCCTGCCGCCCCCGGCGATACGCCCAAGGAGGACAAGACTCCTGCCGCCCCCGGTGAAAAGGATACACCTACCGTTGCCGAGCTGGAGGCCCAAGCGAAGTCCGGCCAACCCATTTCCCTGACTGACCTCGCCAATGCTGACAAAGCGGAGCGAGAGGCCCAAAAAGGCGGTACGGCAGAGACAGACCCTCCCGGTCAGGATAAGGGCGAAGCCCTGACCGCTGCCAAGGAGGGACCTGCCGGGACTGCTATCACGCAGATTTTTGAGAAGCGCCTCACGGCCCCTGACGAGGCGGCGCGGAAAACTCTGCCCACCCCGAAAGAGGGCGAGTCCTATTTTATCACCCTCCACCCGGCCTATCTGGAGAAATCCAGCTACAACAATTTTTCCGTGGATGTTGAAAGCGAGAACTTCAAGGAGCTTTTGAAATCCATTGAATTGGTGGGCATCAAAGACCCGGTGCTGGCCCGGTTCAACGAAAAGGGCGGGCTGGAAATCCTGTCCGGCCAGCGCCGCCATATTGCCGCCACCATGCTCAACCAGGCCGTCCCCACCATTATCCAGAAAATTGGCGACGCGGACGCCAAGATCATCGTGGCGGACGGAAACCTGCACCGGGACAAAATTTCCAGCTATGACCTGTCCCGCGCCCTGCGGATGAAGATGGAGGGCATGAAGCAGAAGGCGGGCCGCAGAAAGAAAGGCTTTTCCGCAAATGAGCTGCAAAGCGACGCAAAGCTGGCGCAGGAAATGGGCATGACCGTCTCCAAGCTCAACCGCCTGATCCGTATGTCAGAGGCAATCAAGGGCGTGTGCGACCTGGTTGACGAGGGCAAGCTCTCCATTTCCACCGCAGCCGAAATGTCCGCGCTGAAGCCCAAGACGCAGGAATCCGTTCTGCACCTGCTTGACCTGGGCTATAAGACCACCACTGACCGCATTATCCGCATGAAGAAAGCCGAGGGCGAGGGCAAGAAGCTGGACGAAATGGAATTGCGGAAGATTTTGGACGATAAGGACATCGCACCCAAGCAGCCGGAGCCGGTACAGCAGCCGGAGGCCCCCACCACCGGCGCGTCCCCGGAACCCGCTGGCGAACCGGCCCCCCAGCCGCCCATTCCCGCCTCTCCCGATGTTCCCCAGACCCCGGACACGCCCCCCGCCGCAGACATTCCCCCGTGGGAGGAGCCGGAAAAAGCTCCCGCCCCGGAGCAGGGCGCTGAACCGCCCGCCCATGATGCTCCCACCCTGGAGAGGGATGACGACCCGTTCAAGGGGACGCAGGAGCGGCCCGAAGTGACCAAGGTGATTTTGACCGGGGACCGCCTCCGCAAGTATTTCCCCGATGTGTCCATGACCCCCCGTGAGATTGAGGAAAGCGTGTACTCGGCGCTGGAGGAGCGCCGCCAGCGGCAGATGAAAGAGCAGCAGAAAGCAGCGATTTTCAAGAAAAGCGGTCCGACCCGGTGATTATCAGCCCGACCAGCAGCCGGATCGTCCCCGCAACGTGCGCCCAAAGGGGCGCTTTTTTTCTGCCCGAAAGCAGGTGACGGCCCGTAGCTGACAAATACTACCACGCCGTCTCCTGCTCAGGGGGCAAGGACTCGACGGCCATGCTCCTGCTTATGCTGGAGGCCGGGATGCCCATTGACTGCGTTCTCACGGCGGACACAGGCATGGAATTTCCCGAAATGTACCGCCATTGGGACAAAATCGACCAGGTATTGTATCAGGAGCGCGGCATCCACCTGACGATCCTGCGCCACCCCAAGGGTTTTGAATGGCTTATGTTCGACCAGCCGAAAGAAAAACCGAAAACACTTGAAAACCGGGCAAAGCTGGGTGTACCGCCCTATGGGAACGGCTGGCCGGGTATTCGTGTGCGCTGGTGTACCGGACAGCTCAAAACCCATCTGATCGCCAAGGAAGTCAATCGACTGAAAAAGGCGAAGAACGCCCTGCACTATGTTGGCATAGCGGCAGATGAACCGGCCCGCATAAAAGATGAGATTTACCCCCTTGTTGAATGGGGCATCACCGAGGCCCAGGCATTGAAAATCTGCTATGACCGGGGCTTTGACTGGAACGGCCTCTATGAGATTTATCACCGCTGTTCCTGCTGGTGCTGTCCCTTTCAGCGGATAGGCGAGTTGAAAAATCTGCGCTGTCATCACCCGGAGTTGTGGGCCAGACTGCGTGAACTGGACAAGCGGGCTTTAGACCAATTCGGACACAGCGCATTAGGCCGTTTCAAGGATAACTGGAATGTGGAGCAGTTGGAACATCGTTTTGCCGCTGAGGATGCTGCAAGAAAGGAGGCCGAGATGGAACAGGACAAGTCCAAGGAAATCCGCGATATGCTCAAGGGCGTACCGCCCAAAAATGTGATTATCGCCGTTGACGATCTGCCGCCCAAAACGCTGGAGCAGCACTTGAAAGACCGTCAGAAAGGGCAGAAAAAGCCTCAAAAGCGGAAGAAAGGCCGCTGATTATAAGACAGGGTGGAAATGCGTCTCACCGTGAGACGCATTTCCATCTTTCATGCCGGACTATCAGAGAGGATGATTTTTTGAACGAATACGAGCAGAAAAAACAAGAACGCATTGACCGTCTCCGCGAAAAGGCCAGTAAAGCCCGCGCCCAAAGTGATGCGCTGTCCAGGCAATCCTGGGATATGATTAGCGCAATTCCATCGGGCCAGCCGGTTATGGGCGCGGCAGACGCACGCTACCGCGAAAGGGCAGGCAATAAAATGCGCCAGTCCGTCGCGGCATCCGATAAAGCCGACTATTATGAGCGCAGGGCGCAGGCGGCAGAGAATAACACCGCCATTTCCTCCGATGATCCGGAGGCCATCGCCAAGCTGACGGAAAAGCTGGAGGGGCTGAAGCAGACCCAGGAATTTATGAAAGCGGTCAACGCCTATTACAAGAAGAACGGCACTTGCCAGGGCTTTCCAGGCTTGTCCGATGAAGAAGCGGCCAAGCTGGAGAGCGGTATGGAGTACCACCCGTGGGATAAAAAGCCGTTTGCCTCTTGTACATTGAGTAACAACAATCGGAATATACGCACCACGGAAAAGCGCATCCAGAAACTCTCCCAGGCAAAAGAGCTGGGATATACCGGCTGGGCCTTTGAGGGCGGCAGAGTTGAGGCTAACGGGGACAAAAACCGGCTGCAAATCTTTTTTGATGAAATCCCCAGCGAGGAAGTCCGAACAGAGCTGAAAGGCTGGGGCTTCAAATGGGCGCGGAGCGAGGGCGCATGGCAGCGGCAGTTGACGGACAACGCCATTTACGCCGCCAGCCGGATCAAGGCCATCCAGCCCACAGACGGAACCAATCCTATAAAAATCCAGCCGAAGCGGAAGAACCAGTCCGGCCCGACACGATAGGAGGCGCATCAATGAATGTTTTAGTTGTGGAACCCGGCTTTCTTCCCTATGAGAAAGAAATCAATGGCCTTGCCGAGATGCAAAAAACTGTCGGTGGACTTATTCAGGCAATTTACCCATTCCAGGAGGAAGTTGCCCTTGTATGTAATGAGAACGGCATATTTGAGGGCTTAGAGTTTAACCGCTCCATCCCGGAACGCAGTTACGGCGGCGTGTTTGGCACTTTTTTTGTGTGCGGCCTGGGCGAAGAAAATTTTATCTCCCTCACCCCGGAGCAGGTAAAGACCTATAAGGAGCGTTTCAAAAAAGCAGAGGTATTGATTGCTATGAACGGGGATAAGCCGTTCACGATCAAGGTGGACGCAGACCCCAAATATCCATCGGAACGACCGAGGCAGCCGCGCAAGCCTCCCACAAGGTAACGTGCCATGCCCTATGAGACTGACGAGCGCGTGGCCGAGCTGACGGATCGGCTGGAAAACGGCGTCAGGGAGCTGTACGCCAGCGACAGCTACGCTCAATACATCACCGCTATGGCAAAATTTCATCATTACAGTTTTGGAAATGCCCTGCTGATCCTCTTTCAGTGCCCCCACGCCACCAATGTTGCCGGGTATAACACCTGGACACAGTTGGGCCGTCAGGTGAAGAAAGGGGAAAAGGGCATCCAGATTTTAGCGCCTTGTAACTTCCGGGCCACGCTGGAACGGGAGAAGATCGACCCATTGTCCGGGCAGACGATTTACGGGCCGGACGGAAAACCGCTTACGGAAAAAGTGAAAATTTCCCCAAACCGCTTTAAGATCGCCCATGTTTTCGATCTGAGCCAGACCGAGGGGCGGGAGCTGCCACAAATCGGCGTTTCCGAATTGAGCGGCGATGTGGCGGGCTATACCGGCATCTATGACCGGCTGACCGCCCTATCCCCTCTGCCGGTTATGCAGGAGGCTTTTGAGCGGAGCGCAAAGGGCTACACCAGCTTTATGGAGAACAGAATCGTTATCAAGCCCGGAATGAGCCAGGTACAGACAATCAAAACCCTGGTGCATGAGATTGCCCACGCGAAGCTGCACCAGCCGCAGGATCTGTTGGCAGTACCATCGCCAGCGGAAAAACGGCGCAAGGAAGTGGAGGCCGAAAGCATCGCCTATGTTGTGTGCCAGCATTTTGGCATTGACACCACAGACTACTCCCTCGCCTATGTTGCCAGTTGGAGCAAGGGCACGGAACTTGCCGAGCTAAAAGCCTCGCTCAACGTGATCCACTCCACAGCCGGGGAAATCATTGACGCTATCTCCCCGCCCCCGCCGAAGCTGGAGCGGACACAGGAACAGCGCCCCCGCCAGAAAGGAAAACGCCGCGCACAAAAAACACGAAGATAGGAGTTGACCCTATGGAAAAAAAGACCGGGCAGACGCCCCTGCGGGAAATTGAGATTTTCGGTATTCCCGCCCTGTTCACGGATCAGGACATCCCGCCCGACGAGCAAAGCCCTGATATGTTCTACTATGAGCTGGTGAGCGCCGATGGCAGCGCGGCCCTTTTGGGGACGGTACTGACCTTGATCCCTGTGGAAATCCCGGAGAGCGGCGAACGGGACGTTTACGACAGCGACCTTATGCTGGACACCGTGGGGGAGCTGCTGACCCCGGAGGAATTTGCGGAAAAGTACCTCTCCCCGGTGAACGGCCCCGACCTGGACGAACGCTATGGAAAAGAAGATTGATATTATTCCGTTTTTGGCGGGAATTGTGGAGGAAAACACCCAACACTATCAATCGGATTTTGCCTATGACGAAAAGCGCCTGCAAGCCGCCATGCTGGAAATCAGCCAGGAAGATCGTACATTTCTCTGGATGAGCCGCCCCTGCGGGACACTGTGCGTCCCGGAACGGGAGGCATTTATCAAGGAAAGCACAGCACACATCGCCTGGACGCATTACGACTATGACGCGGAGCATATCAAGGCGTACCGTGTCATCGTTGAACCTGGACGGGAGGGCGCATCTGTGCTGGGCCAAGTTAAGCCCCTGCGATATGGAGAGCAGGTAGAGCGTGTGAAGCGGAACGCCGTCCACGCTGAAATGGTAGAACTGACCTTTGCGGACGGCACAGAGCTTGAACTGCCCTATGCAGCATATTCTGGGCACTTTCACAGTCTGATTAACGACCACGGGCGTATTGAACGCATCCACTATAAACCCGGAAATGAGCTGGAGCTGGACTGTGTTCTCCAGAAAGAGCGCATCGCCTCTGCCGTCAGAAAGAGGACGCCCCGTAAGAAGAAACCGGCTGTAAGGTAGCACCCACAGCGGACAGCGCCGCCGAAAGGCGGTGCTGTCCGAGCAAGTATGTCATTTGGTAGCACACCAAATGACCCTTGTTAAGGGGCGAAGCCCCCTTAAACCCCCCAGCGAAATACGTCTCACCGTGAGACGTATTTCCGGCATCAATCAAGGAGGCGATTTTCAAGAGACTCTTTTGTAAACAGAAATGTTCAGATTGTTAACTATTCTTTGTTAGCTGTTCTGAAATCCAGTTTGTAATCGGCTTAAAAATGATATAAAAACAATATCCTATCATTCCACCAATTACATTAGTAATCAAGTCCGTAATGTCCGAAGAACGGGAACCGCTAATCAGCGGTTGCAGCAACTCAATGCCAAGGCTCAAAAGAAAGCAACAGAATATCGTTTTGAAAAAACCTGATTTTTGACCTTGCGAAAGCGGGTATAGAAAGCCAAACGGTACAGTCATAATGATATTTAACACTATCTGCCTGAGAAAATCTCCCCTGCCCGATAACACATCTACAAATGGCACCATATTCATAGGAGTGTAGGGGTGATTGAAAATAAAGGGGAGTTTCACTATGATTGGCATCAAAGTGAAAAAAACCACAAAAGATAGATACACATACATGAGCGTGTTAAAAAACAATGTATCTCTACCTTTGCTTTTCCATCTTTTGAAGAAGTAGAACGCATATAAGATAGCCAACGCTATAAAATCTATTACATATTTTAAGGCATATTTCATAATATCGTTTCTTTTCAATTATGGATTTGTAAAAAAATTATAGCACAGGAACAAAGCACATTCAATGCCAATTTAATATTGCAGAAATGCGTCTCACGGTGAGACGTATTTTTTACTGCCCACCGAAAGGAGGATGCCATGAGGAAACGCAATCGCCATGTGAGCGTGTGGATGAATGAGCAGGAATACCGGCACCTGAAGAAGCAGGCCGAGCTTGCGGGGCTGGGCATTGACCCGTTTCTCCGCGCACTCACCGCTGGAGTACAACTGCGCCCCCGCCCGCCCGACACCTATGCCGCCCTGCTCCGGGAGCTGTCGGCCATCGGCAATAATGTAAATCAGATCGCGTATTGGGCCAACGCCACCAAGGGCATCGGCAAAGCGGAGATTGCGGAGGCCGCCGCTTTAGTCCGGCAGGCGTGGCGCACGGTAAAGGAGACGCTGTAATTGGCCTACGACAAAATCATCACCCTGCACGGGCGCATGGATCACTGCATTGACTATGTGCTGAACGAGGAAAAAACCGGCCTCGCCGCCGCGCTGGCCTATGCGGAGAACCCGGACAAGACGCACCAGCTTGTCACAGGCATCAACTGCTACCCGGACACCGCCCTGTCGGATATGCGCGCCACCAAGAGGCGCTGGGACAAAAAGGGTGGCGTTTTGGGCTACCATATCATCCATTCCTACGCCCCCGGCGAGGTAACGCCGGATGAGGCCCACGCCGCCGGGGTGGAATTTGCCCGCCGTCTGCTGGGGGACAAGTACGAGGTTGTTGTGGCGACCCATGTTGATCGGGCGCATCTCCACTGTCACATCGTTTTCAATTCCGTTTCCTTTGTGGACGGGAAGAAATACCGCAGCGACTTCCAAAGTTATTTTGGGGATCTGCGCGGCACGTCCAACGAGGTAAGCCGGGAGCGCGGCCTGTCGGTCATTGAGCCGCAGGGCCACGGAAAACATTATACCGAGTGGACAGCGGAAAAACAAGGGCGAAAAATCGTGATGGCCGGGGTCATGCAGGACATTGACGCAGCCATCGGGGAGAGCTTTACTTTTGACTCCTTCCTCGCCGCTCTGCGGCGGCAGGGCTATACCATTAAATATGGCTCGAATGTGAAGCATACCGCCGTCCAGCCTCCCGGCGGGGACTATGTGTTCCGGCTGGACAGCCTGGGCGACGGTTACACCGAAGCCCACATCCGGGAACGGCTGGCGGCGGCGCGGCGGGGCGAACCCTACGAGCTGCCCCTGCCGCCGTCTGCGCCGCCCATACCGCTGGTACGCCCCATTCCCCAGGTAAAAAAACGTTATACCGTTCGAGGGGGCGCTGTCCCCCGTCAGCCGCGCCGGAAAGTGCGCGGCTTTCGTGCGCTCTATCTGCGCTACTTATATTTACTCAACGGCTACCGCCGCCCCCGGCGCACCCCGCCGCCCCCGGCTGTTCGCCGGGAAGTGGCAAAGCTCCAACGCTACCAAAAACAATTCTGTTTTCTACTGCAATACCGCATAGAGACGGACAGCCAGCTTGCCATGCTGGGCGACGCCCTGCAAGGCCAGATTGACCTGCTGGTGGACTATCGCCGGGAGTTGTACGGGGCGCGGCGCGAGGGCCGGGACGTGGAGGCCGAGCTGGAAACTGTCAATGACAAGCTGCGCTCCACCCGCCGCGAGTTGACGATCTGCCGAAAAATTATGGAGGATATTCCGAAAATCAGGGATCGGGAGCAGCTCATGCGGCAGGAAGAACGGAGCAGCCATAAGGCCGTCCGGGATCGAACGGACGAGCAAGTAAGAAAGGAGAAGAAAGGCAAATGGATGTAAGTGCTGAAGCTGCCGACGTTGTAGTACGGGAGAGCTTACAGGCGACCGAGGCGGCGGCGAAGCTGACCCTGGAGGGCGTGAAGAATGTCGCCGCCCTTCTGCTGGCGATTGCCAAGCAGGACATGAAAGTGGTGGGCCAGACCACGGCCAAGCGGCTGGCCCGCGACCCGGCCCCCGCCGTGGTCATTCCCATCAAGGCCGAGGACAAGGCCAAATTCCAGAAGCTGGCCAAGGAGTTTGGAGTCCTCTACTTTTTCGCTCAGAAAAAGGGGAATGACAACGGGATGCTTAATGTGGTTTCCAATGAGAACTACGCCGCCCTGCTCAACGCCATCATGCAGCAGTTGGGCTACCCCATTCCCCAAAAGGAACAGGAGGAGGACACGCAAAAAAAAGCGAAGTCCCGCGCTCCACAAAAGAAATCCTCGCCAGAGCGCGGGAGTGGCTTGAAACCGTCTCAGACGACTGCGGCGGCTGTTGAACCGGACTCCCCCACCAAGAAGAAGCTGGATCAGTTACAGCGGCTGGCGGCACAGTCCCGCCCTGGGCCGGAAAAAACGAACAGAAAGGTAAGGTGAATCTATGCCAAGTTTAAGTGAAATCCTTAACTCCAAGGCTGAGAGCAAGCAGCAGCGCACCGAGAACCGCAGGGCCGAACGTAATCAGTTGTCCCAAACACGGGACGGGGCGCTGATGGCCATTACAGCCAACCCCGATCTCTACACACGCTTCCTTATTTTGCAGGCGGACAACATCGGCCTGAGCGCCGGGAATATCGCCCTGACCCTATCGCAGATGGCAGACCCCACCAAGATCGGCACCACCGATTTTTGGCATAAACAGGGCCGGTATGTGATGGACGAGGAAATGAGCAAGGGGGCGGCGGTTTTCGTCCCGTCCCGCAACCCCAATTTCCGGGGCTACCTTATGGGTAACTACTACGATGTAAGCCAGACCACCGGCAGACCCATGAGAGAACCTGAGCCGCTGACCGAGGGCAGCGAGAGACTGAACGCGGCGTTTGCCGCCCTGTTGGATACCGCCCCTGTGGGCTTCATCGAAAACACGGGGCTGGAAGTGCCCGTGCGCTACAATGAGCGCGAATGTATTCTGGAAATCAACACGGGGTACAGCACCCTGGAAGTGTTCGCCGCCCTCGCCACCGAGATCAGCTTTGCCCGCCTCCATGACCGGGGCATGAACCGGGACTATGACCGGGGCGCGTTCCAGTTGAACGCCGAGAGCGTCGGCTTCATGGTGTGCCGCCGTTTCGGGGTGGACTGCCCCGTGCCGGACGCGGCGGGCGTACAGCAGTTTTACAGCTACTATTCGCCGGATGACCGCGGAAAGTCCCTGGACTTCATGCGGCAGACCGCCCGGAATATGGGCGACACCGTGGAGCGTGGCATCCAGCCCCGCCAGCAGGAGCATACCGCCAGCCGGGGCAGCAATAACCGGCAATACGGCAGGCGGTAATCAGTCGGCACGATCCGGGGTATGCCCCCAGCCCCGCGGATTTTACACCACCGGCCTTTGTCCGTCAAGGCCAAGGCAAGCCGCGCCGCCCGCTGGGGCGGTCGGCGCGGGCCTTGACTGCCAAAGTCCGCCGGTGCTTTTAGTAATCAAGGGGGGGGCATACCCCAAAAACCGGCTTGCGCCGGTTTTTGCTACTATGGGGAGACGGGTGCGTTTCCCGGAAAGTCCGGCGGTTATCGCTGGCGGGGGTGGCGGGCGCGTCCGCGCCCCGGAACCGGCAAAAATGCGTTTCACGGTGAGACGCATTTTTTATTTCACCGAGAAAGGAGGGGACCAGCCGTATCAACATAGCGTATCACATGGACTGCACAGATATTTTGTGGGAGCTGCCGGAAAACGCCTTTGACCTCGCTGTTGTCGATCCCCCATACGGCCTCAACATTCGGGGCGATATGGGGCGGCGCAAGGGCAAGCCCCGCAAATACAAACCCGTATTCTGGGACGCCAAGCCGCCTCCCCCGGAGTATTTCCGGGAGCTGCGGCGCGTGTCCAGGCACCAAATCATATGGGGGGCCAACCACTTCATCAGTATGCTCCCCGCCGCCGACAGCCACTGCTGGCTGTGCTGGGACAAGAAGTATTCCCCGGAAGTCTCCTTTGCGTCCTTTGAATTGGCCTGGACGAATTTTGACCTGACCTGCAAACGGATCGCCCTGTCCCCGGTACAGCCGGGCCGCATCCACCCCACGCAAAAGCCCATCGCACTCTATGCCTGGATATACGCCCTGTTCGCCAAACCGGGCGACAAAATCCTGGACACCCATTTAGGCAGCGGGAGCAGCCGGATCGCCGCCTATGACGCAGGGCTGGACTTCACCGGCTATGAGATTGACGGCGACTATTTTGAAGCGCAGGAACGGCGCTTTGCCGCCTATGTACGAGAATACCCACATTAAGAAACGAGGAGGTTTTTCCATGAAGAAACACCACAGGCTGTTTTCCCTGGCCTCCGCGCTCCTGCTGGCCCTGGCCGCTTTGCCCTGCACGGCGCTGGCGGCGGAGACAGAGGGAACGGAACCGGCCCAGGGAGCGCCGCCCCCTGCGGTCCTTTACCCCGCAGAGGTACGGGCGAGCGAGGAAAACGGCATGATCCGGCTGGAAAAGGTTTATTACCTCTCCACCCGTGACGACCCCGCCGCCATTCCCACCGGGGACTTTGACCGGGAGGGCCGTCACTACACGCTGCTGGACGTTCTGAAGAACGACCTGAGCGAGACGGACGCCAAGGACTACATCGAGGTTGTCACGCTGGACAGCAGCACCAAGGATATGGCCGAGATTATCAAGATGCTGGAGCCGGAGCGTGAGATCGCCACCGAGGACGGCTACACCGGCATTTTGAAGCCCGACTACACCAAAATCACCGTGGAGGCCGCTGGCTATAAGAATAACAGCTGGACGGTATCTGCCACCCGCACTTACCCCAACCTGTCCGACGCCGACGCCTCCCTCATCCCCAAGACCATCACGGACAGCGGACGGACGCTGACGCTGGCGGGCGTAGACTGGCAGGAGGCGGGGGAGTTTTACAACGCCATCGCCAGCTACACCGGCACCGCCAGCGGGCGCAGCGTCACCGGGTACACCGTCTCCGTGGAGTACAGCGGCGAAGTCACCAAGACCAGCCGGGACACGGTGATTTATACCGCCGTGTTTTCTGCGGAAAATGCGTCTCACGGTGAGACGCATTTAGACCCGGACCCCACCGCCATCCCGGAGGGCGGCGAACCCCAGCAGACCCAGCCCCCGGAACCGGCCCAGGACAGCGGCGGGAGCGTCGCCGGGAAAATCGTAGTCACAGCTCTGGCCGGGATCGCCGCCCTCGCCATCATTGGTTACGGCGGCTGGCGGGGCTACAAATTTATCCGAGATAAGAAACGGGGGTATGTCTAAATGAAAAAGTATCTTTCCACCCTGCTGGCCGTCTGCCTTGTGCTGACGGCGCTTTCCATGCCCGCCTCCGCGTTGGAATACACCTTTGACAACCCGCCCACCGGGGATTTTGGCACGCCTACCAGTACGGAGGACATCATCCAGACCGGGGCCGAACCCGCCAACAAGGACAGGAGCAAGAGCAGCGCCCTCATTCCTCCCGGTTTTGGGACGCCTACCAGTTACCTGCCCAATTCCGGGGAGTACCTGACCCCGAACCTTGCGGCGGACGGCCCCCTGAGCGGGAACTACACCCTCACCGTGACGGGCGGCACGAACGGCGGCACACCGGCCCTCCCCGGCGCGGTTGACACGTCCGCGCCCACCAGTCCGGCCTATCCCACCACCAGCGGTCCTGTCACCGCATTTACCGACGTGACCGCCGACCTCTACTACCGCAACGGCAGTTTGGGCACACTGGAAATCCCGTCCATCGGCTTGAGTGTCAATATCTATCAGGGCACGGACAGCGCCGCTTTGAAAAAGGGGGCGGGCCACTTCACCAACACCAGCATCTGGAATGGAAATGTTGCGTTGGCTGGGCACAACCGGGGGATAAATAATCATTTTGGCAAAATCCATACACTTGACACGGGCAACACCATCACCCTCACCACGGCCCTGGGAACCCGGACCTACACTGTTACCAGTGTTGCAAAGGTTGACGTGATGGACAACACCATGCTGGAGGCCACCAGCGACAACTGCATCACCCTTTTTACCTGTGTGATGAACCAGCCCAGCTACCGCTGGTGCGTCCGGGCAGTCGAGGCTTGACACGCCATTTTTGGACAATTTCTTCCGAATGTAGTATAATAATGTTAGGAAATCCCAACAAAAAACTACATTACAGGAGGAAAGCGACCATGAAAAAAGCAAGATTGACCACCCGGCTCACCGCCGCCATGCTGACACTCTCCCTGCTCACTATTCCGGCCATAGCCGCAGATCCCCCGGCAAGTGCTGTCCGGGTAAACAGCTACAAGGGCAATACCCTGGCAGTCGGAGAACGGAGCGGCCTCATGATTGGCCCCAGCGGGGCGGAGTACACCGTTACCTCCAGCGACCCGGACACAGTAGCGGTGGAGCAGGTCATGGGCTTTTGGGTAGCTGTCGCCAAGGCGGAGGGGAGCGCAGAGATCACCGCCGCCAACCGTGCTGGAGAGAGCGGAACCCTGACGCTCACCGTTGGCTCCGGCACTCCAGCGGCCCCCTCCGTCGTGGATGGCCCCAGCCCCACGGAGGAACCGGATGTACGGCAGGAACTGGTACGGCTTATCAATCAGACCCGCAAGGCCAACGGCGTGGCGGAGCTTCCGGTCAGCGAGGCCCTGATGACCGCCGCCCAAGCCCTCTCGGATCAGCGGTACACCTGGCATCACACAAAAGAGGAATGTGAGGCCGTGATCGCCAGCGGCTACCCCTACGGTTTCGGCATAAACCTGACGGTATTCACCGGCGTCGCTACGGAGGACGCCGCCCAGCACGCCCACGACAACTGGCTTAAATCTCCCGGCCACTTTGAAACGATGATAAAGCCGGACTGTGACAGTATCGGCGTGGGCGTGACCGAGAGCGGCGGCGTGACCTACTGCTTTATGATTGTCGGCAGGCCGAACACCCACAATCCCTACGAACCCTAAAAGTACAGACGGAAAAGGCCCCCCGGCTGGAGGGCCTTTTTCTGTGCCCGGAAATGCGTCTCACCGTGAGACGCATTTCTCCGCAGCCGCCTTGTTCCGCAGGGCGGTTATTTTATTCCCCTAAAAATAGAGATCGGGAACACCCAAACACACGCATGAAAGGAGGACGGTATTTCCCGATATTTTAGGGGGGGTATAGCCTCTTTTCATGCCAACACATGATGAGGAGGCTATATGAAAAAACGAATTACCGCATTGCTTCTGGCAGTCGTCTCCATTCTCAGTATGCTGACGGCTCCCGCCAGCGCCGCCGCGCCGGATACCATCAAAATGGATGACTGCGCTTACAGCGGAACCAAGTACGATTCCCCGGCCCTGGGTGAGTGCTATATGCACCAGATGCACTTTGCCCTCAACGGAAAAAGTACCATGGGCTTCTGTGCCGAGAAGGGCAAGGGCATGGGCTGGTCACTGAAAGGCCACACCTGGGGAAATCCCAAGCCCATCTCCGATCCCACAGTCAAAACGATGATGGCCTACTTCTATGCCCATTCCACCGGCGTCTTTACCGATCAGGCCAAAGCCCTCGGCGTGGACGACGTGTGGGATAGCAACTACACCTGGACCATGAACTCCTGGACCCAGGCTGTCGTCTGGCGCTACAAGGCCGGTCTGCTGTCTGACCCCGTGGTGGCCTGCGCCGAGGAACTGCTGTGCGTTTACAACAATCTGGAGCATACCAGCTATACCAGCATTGACGATACCATGGACGGCAGATCGTTCCGCGACCGCGCCCAATATATTCTGGATTTGGGCGCACAGGGCGTATGGGGTGAGTGCAGCGTCTACGAGTATGCCTACACCGGCCCCGGCTCCAACTATCACCCCGCAAATGACGTGCAGGCCGTTATGGTGGGCGAGCTGAACATCACCCGCCAAAAATATGAGCTTACCGTCAAAAAGGTGGACAGTACCAACCCCAACAAGGGCCTCGCCGGGGCGCGATTCTTAGTGAGTTCGGAAAATGGCGCCTTCTCCAAAGAGATTGTGACGGGGCAGGACGGGACATATACCCTGACCGCTCTGGATGCGGGCACTTATGCCGTAACCGAACTGGAGGCCCCGGAGGGCTACGAGATCGACAACGCGGGGCCGCAGTATGTTGTCCTGCCCAGCAATGGCAACAACACTGTGACCGTCACCTTTGCGGACACCCCCACCATTACCGGCGAGGGCAGCATCCGCAAGGTGGACGCGGACGATCCCACCAAGGGGCTGGCCGGAGCGGTTATTAAAATTGAGGGCGTGGACAACGATTTTACCGGCACATATGTCACCGGAACCGGCGGCTACCTGACCGACGTACCCTGGAAGGATATGCCCCTCGGCAGCTACACCGCCGAGGAAGTCACGCCCCCGGAGGGCTACACCAAAAGCCCCGATGTGAATAAGACCAAGCAGACCTTCCGCTGGGACGGCAAGACCGACATCGCCCTTGTCTTTGAAAATGACGCCAAAGTGAAAGTCAAGCTGATTAAGCTGGACGACAGCGATAACCCCCTCCCCGGCGCGGTGTTCAACATCATCAAGGACGGCCAGATCATCGGCACGGAGGCCACCAAAGCGGACGGCTCCATCACCGTGACCGACGTTACCGAGGGGATGTACGCCTTTGTGGAGGTGAGCGCCCCGGCCCCCTATGCCACACTGACTGAGCCGGTTATCGCCCATGTGGATCAGGCGACTATCAACGGCGGCGGCACTGTCACCGTGACGGCGGCGGATAAGAAGCTGCCCAGCCTGTCCATCCTCAAGCGGGACGCGCAGACCAAGGAGGTCATTCCCGGAACCGTCTTTGAGGTCAAGGGCATCCACTACGGCTATCACAACGACGTGACCACCGGGCCGGACGGAAAGGCCGTCCTGACCAATATCCCCGTGGACAGTTATGAAATCATTGAGAAGTCCGTCCCGGACCCCTATGTGGTGGGGGATGAACCCATGCAGACCATCTACCTCGGCCCCGGCGAGGAACAGGAGCTGATTTTCGATAATTTGAAGCAGCCCCTTCTGACCATCGCCAAACTTGATGCTGATACAAATGATATTATCCCCGGCACTGTGTTCACCATCGAGGCCATTGACGGCGACTATCGCAACGATGTGACCACCGGCGCGGACGGAACGGTTTCCCTGCGGCTGGCCCCCGGCTCCTATAAAATCACGGAGAAGTCCGTCCCCGCGCCCTACTACCTCCCCAGCAAAAACGCCGACCGGGAGCAGACGGTCAGCCTGAACCCCGGCGATGAGAAAACCCTCACGTTCAAGGACCACAAGGCCCCGGAGCTGACCATCTTCAAGGAGGACAGTGTGGCGGGCGCTCCTATTGAGGGGGCCAAGTTCCACGTCACCTACACCAGCAACGGCGAGGCGGCGGACGCTCCCGGCTCCATTGACTACGGGTATATTTTCACCGACGCCAACGGTCAGATCAAGGTGCATGAGCAGGGGAAGAAGATGTACCCCGGCGAGTACACCGTGACCGAAGTGGCCCCCGCCCCCGGCTTTCAGATGAAGGAACCCACCACCCAGCGCGTTATCATCCACGGCGGTGAAAGCAAGACCCTGACTTTCCAGAATGAGCCGCTGAATGGAATTATTGTGGAGAAATACGACAGTGTGACCCATGAGGCCCTGCCGGGATGCACCTTCCAGCTCCGCTACCTGGGCGGGACTTCCGGCACAGGCGGCACCGTGATCGGTCAGAAAGTGACCGGGAAGAACGGCACCGCCATTTGGACAGGGCTGAAAAGCGGCACCTATGTGGTGGAGGAAGTAGACCCGGCTGACGGGTATTCCATCATCAACGCCTCCGAGACGGTGTTTCTGGCCGACAGCGGGGAGCAGAGCGTTGTCACCGTCCGCTTTGACAACGCCCCGGACGGGATTTTGCTTATCAGAAAGGTATGCTCCGTCAACCCCAGCATTACACTCCAGGACGCCGAGTTCAAAATCATGTACGCGGACGGCACCCTGATTGGGGACAGCAACGGCATATACCGCACCGACGAGAATGGCGAAATCCGCATTAGCGGGCTAAAACCCGGCAAGAGCGTGGTAGTTACGGAAACCCGCGCCCCTGCCGGTTTTATCATCGACAGCCAGAGCCAGACCGTGCAGATCAAGGAGGGCCGCACCGTTACCCTCACCTTTAAGAACCAGCCGAAAGGCAGTCTGATTATCCAGAAGCGGGACAGTCTCACAGGCCAGCCCCTCCCCGGCGCGGAGTTTCGGTTGGCTACCGCCGCAGGGTGTGAAGTGGGGCTGGACGGCGTAATTGGCGACAGCACCCTGACGCAGAACGGCTTGTTTATCACTGACAGCAACGGCGAAATCCGCGTTACCAACCTCGCGCCTGGGGCCTATGTACTGACTGAAACAAAGGCTCCAGCGGGCTATGTCATGGACAGCCCCAGCACCAACGTGGTCATTGGGGCCAACGGCGATACGCAGACCGTTATCATAACCAACACCCCCAAGGGCGGGCTGATCGTGGAGAAGTACGACAGTGTGACGAAGCTGCCCCTCTCCGGCGCTCAGTTCAAAATCACCAACGCCAACGGGGAGCTGACCCCGGACAACGAGGGCCTCACCAGCAGCAACGGCCTGTACACCACCGACCGCGGCGGCCAGATCGTGCTGTCCAAGCTGCTCCCCGGAACCTATGTGGTATCCGAGGTCAAGGCCCCGGACAATTATCAGGCGGATCCCACCCCGCAGACCGTTGTGGTCAACGCCGGGGATACGCAGACCCTCCGTTTCTACGATGACCCTCTCTGTACCCTCACTATTTTGAAGCGGGACGCTGTGACCAAGAAGCCGCTGAAAGGGGCGGAGTTCCTGGTTCGGGACAGCGAGGGCAGGGCTATCGGCCCCAACAATGGCCGGTATATCACCGGGACGGACGGTACTGTGACCGTCTCCGGGCTGGCCCCCAACGCCACTATCGTGGTGTCCGAGAGCAAGGCCCCCACCGGCTATATCAAGGACGAAACCCCGAAAAATATCGTTGTCCGTACCGGCATTGCCAACAGCCTGATTTTTGACAACGAGCCTGCTACCACCCTGATTATCCGAAAGTTCATTGAGGGCACGGAGAACGAGCCTTTGAGCGGCGTTTGCTTTAAGGTGGTAGACGGTTCTGGGGCCGCTGTTGGCCCGGACGACGGCTGCTATTACACCGACAAGGCGGGGGAGATCGTTCTGGACGGTATCGAACCCGGCACAACCGTTATCGCCAGGGAAATCAAGACCGTGGAGGGCTATGTCCTCGACGGCACGCCCCAGGACATTTTGATTAAGGCCGGGGAAGTCCAGCAGTTGACGTTCTGGAATAAAAAGGCCGGTACGCTGGTCATTCAGAAAAAGGACAGTGTTTCCGGCAATCTGATCGCCGGGGCGCAGTTCCAGCTCACCTACGCCTCCGGCGGCTATGTGGACAACGACAACGGCCACCTCTCCAGCAACGGCCTGTACACCACGGACGATAAGGGAGAAATCCGCGTTTCCGGCGTGACCGGCACTATCGTCGCCAAGGAGGTCAAGGCGGCTCCCGGCTATGTGATCGACCAGTCTACCCAGACGCAGACCGTCACCGTCAACCCGGAGGACACACAGACCCTTGTGTTTCTCAATGAGCCTCTTTGCAGTTTGACCCTGACCAAGCTGGACTCCATGACCGGGAAGCCGGTTCCCGGCACGGAATTTACCGTGAAGGACGGCAACGGGACCGTGCTGGGCCGCTACACCACCGGCAAGGACGGGACTGTGACCGTATCCGGCCTCGTTCCCGGCAGTACCGTTGTGGTCAGCGAGAGCAAGGTCCCCAGCGGCTATGTGCTGAACACCACCCCGCAGACCATCATCGTCCGCAACGGCTCCAACAGTGTCACCAGCGGCACGGGCGGCAGTTCGGGCGGCGGCAATACCGGGAACAATGGCGGGACTGGCGGCAACGATTTGACGTTTGAGAACGACCCCAAGACCCGGCTGGTCATTGAGAAGTATGTCACCGGGACCACGGACCCGCTGAAAGGGGTAACTTTCCTGGTAACGGAGTCCAATGGTCAGGTAGTAGGCAGCTCCAACGGCGAGTATATCACCGACGAGAATGGCCGCATTGTGATTGAGGGCCTGGAACCCGGCGTGACCATTACCGCCAAGGAAATCAAGACATTGGAGGGCTACGTCCTCGACACTACGCCCAAGTCCATCAAAATCAAGGTGGGCGAGGCGCAGACCCTCCGCTTTTACAATCAGAAGCAGGGCTGCATCGTGGTGAAGAAGCTGGACAAGCAGACCGGGGAACCGCTGGCCGGGGTGGAGTTCCAGATCACCTACTCGGACGGCTCCTACCTGGACGACGACTACGGCCACCTGTCCAGCAAGGGCCTGTATAAGACCGACGCCAACGGCGAAATCCGCATTTCCGGCGTGGTGGGTACGCTGGTCATCACAGAGACGAAGCCCCTGCCCGGTTACGTTATGGACGAGGGCAGCAGGACGCAGACCGTCAAGGTGAACCCCACCGACACGCAGACCATCACCGTGTATAACACCAAAATCGGGGGCCTCACCATCATCAAAAAGGACGAGGAAACCGGGGAGCGCATTAAGGGAGTTCAGTTTGAAATCCGCAAGCTCAACGGGGAAATTGTCGGCACCTATACCACCGACCAAAACGGCGTTATTTCCCTGCCCGAAGCGGAAAAGGGATGGTATCAGGTGACGGAGCTGAAAGCGGCCAAGGGCTATCAGTTGGACGATACCCCCCACCAAATCGAAGTAAAGGACGGCGGCACGGCTACACTGGAGATCACCAACCGGCAGACCGGGAGCGCCCTCATTCATAAGGTGGACAGTCTCACCGGCGAGGGCATCTACGGCGTGACGTTTCTGCTCTCCGACGCCAAGGGGAATCCCGTGGGCACCTATCAGAGCGACAACGAGGGCTATGTGTATATCGACCAGGGCCTCGCGGACGGTAAGTACACCATCCGGGAGATTGAATGTGCGGACGGCTATATTCTGGACACCCAGCCTAAAACGATTTACGTTCAGTACGGCGGCTGTACCACCATTACCTGGCCCAACACCGCCGTCCGGGGACAAATCCAGATTGTGAAGAAGTCCGCCGACTACAACCCCACCAATGGCCTGCCCGCCGGTACGCTGCTGGAGGGGGCCACCTTTGAGATTTACAACGAGCGCAACGGGAACAAGGTGGACACCATTGTAACCGGGGCCAACGGCCTCGCGTCCTCCAAGGCCCTCCCCCTGGGCCGCTACACCATCCGGGAGACAAAGGCCCCGGCCAACTACGGCGCGTCCTCGGAAACCTATACCGCCGTGCTGGAGTACAGCGGCCAGATTGTCAAGCTGGAAATCACCAATAAGAGCCTGTCAACCGGCGTTTCCATTGAAAAGACCGGCCCCAAGGAGGCCACCAGCGGCCAGCCTGTCCGCTATGTGTTCTCCCGGATCGGCAACACCAGCAACGTCATGCTCCAGTCGTTCTACTGGCGCGACACCCTGCCCGCCGCCGTCCGGCTGGATAAGGTTGTCACCGGCACCTACAATTTCCCCGGAACCTATAAGATTGTCTATAAGGTGAACAACACCGGGGACTACCGCACCCTGGCCGACAGTCTCAGCACCAGCCGGAATTACACACTGGCGGCGTCCCCCACAGCCCTGGGCCTTGCGGCCAATGAGCGCGTCACCGAAATCATGTTCGTGTTCGGGCAGGTCCCCGGAGGCTTTAGCCAGGTGGAAGCCCCCATGCTCCACTGTAAGGCCGTGTCCGGCCTGACCCCCGGCAGCAGCTTTGTAAACGTGGCCGACGTGGGCGGAACCCATGACGGCGTATGGGTGCAGGCCGTGTCCCGCTGGGTGACGACTGTGTACGGCAAGCCCACGCCCCTGCCCAAAACCGGCTATTGAGAACCCTACCGGGAAATGCGTCTCACCGTGAGACGCATTTCCCCCCTGCATGAAAGGAGGAAGTATGTCCGAGAAAAAGTATATCCGCTTTATCAACAGCGACTATGAAACGCTGTTCCATATCCCGGACGGCGGGCGCATCCGAATCACCTACCCCGACAGGGAACCGGCTGAACGGGTATGCCGGTTTATCGACGAGTACCACACGGCAGTTGGGAATTGTCACTACCACATCTGCGAGTTTGCCGAGCGCATGGAGCAGATCGGCGCGAAGTATGAGCCGCTGGACTACATCCGGGAACCTGAGTTTTACCCCAAGTATTATCTTGCGGCAAGTGAAAATGGCCCCGGCCCTGCCTACCATATCATCGACACAAGGCAGGAATACGGTTTTGCGTTCGCACCCAAGGGAGCCGCGAGGGGCCAGAAGTATTGCATTTTCAGACGGCGGGTGGATGAAAGCGGCCATTATCGCGTTAGCTGCGTTGTCCAATGGAGCGACAATCTGAAAGACATCGCTCCCCAGGACTGGGGCTTTGACATGAAGAAGATCAAGGCCGTAACGCAGAAGCCGAAAAAGCGGACTGGCCCCAGGCGGTGAGCGGAGGCGATGCGCCGACGTCCAGCCCAAACGCGAGAGCGCCCCATAGCTGTGGCGCGGCTTTTCTCAGCACCAATTCTGAGCGGAAATGCGTCTCACCGTGAGACGTATTTCCGCTCTCTTATAAGGAGGCGAACACCATAGACGATTTTAAGGCAGTACCCAGCAGTCTGGACATCAGCAAATATCTGAAAGAATTTCTGATCATGTGCGACCCCGTAAAATACCCGCCGGGGGATGACGCTAAAATTGTACGGCGCTTGAACGATACCCTGCAAGGACGGGGGGAGCAGACGGTTCAGGAAATGCTGGCTGAAATAGACACGGTATGCGGACGGTTGGGAATCTACAATTCGGAATGGCTGGCATTTCAACAGAAAATTGAAGATTTCCAGCATCAGAAATCACTGTTAGACCAGCCCTATACCAAAAGCAGCAGCAAGCAGTACAAATATCGGAGCTATGACCCGCCCATTGGCCGCAAGTTAAAAATCGTCAATCAGCGGCTTTATGACTGCGCGGCAAAGGCGGGCTTTCCCCCGAACTTTTTCCGGGAAACTTACTTTGACCAGGTGACATTCTACTGCATACCCGACCACACGGATTTTAACTTTTCCTATTTCAGCAACTGCACCTTTGCCGTGTGCCGGATCAGGGAGGCCACCTTTGACGGGGCAACTCTGTCCAGTTCTGAATTTCATAGCTGCGTTATGCAGTACGCCACATTCTTTAATGCGTCCATCGACCACACCCATTTTCACGACAGTACCCTGCGAAATGTTTCATTCCAAGAGGCCCGCCTCAAATCCTGCAATACCGTTGACTGTGAATTGGATGGCGTCGGCTTTTTGAACGCGACATTGGACGGCTGTTTTTTTGGACGTGTCGCCGCCCGCAGCATCCGGGGCCTGCACACCGCCACCATCACCCAGGGCGGCGCGACGGACTACGAGGTGAAGCGTAACCGGGAATCCATTTTTGCCGCCCTCCGGCCTGAGCAGGGGCTGCGGCTGGAGTTTCCGGCGAAAAGGCGGGGTGGGCGGTGAAAAATCAATCGGACAACAGCTATTCCAAGTGGCTCTTCCTCGCCCTGCCCGTGCTGTGGATCGGCGCGGGGCTGGCCTCCGGCTATGAGGACGGCATGACGGCATTTGAAGTGCTGGGTAAGTTTTCCGAGTGGGCCGACCACCCGTTTCTGCTCCGCTGGACGCCCTATACTCTTAAATTCATGCTGGGGGCGCTGGTGGTGTATGCCTTTGCTGTGGTGCTGTACATTTCCGGTAAGCAGAACCGCCGCCCCGGAGAGGAACACGGCAGCGCCCGCTGGGGAAATCCCCGCCAGCTTGACCGCAAGTATCGGGACAAAGACCCCAAGCGCAACGCCATCCTCACGCAGAACCTGCGGATGAGCTTAAACAGCCGCCAGCACTTCCGCAACCTCCTGCAAATCGTGGTGGGCGGCTCCGGCGCGGGCAAGACCCGCTACATCGTGAAGCCCAACATTTACGAGGCCAACGCATCGTATATAGCGACTGACCCGAAAGGGGAACTTGCCCGCGACTCCATCCCCCTGCTGCTCCGGGAGGGGTACACGATCAAGGTTTTCGACCTCGTTGACCCGGATCGCTCCGACTGCTACAACCCGTTCCACTACATCCGCAACGACGCCGATGTGCTGAAGCTGATCGCCAATTTCATTCGCAACACCACCCCGAAAAACGCACATTCCAATGACCCGTTTTGGGAGAAAAGCGAGACGGCCCTGGACAGCGCCCTCATGCTCTATCTGCTCCACGAGGCCCCGCCGGAGGATCAGAACATGGAGATGATGCTCACCATGCTGGAGTACGGCGCGGCCAAGGAGGGGGACGGCGACCATGTTTCAGCCCTTGACCTGCTCTTTCAGGCGTTGGAGGAAGAAAACCCCAACCACATCGCCGTGCGGCAATACAAAGTGTTCAAGCAGGCCCCCAGCGAAACAGCCATGAGCATCTTGATCAGCGCCGCCGTGCGCCTCGCTCCCTTTTCCCTGCCGGAGATACAGCGCATCACCAGCCGGGACGAGATGGAGCTGGGCAAGCTGGGGGAACGGAAACAGGCCATTTTCTGCATTATCCCGGACAGCAACGATGTGAGCCTCAATTTCCTTGTTGGTATGCTCTATTCCCAGGCGTTCCAGGAGCTTTACTTTCAAGCCGACAAGGTACACGGCGGCAGTCTGCCCATTCCCGTCCGGCTCATGTTCGACGAATTTGCCAATGTGTCACTGCCGGACGGCTACGCCCGACTTCAGGCCACCATGCGCTCCCGCAACGTGATGGCCACCATTATACTGCAAAACATTTCCCAGCTCAAGGCCCTTTTCAAAGATGACTGGGAGGGTATCATCGGCAACGCGGATGCCTTTATCTATTTGGGCGGGAACGAGCAGAGTACGCACAAATATGTTTCGGAGCTGCTGGGCAAGGAGACGATCCAGACCCAAACCAGCAGCCAGAGCAAGGGGCGCAACGGATCGTACAGCCAGAATTTTCAACAGGCCGGGCGCGAATTACTCACACCCGACGAAGTACGGATGCTGGACAACAAAAAGGCCATCGTCCTCATTCGCGGCGAGGCCCCGGTCATTGACGATAAGTACGATCTGATGAAGCACCCCGCTATCAAGTTCACGGCTGACGGGGGCGCGGCCGCTTATATACACAGTCCAGTTTGCCTTTACGACGTGGGCGACCTGGACTTTTCCTTTACGTCGCTGGACGATGTGGAAATCATCGAATGAAAAAAGGAGGAAATTCTACTATGAAAAAGCACATTTCCAACACGACTCTCACCACCCAGAGCAAGGTCCGCCGGTACATGGCCGTCTGGACGGCGCTGGTGCTGTCCCTGTGCCTGTTCACCGTCCCGGCTTCCGCCGCAGGCGGCGACCCGCTGGATATTGTCAACAACCTGTCCGACTTTATCTTCTCCATTATCAAGGCCCTGGGCGTCATTATCCTGGGCTGGGGCATCGTGCAGGTGGGTATGTCCATCCAGTCCCACGACGCCAGCCAGCGCACCCAGGGCTTCCTGTGTCTGTTCGGCGGGCTTATGATCGCTTTCGCGAAAGAAATTTTGACCGCCATTGGCGCGGTGTGACCGGCCCCGTCAACCCTACGCCGGGGAAATGCGTCTCACCGTGAGACGCATTTCCCCCAACGAAAGAGGTGATTTTATTTGAGTGACAACTGGATCGTCAGCAATTTGGAGAGCGCCCTGGCAGGCTGGAACGACAAGCTGGCGGAAATGTGGGCGCTTCTGACCCAATCCCCGGAGACGTTCAAGGGCGGCACCATTTGGGGCCTGATCCTAAACGTCCACAATGCCCTTGTGGGCATCGGCTACGGCCTGTTGGTGCTGTTTTTCGCTATGGCGATTTTTCAGAGCGCCGCCAGCTTCCGGGACTTCCAGAGGCCGGAGTATGTTCTGCGCCACCTGATCCGCTTTATCCTCGCCAAAACCGCCGTGG
Source organism: Acutalibacter intestini (assembly GCF_034334985.1). NCBI lineage: Bacteria > Bacillati > Bacillota > Clostridia > Eubacteriales > Acutalibacteraceae > Acutalibacter > Acutalibacter intestini. Next base: position 13,154 of record NZ_JAWXXL010000017.1, on the reverse strand, counting down.
GCCGGTGTATGGAGATTATGACCGCAATTTTCAATATCTGCGGCGGCATCACCCAAACCGTGATGAGCGGGCTGGGCGGCTCCATTACCACGGCGGCATCGCTGCCCGGCGAGATCGTGACCGCGATAGAGGGGGTGGGCCTGTTGGAGAGCATCCCCCTGTGGCTGGTGTCCCTGTTGGGCACCCTCTTTATAACCGTCATGTCCTTTATTCTGCTGCTCACCGTCTACGGGCGGTTTTTCCGGCTCTATATGTTCACCGCCCTGGCCCCCTTGCCCCTGGCGTCCTTTGCCGGACAAACCACGTCATCCAGCGGCAGGGCGTTTATGAAAAGCTACATTGGCGTGTGTATGGAGGGTGCGGTGATCGTGCTGGCCTGTCTCATTTACTCGGCGTTCCTGTCCAGCAGTGCCCCCGCCGTGGACAGCAGCTTGCCCGCCGTCACAATGGCGTGGCAGTACATCGGACAGCTCATTTTCAATATGCTTATCCTGACCGGCCTTGTCCGGGGGGCCAGCCGGATCGTAAAGGAGATGTTCGGCTTATAGGAAAATACAGTGTGATTTATGCCGACCCGCCCTGGCGTTATCAGAACTGGAAAGGGCAGGGCGTGGCCGAGCGGCACTACCCCACTATGACGTTGGAGGACATCAAGGCCCTGCCCGTGACGGGGCTGGCCGGAAAAGACTGTGTTCTGTTTCTGTGGGCCACCTGTCCCATGCTCCCGGAGGCATTGGAAGTCGTCCGGGCGTGGGGCTTCACCTTTAAGACCGTTGCTTTCACCTGGATCAAGCTGGCCCCCAAAGCGGACAGCATCTATTGGGGCCTGGGCTATTGGACGCGCTCCAATGCCGAGATTTGTCTGCTTGCCACCAGGGGCCAGCCCAGGCGGCAGGCTAAGAATGTCCATCAGGTGATCATTTCCCATGTGGAGGAACACAGCAAAAAGCCGGACGAGGCCCGGCGGCGCATTGTGGCCCTTATGGGCAACGTGCCCCGCGTGGAGCTGTTCGCCCGTTACCCGGCCCCCGGCTGGGACGTGTGGGGGAACGAAGTGCCCAGCAGTATCCAATGGCATAACAGCACATAGGGGACGGCGGTTTATTCGCTGTTCCTTTATTTTATCCGCGAAAGGAGAATCCCATGGAAATTAAAATCCCCAAAGAAGTACGCCAGCACAAGGAAACCATCTTTTTCGGCCTGTCAGCGCGGCAGTTTTTCTGCGCCGCTGTCGCCGTGGGGCTGGCCGTGGGCGTGTACCTGGGCCTCGGCCCCATGATCGGAAAGGAGACGGCAAGCTGGGTGTGCATCCTCGCTGCCGCCCCCATCGCCCTGGCGGGCTTTTTCAACTACAACGGCATGACGCTGGAGCAGTTTGCCTGGGCTTTTATCAAGTCCGAAATTCTCTGCGCCGGGGACCGCCGCTTTGTTTCCCGGAACTTTCACTATGAGCTGCTGAAGCGGAAAGGAGGGCAGGACTTTGATTAAATCTCTTGTCTTTGCCAACAAGAGCGAACGGGAGAAATTCACCGTCCCCCGGAGCGTCCAGGCAACGATCCCCGTCAAGTGCGTGTACCCGGACGGCATCTGGCTTGTGGGGAACCGGCACAGCAAGAGCTGGCGGCTCACCGACGTGAACTACGCCGCCGCCTCCGACGAGGAGCGGCGGGGCATTTTCCTGGCCTACGGCGGCGTCCTTAACTCCCTGCCCACCGATGCCGCCACCAAGATCACCATTATCAACCGCCGTCTGAACCCCGTGGACTTTGAGCGCAGTATTTTAATGGAGGAACGCTGGGACGGGCTGGACGAGTACCGGCAGGAGGCCAACGCCATTTTGAAGCGCCGCGCTGCCGAGAGCAACAATCTTGTGCAGGAGAAGTATATCACCCTGTCCATCCCCCAGCGGAAGATCGAGGAAACCCGTTCCTATTTCCGGCGGGTGGACGGCAACCTGACCAAAAGCCTGGGGCGGCTGGACAGCACGGCGCGGGAGGTTGCCAACCATGACCGGCTCCGCATCCTCCATGATTTTTTCCGGCCCGGAGAGGAGCAGTATTTCACCTTCGACCAAACTGCGGCTATCCGGCATGGGGTAGACTTCAAAGACCTGGTTTGCCCGGACGGTATTTCCTTTAAGGCCGGACACTTTGAGATGGGCGGCAAGTATGGGCGCGTCCTCTTTCTCAAGGAGTACGCCAGCTATATTGAGGACGATATGATCTCCGACCTGTCCGATTTTGACCGCAGCCTCATGCTGTCCATTGACATCCTGCCCATTCCCACGGATGAGGCTGTGAAAGAAATTCAAAGCCGGATTTTAGGAATTGAGAGCGACATCACCCGCTGGCAGCAGCGGCAGAACGACCGGAATAATTTTACCGCCGCCATTCCCTACGAGTTGGAACAGCTCCGGGCCGAGACAAAGGAATTTTTGTCCGACCTTACCGAGCGCGACCAGCGCATGATTTTTGCCGTGGTGACGCTGGTGCATATTGCGGACACGCTGGAGCAGTTGGACGCGGACACGGAAACCCTGCTGTCCATTGGCCGGGAACACCTATGCCAGTTTTCCGTTTTGCGCTACCAGCAGGAGGACGGGCTGAACACCGTCCTGCCCTACGGCCTCCGGCGCGTCAAGGCCCTGCGGACGCTGACCACCGAGAGCGCCGCCGTCCTCATGCCCTACCGGGTGCAGGAGATACAAGACCCCGGCGGGCTGTCCTACGGCATTAACGCCATTTCCCGCAACCTTCTGATTTGTGACCGCAAGCGGCTCATTTCACCCCACGGCTTTTATTTGGGCGTCTCCGGCTCCGGCAAGAGTATGGGTATGAAAGACGCCATTACCGAGGTTGTGCTGGGCACCGGTGACGATGTGATCATCATTGACGCCGAACGCGAATACGGCCCGCTGGCCAAGGCTCTGGGCGGCGAGATTATCGAAATCTCCCCCCACAGCCAGCACCATATTTCCCCCCTTGACCTTGCCAGCGGCTACGCCGACGACGAAAACCCCGTTGCCATGAAGTCTGAGATCATCACCAGCATTTTGGAGCAGCAGATGGGCGCGGGGCGCATGAGCGCCAGCCATAAATCCATCATTGACCGCTGTACCACCAATATCTATCAAAACTACTTCCAAGGAAAGGGCAAGGTGCGGATGCCCCTGCTCACCGACTGGCGGGAGGAAGTGCTGAAGCAGGCCGACCCGGAGGCGCGGGAGATTGCCCTCGCCGCCGAGCTGATCACCGAGGGCAGCTTGAATGTGTTCGCCCACCCCACCAACGTCAACATGGATAACCGGCTGGTTGTCCTTGACCTCTACGAGATGGGGGAGCAGCTGCGGCCCACGGCCCTGGTGGTGACGCTGGAAGCCATCCAGAACCGGGTGATGGAGAACCGCAAGCGGGGCAAGTTTACATGGGTATTCATTGACGAGTGCTACCTGTACTTTAAGTACCACTATTCCGGCGAATTTCTCTACCGGGCGTGGAAACGCTTCCGCAAGTACGCCGGGATCATGACGGCGGCGACGCAGAACGTGGAGGAATGTCTGAAGTCCGAGACAGCGCGGCTCATGCTGGCCAACAGCGAATTTCTGCTTTTATTCAACCAGTCCGCCACCGACCGGGCGGAGCTGTCCAAGCTCCTGCACATTTCCGATACGCAGATGGGCTACATCACCAACGCCGACCCCGGACACGGCCTGCTGCGGTTTGGCGGGGCGCTGGTGCCCTTTGCCAACACCATCCCCCGCGATTCCGGCCTCTACCGCTTGATGTCCACAACGCCCGGAGAAAACTGAACCACTGCCGGGAAATGCGTCTCACGGTGAGACGCATTTCCCCGTTTTGAAAGGAGGCGAATACCTTGCCCGAAGTGCGGGAGCGAAAAAACAGCGATAAAATCAAGGGGAAAAGTGACAAGAAAAGCGGCTCTGTGAAAAAGGACGTGCGCCGCCAGATGACGGCTAAATATGTGAAAGAGCTGACCCAGCGGCAGCGGAACCGGGGTACGAGCGGCAGTACGGATACGGCCCCGGAAGTCCAGGCGGCGGAGCAGGTGGAGGAAATGATCTACACCACCGCCGACAGCCTCCGGGATCGCACCGCCACAGCCGTTTCAAAATCCATTTCCCGCCATAAGCGGAAGCAGCAGAAGAAACAGGAACACAGGGAGCAGCCACCCGGCGAAGCGCCCCCAGCTGGTACGGAGGCCCCGCCGCCCCCGGCAGGGGGACATCCACGGGAGCAGCCACAAGAGCATCCACGGGAGAGGCCCACCGGCGATATGCGGACGCGCCCCCCGGAGGATAGCCGCCGCCCCGCCCCCATGCGGGAGCGCCGGCCTGATACCGTCCGTGAGCGGCCAGCGGCCTCCCGCCCCGGCCCGGATCGTGCCCCGGCAGGGCCGACCCCGAAAGAGCGGATGCGGCATACTGCCATTAAGGAGAAGCGGAACCGGCAGACGGACATCCGGCGCAGGCCCGCCGGTCCCCCAGGCCAGCGGCAGACCAGCCCACCGGGACGAAAACCTGCAGCGGCCCAGCCGAAGCCCCAGGAGCGCATGAGGCAAAAGGCCAAGGCAGAGGCACAGACCCGGCGGGCAAAGGCGGGACGCGTTCCCACCCCGCCCCGCCCGGAACGCCAGCCAGCGCCCAGGCACATCGCGGGGAGTACCCCTGCCTCTCCCGGCAATCAATCTATCAATCCAATCAAAGAGCGCCCCCGGCGCTCTTTTGCTCCGAAAGAGAAGCCCACTGGCGGCTCTTTTATCCCCAAGACCCGGCAGACTGCTGCGGCGTCCAAGTCTACCGCGAAAGCGGCGTCTGCAGCGGCGAAGAAGAAAACGGCGGCGCGGCCTTTAGAGCTGGCAAAACGGCGCGTTCAGCGCAACGCCCAGCGCAAGCTGCTCCAACAGTCTGGAAGCAGGGCCAAGACCGCGCTGGATCTGTCCCGGAAAGCCGCCGTTGTGACGGCCAAGGCCGTGTCCTCCCTGATCAGCGCCATCGCCGGACTTTTGGGCGGTGCGTTCCTGATCCCGATTATCTGCCTGATTGTTTTAGTTGCGGCGATTATCGCCTCACCATTCGGCATCCTCTTTGCCAATGAACCGACGCCGGGGGCCATGCCCCTCAATGTGGCCGTGGGGCAGCTCAACATGGAGCTGGCCAACACACTGGAGACGATGCAGACCGGCGACTACGACAGCATCGACATCCAGGGCCAAGGCCCGGACTGGCGGGAGGTTGTCGCCGTGTTCGCCGCGAGGACGGCGGGGGCCGACGACGGAACAGACGTTGCCGCCCTGACCCCTGACCGGGTGGACCGGCTGAAGGCCGTCTTTTGGGATATGTGCGCTATTACATCAGAAGTGGAGACGATCCCCCACCCGGACAGCGACCCGGACGATGACACAGACGATAGCTGGACAGAGCGTATTCTGCATATCACCATTACGGCCAAAACCGCCGAGGATATGCGGACAGAGTATGCCTTTACCGAGTATCAGAACCGGGCACTGACGGAGCTGCTGGCCGAGCTTGCCACAATGAATCTGCTGCTTACCGACCTGTCTGCGTCCCAGGAGCAGGCCCGGAACATCCTGCGGAACCTCCCCGACGGTCTTTCCCCGGAACGGCGGGCCGTGGTGGAGACTGCCTGTAAGCTGGTGGGGAAAGTCAATTATTTTTGGGGCGGCAAAAGCCGGGTGATCGGCTGGGACAGCCGCTGGGGGACCATTCAGAAGGTATGGGCAGACGGCAGCAGCACAACCGGAACCTACCGGCCCTACGGCCTCGACTGCTCCGGTTTTGTGGATTGGGTATTTTACAATATCTCCGATGGGGCCTACACCATAGGCCACGGCGGGGGCGCTCACGCTCAGCATACTTACTGCACAGCAATTACCTGGACTGAGGCGCAACCGGGCGATTTGGTATTCTACCCGGAGGACACCCACGTTGGCATCGTGGGCGGCTGGGACGAGAGCGGCAATATCCTGATTATCCACTGCGCCAGCGGCTATAATAATGTAGTTGTTACAAAGCAGGAGGGCTTTACCACCATAGGCAGACCATTGTATTACTCTGAATAAAAGAACGTCTCACGGCGCGGCGCGTTTCCTGTTGGGAAATGCGTCTCACCGTGAGACGTATTTTTCTGCTGAATGGCTAACGGTAATACCTGCGACCCCGTTCATCCAACTCGGCCAGGGCCTCAAAGAGCTGATCCTGCAATTCCTTTTTGGACAGGCTTTTCACATAGGAGCGCAGCGCCTCATAGTGATCTTCCATGCGCTGTTCTTCCTCCCGTTCGTATTCCTCTACTTCTTCCATGTACTGCTCCGCTTCCTCCGGGAACGCGGCAAAGAACAGGGCGACCATGTGCTTACAAATCACCCGCCGCCCGTCCGCATGGGGACAGTTGCATTTGGACTGCCGGGGATGGGCGATATTGATTTTCACCTGATAGGGGGCGGAGCCGCTCCCGGCCACCTGTCCCGTGTACTCGTCCTCGCCCGTTTGGGAAAAGGAAAGCACCTTTTTCCCCTCGTAGTATTCATATCCCCGCCATGCGGACGCACCGCTGGCTAACGTGCGGATGCTCATAGTAGCCCCCCTGATAGCTGGTACGTTCATAATACCACAGGGCCGCGCCCCAAACAAGGGATTTGACAAAATGCGTCTCACCGTGAGACGCATTTCTTACGGCCACCATTATTTCATATTGTCGATCATATTCAAAACAAGCTGTTTCTGTTCAGCGGTCAGCAACGCCCATTTATCCAGCAGTACCTGCTGTTCCTTGGTCAGTGGCACAAGCTCCCCCTCCGCAAAAAACTCGCCCAGTGTCATACCAAACGCCTTGCAGATTGTTTCCAGTGTTGAGATCGTTGGCTCCGAATCCTTGCGGAAAACGTGTGACAGTGTAGACTGTGCCAAGCCGGACTCTTTGCATAGGCGATATACGCTCCAACCCCGCTGTTCCATGAGCTGTTCGATCCGTCCAAGTACATCCATAGTCTATCACCTCTTTTGAAACTATTCTACATTCGTTTTAGGCCGTAAAATAGAACGAAAGAAGGCTTTAATTTACTTCGATAATAGGCTATAATAGGATGTGCAATCAGGGATGAAAAATCAGCGGAAAGGGAGCGAAAAATGGAAATAGCAAAAAAACGGATGCAGACCTGCTGCTTTACGGGCCACCGGGAGCTGCCGCCAGAGGAACAGGCGGAGATTGCCAACAGGCTGGAGTGTGTCATATCGGCCCAATACCAAAAGGGCATCCGATACTACGGTGCCGGGGGCGCCCTGGGTTTTGATGCCCTCGCCGCCCGGACGGTGATCCGTCTACGTGAGAGCTACCCCGATATGAAGCTGATCCTTGTTCTGCCGTGTCTGACGCAGACCAGGGGATGGAGGCCGGAGGATGTGGCGGAGTATGAGCGCATCAAGGCCCAAGCAGATAAAGTCGTCTACACAGCCCAGCAGTACACCAGGGGCTGTATGCACAGGCGCAACCGTCATTTGGTAGACAACAGCGGGGTATGCGTCTGCTATCTCAACAGGGACAGCGGCGGGACGGCCTATACCGTCAGATACGCAAAAGAAAAGGGGCTTGAGATCGTGAACCTTGTCCAAGGTGAGAAATGCGTCTCACCGTGAGACGCATTTCTGACAAACAAAAACGCTGCTGGCCTCCTCAAAAGAGAAATAAAGGCCCAAAACACATACGCTTGCGCCCTAATACTCCACATATTATAATGATTTTATTGCAAAGAAAACTTCTTTGGGAATTTCAAAAAAATTTTGTTGTAGCGTGTAGTATTTTCCAAAAAATCCATAGTAGATAGTTGAGGGACAGAAAGGGGGGATACACCGATGGATGACAGCGCCATCATAGAACTGTTCTTCGCCCGGTCAGAGCAGGCAATCCGGGAGCTGGACGGCAAATACGGCAAGACCTGCCACCGTTTGTCTTACAATATCCTATACAACAGCCAAGACGCGGAGGAGTGCGTGAACGATGCCTATCTGGGCGCTTGGAACGCTATTCCACCGGCCCGGCCCAATCCGCTGTTGGCATTTCTGTGCCGAATCGTCCGCAATCTTTCCCTCATGCGGTATCATGCGGACAGGGCGGCCAAGCGTGGCGGCGGTAGCTACACCGTGGCGCTGGAAGAACTGGAGGGCTGTCTGGCCTCGCCCCAGACTGTGGAGGGGAACATGGAGGAACAGGAGCTTATTCGGCTGATCGAGGACTTTCTGGATACTCTATCCCCGGAGAATCGCGTTCTGCTTATGCGGCGGTACTGGTTTTCTGACAGCTATGGGGAGATCGCGGCGCGGACAGGCTTATCGGAAAAGAATGTATCCGTCCGGCTGACCCGTATCCGAAAACAACTGCGGAACTATTTTGAAGAAAGAGGGGTTGTACGATGAACGCAGAACAGTTTTCCAGCGCGCTGGGAAAAGTCAACGACAAGTACATCATGGAAGCAATCACCTATGAGCGCAAAAAGAAAAGCGGCTGGCTGAAATGGGGCGCTATGGCGGCGTGTTTTGGCCTGATTGTCACAGTAGCTATGGCAGCATTACCGGGCCTTTTGAAAGGGCCGGGTGGAGTTGCGCCGCCTCCTAATCCCAATCTTGGGCCTGGGGTTAGCGATACAGTTCCCCAAAAAACAATTAACGTGGTGGATTTGTCTCAGAGTAATCCTGGAGAATTTGCAGGTGATATGTATCGACCGAAAGGGTTCAATGATAATATCGGTTCTGCCCTTGCTTTGAAAATAAGCATAACTGACGATATTAACTACAAGTATTCTGTGCTTGTTCGTACTCCTCTCGAATCAACGCTTGAACAGGTGCTAAATAACGCAAACAAAAGCCTGAATGTGACAATCAATGCCACTGATGCAATTTCTGTCAATATCTCCGGCGCCTTTGATGCCTACAACGGATACTATTACTTCTTGACAGCGGAACAGATTTTCGCCCTTGCAGAAAATGGAGCAAGGTGTTTTTACGTTGGTTCTGGTCAAGGAGATTATGAGGATATAAATTGGGATACCAAAGACGGTATCAGCACCTTTTGCGAATTGAACGGGGATATGTATATATTGGCAGGCGAAAGTATAGAGGCCCATCCCGATATTGGTGTCCTTCCTGACAAGGGCAGCGCCCCCACCGAATACCCCGACACCATCATTGTCCCAGGCTTCGACCTGGACGAACCCAGTGAACCTAATACACCTTAATGCTATAATATGTACGCACCGTATCGCCTTTGCCCTATTGAGAAATGCGTCTCACGGTGAGACACATTTCTTGATGGAGAAAAATTATTTTGAAATTTTTCAAAAATCTTGTCCCCAAACTTTTCTTTTCCAGGTTTATATATACAGTAGTATTTTTACGGGGAAGTATTGTCAAAATCACGGCCCACCCTATATGAAGCGGAATACGAGGTAACACCCCATGTTAATATACTTGCAAATGTTGGACACGCCGGAGGAACGGGCGAAGTTTGAAAAGCTATATTACAGCCACCGGCGGACTATGCTGCATATCGCCATGAAGATTTTGAAAGATCACCAACTGGCCGAGGACGCGGTACAGGAGGCTTTTCTGCGGCTGGTGAAAAATTTTTCAAAAATCGGACAGGTGAATTGTCCCCGAACGAGGCTATTTACGGTTATTATAGTTAGAAACATTTCGCTCACCATGCTTGCGGAGCGAAAGAAAGAGAATGTCCTTGAACGCCCAGAGGCCATGATCCCGATAGAATATGATTTGGAGGAGGATGTACTGGAACGAATTGCATACGAGGAAGTGTTAAGCGCCATCCGGGAGCTGCCGGTCATTTACAGGGATATTCTGTATCTTCAATACGTGGAGGAATACAAGCTGACAGAGATTTCCAAGCTGCTGGGCATTGAGGCGGAAACAGTGAAAAAGCGCGCCCAGCGGGGGCGGAAGAAGCTGCTGGAACAACTGACAAAGGAGCATGAAAATGACGACGCTTAAAGCGGCTTTGCAAGAGGCGTATTTCATGGAATTAGAGGAAATACCCTCCGAGGAAATATTGAGCGAGGATGAAGCCCTGACTTTTTCACCGGCCTTTGAGCGCAAAATGAAAAAGCTGATCCGCCGGGCCGACCACCCTATTCGGTATCGGATCGCCCAGGCTGCGGCCTGCCTCCTGTTGGCGGTGCTGTTGAGCGGCTGTACCGTCCTGGCAGTCAGCCCGGAGGCGCGGGCGGCTTTTGTGGGATGGGTGCGGGAATTGTCGGAGGGGTGGTTTGTGTACCGTTATACTGGCAAAGATCAAACTGCCCCGAAGAATATTGTGTACTGTCCGACCTGGGTGCCAGACGGGTATAAACTCATAACAGAGCCAAAGGACAGAGCACACATAATTGCTATTTATGAAAATCCAGAGGAAGATATAATTCTTTTTAACTGCTATATGAATACAGAATCAATGAATCTTCAAATAGGAGAGGATACCCAACTTATAGATGCTTATGTGAGCAATATTCCTGCTGACCTATACATCGACAATACAAGTGGAGCTGTGAATCATTTAGTATGGGAAGATGAAAATAAGCAGAGAATTTTCTGGATTACATCAACTCTTGACGGTGAAACAATAGTTAAAATTGCCGAGAGTGTGGAGACGCAGGAGGCCCCAAAAGAACTGGCTGAATACCGGCCCACATGGATTCCAGAGGGCTATAACGAGCTGAAAAAATCTATATCGGATAATCATGTAAGTATTATTTACGAAAATGATGAAGGGTATTTACTCTCATTCACTTATACCAGGAATCGAGAATCCGTAAGTGTGTACTCTGAATATCAGGGAACCGATGTGCAAACTGTCATAGTTGGCGATAATGCCGCTGATTTGTATTTGGATCAACGGGAGGGCAACACAAATACGTTAATATGGAGCGATGAAGAAAAAAGTGCAATTTTTGTAATATCCGCTCACTGTTCAAGTGATGAACTTATTAAAATAGCCGAGAGCGTGGAGGCGGTGCAATAGGAGCATTGTATTACAGATATTTGCGGCCCCGGTTGGGCCGATTAAATTAGGAGCAGAAACGAGGCAGATAAAATGAATGTAACAAACTTCGCAAATCTTTTTCACCAAAACAGCATCTTTCAGCAGACTAAACCGCTGGGGCAGAAACTTGTTCAGCCGCCGGTCAATGACACGCTGCACCGGCTGTCCGAAAATCTGCTGAATGCGAAAAATCAGGCAAAGGATATGAAAACCCGGTTTGATACGTTGGAGCTGTCGGCGGAGGCCACGGAGGGCAAGAAAAATTCCCCGCTGGAGGAAATGCCGGAGGGCCTGCTGCACTTCTACTTGAACCAGTGTAAAGTGGGCGCATATTTGAGCCAGCAGCATGAAACGTCTTTGATGGAATACCGGGATCAGCTCTCCGCTTTCGACCAAACCATTCAAGAATATCAGGAAATGCTGGACGGCAGCAAGGCTTTGCCGGAGCAGATGAAGCTGGAGGACGTTTCCAAGCTGCTGGACGCAACCAGGGCGGCGCGTGAGCAGTTTATGCAGCAGGGCGCGGCGGAACTGAACCGGGTATCGGATCACAACCCCACTCAGGAGGGCTACATGGGCAAGGCTTACAGCATGGCCGCAGAGTGGGCGGGGAACGGCGAGAATGATACCCATTGGCAGATCAACACCTCCGCAGACGATATTTACGGTGAAATTGACCGCGCTCTTTCCTCCGCACATGGTATAACGTCCACGTTCCAAAAGGGGGCCTCCAGCATCCTGGCCGAGTTAAAGCGGCGGGACTGCGTAGAGGAGGGGGAAGAAATTCACTTTGAAGATTGGGAGACAGCGGACACCGGCGCTGTTCAACGGGAATCGCTGTTCCAGTCCATTTATGACGATATTTGGAACACGTTCAAAAAGAGCATTGACAGCGCGGAATAGAAAGGAGATCGTATAGTATGCAAATTGGCGGAGTAAATAGTCTTCGGGAGGCCGCCAGGTGGGGGGAAACGCCTATCATCCAGAAAAAGGCGGTTGAAGCGTCTAAAAATGCAATGACAGACGATTTTGCTGAGAAACTCCAGGAGTTAGCGCGGAGAGATGCTCAAAAAGGTATTTATATGAGCCAAGAGGCGATTAACCTCCGTCATGCACAGATGGGCAAGTATGTTTCTCCTGACCGTTCTGCTCCGATTGCACAGATGTCCCAGGAGCTGAAGAAAGCAGCGCAGGAGCATAAAGAGGAGCAGGACCCTACATTGGAATTTCTCGACAGAATGATAGCACAGCTCAAAGGCAAAGGAAAACCGAGTCGCATTGTGAAATCTTTCAGCGGGCTGGCTGGCGGTTGTTCCGGGGACCTTAACAGCACCCCTGAGAGCCAGTCCGCAACCGTATATTCACCTGATGGGGAGCAAATTGCGCACTATAATTCAGGTAACATCGGTGGTTGGATGAATTTAACTACCAGGGCAGAAAATCAGTTTCTTGGGGATTCCAATGATGTTTATAAGCAAGCTTGGGATGCTGCACGTGCGGAGATTAAGAATGGAGCGCAGAAACAACCAGTGGCTTGCGAAGGGGAAACTGCGACTTTCGATGTTCGTGCATGAGATTATAACCATTATAGAATGAGGTGGAATTATGATTACAGGTTTTCAAAAAGTAAGCTCTCAGAATATAAATTTGGCGATGACGGGGCTGCAAAATGCGAAGTCAAATTATCCAGCCGCACGCTATGGACGGAGTGTAGACACTTACATTTCGGGTGATGGAGAATACAAAGTAAAGCTGGAAACGTCAAAATTGACGGATGAAATGGCGGCTTCTTTGGCAAAGAAATATGATGTCAAAAACATGACCCGCGACGAGTACGGCAGCTTACTGAAAGAACTGCGGAATGCTGGCGTTATTTCTTCCCAGGATTTTAGTGTCGGCTTTGGCGGTGCGGTTCCCTATAATGGGCCGTCCGGGTTAACGATTGGAGCGTCTAAGAATCTGTTTAGCATCTATTTAAGAGCAGACGAATAAAGGCAAGAGAAAACATTTGAAAAGAGTTCTGTAATTTACGTTCGCAGTTTTTCCAGAGTCTCCGACATTTGTCGAGCCAGG
>NZ_JAWXXL010000016.1:0-83240 GCF_034334985.1 Acutalibacter intestini | reverse complement strand
CGCAGGATATCTCTCATAACATTCATTCATTTATGCGTCGGCTCCAGCATAATCCCTCTCGGGTTATTCGTTTTTTCCTCCATCCGCTTCTTTCCTATCTTTCGGCGGAGGAGTAATAGCATGCCCTTAAGAATCCCACTCTGTTTCGCGTTTCGTTTTCCGATTTTTTCAGCTTAGACAAATCATCAAGCACAAAAAACAGGCAACCCCCAACGGCTGCCTGTTTTTGTTAGGAGGAGCATATGGAACTACTTCCCATTGCACATATTCAAAGCCAGTTTCCCGAAAAATTCGGCGTACCCAGGCAAAGCGGCCTCATCGACGCCCTCCGGGCCCGAATCGTGTTTGAACCCCCCTATCAGGTGCGAGAGGCTTTTCGGGGGCTAGAGGGCTTTTCCCATCTCTGGCTGGTCTGGCAGTTCTCCCAGTGTCCAGCCGGCAAATGGTCCCCCACCGTGCGCCCGCCCCGGCTGGGGGGCAACCAGCGGGTGGGCGTATTCGCCAGCCGGTCGCCCTTTCGCCCTAATCCCCTGGGGCTCTCCTGCGTAGCCCTTGAGCAGGTGGAACTGGATGGTCCCCAGGGTCCCAGCCTGCTGGTGCGGGGAGCCGACCTGGTGGATGGCACGCCTATCTTCGACATAAAACCCTACTTACCCCAGGCGGACTGCCAGCCGAAAGCCACCGGTGGCTTTGCCCAGGCGACGCCCTGGCGGACCCTTTCCGTAGAGTGCCCGCCGGAGCTGCTGACCCGGGTCCCTGCCGAAAGCCGGGAGGCCTTGCTAGCTGTTCTAGCGGCGGACCCCCGGCCCCATTACCACAAAGACCCCCAGCGGGTGTATGGTATGGTCTTTGGAGGCGTGGAAGTGAAATTCACGGTGGAGGGCGGCATTCTGCGGGTAACAGACGTGGCAAAAAGCTAGCGGCCGCTTTACAGCAATCTTCTAGGCTCCCTATCCCCGCCTCCATTAATCGATACCGTACTAGAAGTTTGCAAGCGGCCCCGCTTGCAAGCTTTTCCCAAATCTGTTGCCTGTGTTCCCTCCGAAAAAAGGTATATTTAGGACTTGTTTGAAAACAGAGGAAATGAGGGACTTTTGTCCAGAAGGGGTCCATTGCAAGAAAAAACACGCAAGGCAATCTTCCCCGATTCACCAGGATTTTTGACGCGGAAAGAGGCGCTTCTGGGCAATAAGATGGCGTTTTCGATGTTTCAAACAGGGGCTAATCAAGGCACAAAAGGTTTATGGCAACACCGCACAATTCTAAGCACCGTCTCGCTTGCACATTTTCCGTGATAGTGCACAGCTTTCGCTGGTCAATGGTGAGATGGACGGCGCTCAATCTGTACACTCTGAAGAAAAATCTGACTGCGCAATATGGTGCTTAGAATTGTGCGGTATTGCCTTATCAATCTTCCCCGCGTTGATTGTAAAAGAGATAGTACTCCCGGCCATCCACCGGGAGCTTTTTTCCTTGGACATGAAAGACCGCCTGGGCCGCGCCGGCCTGAAACACCTCTTCCGCCGGGCCAAAGGCTTTCAGCTCTCCTTCTCCCAGCACCGCGATATAGTCGCTATAGGCAAAAGCCAAGGGCAGGTCATGCAAGACCATCAGCACGGTCTTTCCCCGGTCCCGCAGCCGGGCTACCAGGTCCATCACCTGGTATTTTTGGTCAATGTCCAGGTAGGTGGTGGGTTCATCTAGCAGCAAGATTTCGCTGTCCTGGGCCAGGGCCAGGGCAATATAGGCCCGCTGGCGCTCACCGCCGGAAAGAGTTTGCAGCTCTCGGTGAGCCAGGTCTTGTACTCCCGTCCATTCCATGGCCCCGGCAATTTTCTCCCGGTCCAGGGCGGTAAGCTGCCGCCCAAAGCTTAGGTGTGGATAGCGGCCATGCGCCACCAGCCGCTCCACAGTAATGGCTGGGATCTCCCGGGTCTGGGGCAGCAGGGCTGCCAGCTGTGCCAGCTCCCGACGGGACAGCTGGCTGACGGGGCGCTCCATAAACAAAACTTGCCCCCCGCTGGGCCTTAGCAGGTTGCAGGCGGTTTTCAACAGGGTGGTCTTTCCACAACCATTCGGGCCAATTAGGGAGGTTATCTGGCCCCTGGGCGCGATAAAACTGACCTGTTTTACCACTGCCCTAGATCCATAGCCCACGCTGATCTGATGGAACTGGATCACCTGCCCCGCCCCCTCTGCCGTAAAATGAGAAACAGGAAAAAGGGGGCGCCTACTAAGCTAAGTAAAATCCCCACAGGAATTTCAAAGGGCGCGAAAAGAACCCGGCTTAGCAGATCGCACAGGGCCACAAACCCGGCCCCCAGCAGCGCCGCCGCCGGAAGAAGCGCCCGGTGGCCAGTGGCCGCCTCTCCCAAAAGCCGCCGCACCATGTGGGGCGCCAGCAGGCCCACAAAGCTTAATAGCCCCGAAAAACTTACCGCGCTGCCTGCCAGCACACATGCCGTGACAATTAACAAAAAACGGATAAGGGCTACGTTTAGCCCCAGGCTGCGGGCGGTTTCTTCCCCCAGGCATAGCACGTCTACCTGCCCCGAGAGCAGCTCGGCCAGCAAGAGCCCTCCTAAAATCATGGCCCAGGCTGGAGACAGGTTCTGCAACGACACCCCCCCAAAACCGCCGATGAGGAAGGTACTGCCGTTATAGACCGTATCTGGAAAAAAAGTTTTTACCGCGTTGAGCCCGGCGGTGAAAATACTGCTCACCGCCACCCCCGCCAGGATAATGGTCAGCCTGCCCGCTCCGGCCCCGGCCGCCACAGCGTACACCACCAGGGTTGCCAGCAGCGCCCCAAAAAAAGCTCCGCCCGCCGCCGCGCCAGGTACCCCGGGCAGCACCGCCAAGGCCAAAAAGGTGAAAAACCCCGCGCCCGCATTGACCCCAATCACATTGGGTGAGGCCAAGGGATTGCCCAGCACCGCTTGAATTAGCATACCGCTTACCGCCAGGGCCGCCCCCGAGAGTAGCGCTGCGCACACCCGGGGCAGGCGCACATATAACAAAATACGGCTGCCCGCAGACTCCGCTCCCTGGGTGGCCAGCTCCTTTAAGGCAGTCCATAAGTCAATCTGCTGGGCTCCGGCCCCCAGGCCCAGCAGCGCTGCCCCCAGCGCCAGGCCCAGCAGCAGGGCCAGCTTGGCCCTGGCAGGCAGCTTAGTCCCAGCCAGCTTCTGGATAGAGGATCTTGCCCAAATACTCATAGCTCTCCCCCCAGCGGTGGTTGGGTTTATAGTGGAACAGGTCCTTGGGCAGCACCACATAGCGCCCCTCTTTTACCGCCGTTAGGCCGGACCAGGCGGGATTTTGCTCTATGGCGCTTTGCAGGTAGCCAAGGGCCTTTTCCTCGTTCCCCATGGTGGTGACAAAGATAAAGTCCGGGTTGGCGGCAATGACCTCTTCCAGGCTCAGGTCCTCCAGCATCATTGGGCTGCCGTCGGCAATGTTCTCACAGCCCAAGTCCTGAAGAATGGCCCCGGCCAGTTCGTCGTCAGTCTTGGCCTTAATGCCCGTGGAAAAAGCCCGCATCAGCAGCACGCGGGGGCCTGCACCATCTGTGGGCGCCTTTTCTTTTGCCAGCTGAATCTGCCTTCTGGGTACCTCCACGGTTTCTTCCAGCAGTTCCGGATGGCCGGTGGCCCTGCAAAACTGCTCCATCATAGACGCGTAGTCCTCAAAGGTATCCATACGATAGCTAAGGCAGGCGAGCCCCGCGTTTTCCAACACGTCCAGCATGTCCTGTTGGGCGGCAATATCCGAGGACAAAATTACCAGGTCCGGTTCCAGCGCAATGATGGCCTCCGCACTGGGCTCTTTTACTGTGCCCACTACCTGTGCTCCGCCCACGTCCAGACCCCGTTCGTCCACAGCATCCTGGGTAACCCCCGCCAGACTGCCCCCAGCCAGCAGCCAGGCCTCGCTGTAGGAACCGTATAGGCTGACTACCCGGGGATTTTCGGGAACCTGGACACTCTCTCCACCGCTGTCCGTCAGAGTAACGGTTTCAGCGGCAGGGGATCCAGAGGAACTTTCGTCCGGCTGAAAGGGCGCCGCCCCACTGCTTTCTGGCGCGGAAAAAGCCGGAGCCGAACAGGCGCAGAGGGACAGAATCAGCATAAAAGATAGGACGATTGAGAAAAAGGGTTTCATAGATACACTCCGTTTTTATAGACTAGAAAGAACACACGTTAACTGTATAGGGCGGGCTCCCACAGCCCTAGTTATTCTACCTCAAAGTCCTCGGGCAGCAGCAGCTCTAGGTCCCGCTCTGCCTCTTCGGCCCGCATATTTCGCCGGGAACAGGCAATCACCGCGGCCTCCACCTTGTTCCGGGCCATGCGGCCATTGCCGTTTACCCGGGAATCGCCGGTCAGCTGCTTTTCCCGGTAATAGTTCAGAAGCGGCATCCGGCAGGCCGGGTCCAGCCGGTAGCCCTTCCCTTCTACAATGCTCTCGGTAATCTCCACCAGCTCTTCCGCTGTGTAGTCTGGGAATTCGATAAGGTTGGGAAACCGGGAGCGCAAGCCCGAATTGGCTGAAAGAAATTCCTCCATCTCCCGGGAATACCCTGCCAAAATCACCACCAGCCGGTCCCGGTGGTCCTCCATGCCCTTTACCAGGGCGTCAATGGCTTCTAGACCAAAACTGTCGTCCCGGCCCCGGTACAGGGCGTAGGCCTCGTCAATAAACAGCACGCCCCCCATGGCCGACTGAATCGCCTTTTGGGTCAGGGGCGCGGTGTGTCCCACATACTGGCCTACCAGGTCCGCCCGGGTCACCTCTACCAGCTGGCCCCCGCTAAGGGCTCCCATAGCTTTGAGATACCGGGCCGCAATGCGGGCCACAGTGGTCTTGCCCGTACCGGGGTTGCCGGTGAAAATCATGTGCATTGAGGGCGGCTCGGCCTTTAGGCCACGCCGGCGGCGCAGCTGCTGCATCTGGAAAGTATCCTCCAGGGAGAGAATGTAATCCTTTACCTTTTGCAGGCCCACAATATCCTCCAGCTGGGCCTTTACCTCGGCCAGCTCGGCTTGGCTGGCAGCCCGGCCGGGTTCTTGGGGCACAATCCTACCTGAAACGCTCTCCCCTGTGCTGTACTCCACGGCCAGCCCGCCTTCTTGGGCCTTTAAGAAGGCCTGCACCGGCGGGCGCAGAGATTTGCGCAGCTTTTCCTCACTCATGGCTTTATACAGGGCCTGGGCCCCGGCCTCTATCGCGGCCGCGCCCTGCTCCCTGGTATATTTTGCCGACAAGGCTTTTACCTCCTCTGTGCCAAACCGCAGGAGAAAGCCCAGCTGCTTTTCCGCCCGCTGGCTCAGAGCGCCCAGGCTGGCCTGGGCAATCTGTTCAAGGCTTTCCTGGGTAAAGGCCCTGGTAAACAGCACATCGTCCAAAGCGGCTATGAACGCCCCGCCAAAGGCCCCGGTGAGCCGGGAGAGCTCTGGCCCAGCCAGCAGGAACAGGTACTTGCCCCCTGCCGAAAGCTTGGACACCGCCCCTGGGGCCAGGGCACTGCCCACATCCACCAAAAGGCCTTTTTGCTCGGCATAGCGGCCAGGCAGGGGCACGCTGCCCGTGGTGAACAGAGCTGCCGCCATAGGCAGCACCGAGGGGTGGCACTGGCCATAGTTTTCAAAGAACAGCGCGGAGGCTCCGCCCTTTAAGGCCGCGTACAGGTCCTGTACAAATAGTTTTTCCGAGCCTGGCGCGGCGTATGCGCCCAAATCTAGGGACGCGGTCTTTGGGCTTTTCAGCACCCCCTGCCGCCCCAAGGAGGCTGTAAGGGCTTTTACTCCACTGTGCCGCCCAGTTCCCGGCCTGCCCAGCAGCGCCGCCCGGCACAGGGGGATGTCCCCGGCGCTGCCTGCCACAAAGGGCCGCTTAAAGGCCAGGGTAAGGCTCTCTACAAACTCCTCCTGGCCAAAGACCTGGGCCAGGGCTTCCTCCCGGGCATTCTGAAAAGCCTTTTCCAGGTCAAGAGCCCCGCCGCCGTTGTCGGCCCGCTCCTCCTTCACCCCATCCATTTCCAGGTGCTGGCGCAGGTCCTCCATGTCCGCCTGGGCCTCCCGGGTCATGCGCTCAATGCTTTCCTGCAAGGACTCGCTAAGCCCCTGCTGGGCCTGTTCCGCCTCTTGTATCATTTTTCCGGCCTGGGCGCTTCGGCCTATGGCCGCGTCCAATTCCTGGCTCTCCCGCCGCATCCGCCGCAGGCTCTCCTGCAAATAGTCCTCTGGCTCCGGCTGGGCCACTTTGGCGGCCTTTGGGGGCTTGCCCGCCCCGCTTGAGCGGAAATTCATCCGGCCATCCCGAAACATGGAGTCTAAAATAGAATCTATATCATTTTTCATCAGTGCGCCCTCTTTCTCATTGGTCAAGTGCCTGTAATATCTCACAAAGCTTTTCAGCCGGCAGCTGCCCTGGCGCCGAGGCCTCTGTCCCCGCGCCAAAGGTCATGCAGCTGCCAATAAGCCCCCCCGCCACCCGGCTAAGCTGACCCAAAGGCCCCATGCTCATGGTCACCACTGGCCCCAGCCGCTCATAGGCCAGCAGAGTGGCATCCATCAGCCGCAGCACGTCCCGGGGGCTGTTGGGCATGACCGCCAGCTTGGGCAGGTCGGCCCCCAAAGCTTTCATTTGCTCTAAAATGGCCACCATGCGGCCCTGGGTGGGCGTCTTTTGAAAGTCATGGTGGGAACAGATTACCCCCAGGCCCCAACGGTGCGCTGCCCGTATCAGCCGTAAAGCCCTGTCCTGCCCCTGGGCCAGCTCCACATCCAGCAGAGAGAAGCCCCCCGTCTCCATCATTTCCAGCAGAATCTCTTCATATTCTTCTGGAGAGGCCGTCCCCTGGCCCCCCTGGCCCCGGGTGCGCAGGGTGCAGAGCAGCGGCTTATCCGCTTTTTGACAGAGCTCCTCCAGCGCCACCGTAAGAGGCCCCCTAAACAGATCCGCCCGCCACTCGTACAAGCCTGCGGGCAAGTCCTGGGCGGTGGTCATCTGGGCTAACAGGCTGGGCAAGTCCTGGGCGGTAAGGGGCAGGCATATTTGGGGCGGGCCTTGGCCAAAGCTTAGCCCGGCTATCTCTATGGTTTTCATAAAAGGCATCTCCTTGTTGATCTTTTACGCTTACTATACCACATAGTATAATTGCCGGAACGTAAAAAGTCAATTGAATCCCTATTGCCAGTAAGAATAAATTCATATATAATATAAAGGTGTTCCCCTTGCCCAGTGGAAGCATGCCGTAATCAGGGCCCTGCCCCTAAAAAATTCGCTAGGAGCTCTGCCTGACCCCGCAGCGCTTTGCGTCTTTTTCTGCGTCCGCTGGGCTTAGGCCCTGTATGAAGCATCAAAAGCGCCGTCTTTTCCTCTATTTTCAAACACGGCCTAGTAAGGGAAAGACCAGATTATCTTATCTATAGAAAGGGTTCTTTCTCCATGCTGAAAAGTCAAGAAGTCCGCAAAATCGCC
Organism: Acutalibacter intestini; assembly: GCF_034334985.1. NCBI lineage: Bacteria > Bacillati > Bacillota > Clostridia > Eubacteriales > Acutalibacteraceae > Acutalibacter > Acutalibacter intestini. Next base: position 75,755 of record NZ_JAWXXL010000016.1, on the reverse strand, counting down.
CCAGAGATGGACCCCCTGCGCCTGGGTATGGGCTGGTCTCCAGAGGACCTAGACCGGCCCCAGGTTTTAGTGGAAAGCACCTATGGTCAAAGCCACCCTGGCAGCGCCCACCTGCTGGAAATGGCCCAGACCGCCGCCGCCGAGATTCAAAAGGGCGGCAGCCGCCCCGCACTATATTTTGCCACGGACATCTGCGATGGCATGGCCCAGGGCCACGATGGGATTAATTACTCCATGGCCTCTCGAGACACCATTGCAAATCTTATTGAAATCCACGCTAAGGCCACCACCTTTGACGCCGGGATCTTTTTCTCCTCCTGCGACAAATCTGTACCCGCCCAGCTTATGGCCATTGGCAGAGTGAATATCCCCTCTATTCTGGTTCCTGGCGGGGTAATGCCCGCCGGACCTGACCGCCTAACCCTGGAACAGATTGGCATGTACAGCGCCATGTTCCAGCGGGGAGAGATCAGCGAGGAGCAGTTTACCTTTTATAAGCGGCACGCCTGCCCGGGCTGCGGGGCCTGTTCCTTTATGGGTACGGCCTGCACCATGCAGATTATGGCCGAGGCCCTGGGCCTCACCCTGCCTGGCGCGGCCCTGCTGCCAGCGGGCCGCAGAGAACTGGAAGAGCTGGCCCGGGCTTCTGGGCAACGGGCGGCGCGGCTGGCCCAGGAGGGCCTGGCTCCCCGGAAAATGGTAACCCGCCAAAGCTTTGAAAACGCGGTAATGGTCCACGCGGCCATTTCTGGCTCTACTAACACCCTTTTACACCTGCCCGCCATTGCCCGGGAGTTTGGGGTAGAGCTGACTGGCCAGGACTTTGACCAGCTACACCGGGGGGCCCACTATCTCCTGGACATCCGCCCGGCTGGACGCTGGCCTGCCGAGTACTTTAGCTACGCTGGAGGCGTGCCCCGGGTGATGGAGGAAATCAAATCCATGCTCCACCTGGACGTGATGACCGTTACCGGCAAAACCCTGGGGGAGAATTTGGAGGACCTGCACCGCTGCGGCTATTTTGAGGAGCACGAGGCCCATGTGGCGGCCTTAACCGGCGGGCTGGGCCGCACGGACATTATCCGAGACTTCGACACGCCCATAGGCAGCAACGGCGCCGTAGCGGTGCTAAAAGGCAACCTGGCCCCCCAGGGCGCGGTGGTCAAGCACAGCGCGGTGCCCAAAGAAATGCACCGGGCCGTGCTGCGGGCCCGCCCCTTTGACAGCGAAGAGGAGGCCATCGCCGCCATTCTTCACAAAAAGATCCTGCCTGGAGACGGGGTGATCATCCGCTACGAGGGCCCCAGGGGCAGCGGCATGCCAGAAATGTTCTACACCACCGAGGCCATCGCCTCGGACCCGGAACTGGCCGCGTCCATCGCCCTGATCACGGACGGGCGCTTTTCTGGGGCCAGCAAAGGGCCCGCTATTGGTCACCTCTCCCCCGAGGCGGCCCAGGGTGGGCCCATTGCCCTGGTGGAAGAGGGAGACCTGATCGAGCTGGACATTTCCCGGCGAGTACTGCGCCTGTGCGGCCTGAAGGGGCGGGAGATGACCGAGGAGGAAATTGCTGCCGGGCTGGCGGAGCGCAGAACCCGATGGCAGCCCCCCCAGCCCCGGTACAAGACCGGCGTGCTGGGTCTGTATACCAAAAACGCCTCGGCCCCCATGCTGGGCGGATATATGTGCTAAAAGAGAACAGCGGTGCTGTAAAAGCACCGCTGTTCTCTTTACAAATCAGCCGGAGAGGGGCATCATTGCGCGGTGAAGGGGCGGGCCCCTTCCGGGATCCAAGACGAGAAGCCCTGGCAGGGTTTTGGGCGCGGAGCGTCCTCGAGCCGGCCGAGGCATCATTGCCCATGACATTGACCTTAAAGGCGGGGCGCAGCGCAAGGAAAAGAAGGAACGCCGGCCAAAGCCCTACAGCGGCACCTTGCCCGCCAAAATTTCCTTGTAGTCCGCCAGGTTCCGCTTCAGCAGCGTGGGGGTGTCCAGCTCATAGGGACATTTGCTCTTGCAGTGGCCGCAGTCCTTGCAGTTCTCAATGTTCAGCATCATCTCCTGGGCTTCTGGGGTCAGCCAACCCGCCGAAGGGCTGCGGCGGATAAGCTGGCTCATCCGGGCACACTGGGGAATGTTGATATTGGCCGGACAGGGCAGACAATAGCCACAGGAACGGCAGAAGTTTCCAATCAACTCGGTCCGGTCCCTCTCAATCACCGCCTGAATGGCAGGGTCCTCCATGCTGGGCGGGTCGTCTATGTAACTGAGAAACTCGTCCAGCTCTGCCTCCCGCTGCACGCCCCAAATGGGCAGCACATGGTCGAACTGGGCCTGCCAGGCATAGGCTGCCGCCGAGTTGGTAATCAGCCCTCCGGAGAGTCCTTTCATGCTAATAAAGCCCATGTTCTGCTTTTTGCACAGCTCCACCAGGTCCAGGTCCTTCTCGGTGGCCAAATAACAGAAGGGGAATTGCAGGGTGTCATACAGCCCGCTGCGCACTGCCTCTTCGGCCACGGCCAGCCGGTGGTTGGTAATGCCGATAAAGCGGATCTTCCCCTGGGCCTTGGCTTCTTCCATGGCCTCGTACAGCCCGGTGCCATCCCCGGGCTTGGGGCAAAAGGCGGGGTTATGAAACTGGTAGATGTCAACATGGTCGGTTTTTAGCAGCGAGAGACTGGTCTCTAGGTCCTTCCAGAAGCCCTCCACCGTGGTGGAAGGTGTTTTAGTGGCTATTATGATCTGCTCTCGCACGTCCGCCAGGGCCAGGCCCATCTTTTCCTCGCTGTCGGTATAGGAACGGGCCGTATCGAAAAAGTTGACGCCGGCCTCATAGGCTTTGCGCAGCAGCTGACCGGCGTATTCGGCGCTGACCCGCTGGATGGGCAAGGCCCCAAAGCCGTTTTTGTTAGCCACCAGGCCGGTGCGGCCCAGGGCGACGGTTTTCATGGTGGACTCCTCCTTTGTTTTTCAATACGTTCTCTGTATCATCCTAACATAGGAAGCGGGGTCTAAGTCAAGGGGAGATTCTACAAGGGACACGGTCCCCCTTAGTGGGGAGAGGATTTAAAAGGGAGGGACAGAGCCTCTCCCTTTTGTCCGCCTTTGACCAAAAGGTCAAGCTCCTGCCTAATTGTAGTCCCCAAAGCCCAAACCGGGTAGAAGAAAAGCGAGCACTTACTTCTCCATCCGCTTACGGAACTGCTCCAGGGTCTCGGTCAGTTCCAGGGTGCAGGACTGAATGGCCAGACCAGTCTGGGCCGCGAAGAACCGCAGGTAGAAGTTGCCGGAGAAAGCCGCTACATTCAGTTCTATCGTCTCCCACTCCCGCTGCGCGCCGGTCAGGGTCACAGTCCCCAGCAGGTTCCGGTCCTGGAATACGGAAATAGGCAGCTGCGACACGTCGTTGCTGTCTGTGCTCTTCAGCACCAGTTTCATATTATACATGCCCTGTTCCTTCACCGTCACCGCGAACCGGGTATTACTTCCCTTTTCCAGACCAATAAGGGATGTGTCCAGGGTCACACAGTTATCCTCCCCGGCCCGCGCATAGTGCATTTCCCCGGCGCTGGCATCGTCAAAGGAGGGCGCTTCGCCCAGTTCCTTGTCCAGCTGGGTCTCTTGGCCCCGCAGCCGCAAAAGGGCCGGAGAACGCAGCAGAAAGCCGCAAATATTCTTGGCGCAGCGCTGGAAGTCCCCCCGGGTAACCGTACCGGCGGTCAGGCCCTCGGCGGAATTGTCGTGGCCAGAGTTGGCCCCCGCGTCGGTATTCACCATGAATAGGTCGTTCTGGCCCCGGACCATAGCCGCGGTATTGGTCCGGTCGCCGGGCTGGCCCTCGTCGTTGGACTTGGCCCACCAGTCGGTCATTACCTGGCCTTTATAGCCCCACTGGCTATGAAGGATGGTGGTCAGCAGGTCGTAGTTGCTGGCAGACCAGAAGCCATTGATGGGGTTGTAGCTCGTCATAATAGAATAGGCCCCCGCCTCTTTTACGGGAATTTCGAAGCATTTAAGATACAGTTCCCGCAGGGCCCGCTCGGAAACCACGGCCTCTACGTCATTACGCTTGAACTCCTGGCTATTACAGGCAAAATGCTTGATGGTGCCCGTGACCCCGTACTTCTGCATGGCGGCCAGCTGGGCGGCGGCCATTTTACCAGTGAGCAGGGGGTCCTCGGAGAAATATTCAAAGTTCCGGCCGTTCAGGGGGTGGCGGTGCAGGTTGATGCCAGGGCCCAACAGGGTGTCTACCCGGTTCTTCCGCAGCTCCATGCCCTCATATTCGTAGAGCTCCTCCACCAGGGGCAGGTTGAACGAGCAGGCCTGGCAGGTGCCGTTAGGCATGGAGAAAGCCATGGTGCCGCAATCCATGCGGATGCCGCTGGGGCCGTCGGCGCAGCAGCCTGTGGGAATGCCCTTATCTAGCAGAGACTGGGTCACCCCGCCAAAGGCTCCAGCGGTACCAGGGGTCACCTTGGGAGAGCACATGCCCTCGCCCCGAACCATACAGCATAGCTCTTCCTCGCTAAGCTGGGCTACAAAGTCGTCCAGGCTCACCTTTCCGTCGGCCACGTCCCACAGCTTCCAGCCCTTGTCGCCGGTCTGGGGCAGCTCTGGGGCCATGCGCTGGGCCCTGCGGTCCATGGGGGCCACCGTACGCAGAGGGACCGGCTCATATTCTTTGGCGAAGATGCCTTCCGCCGCCGGGCCGGGGCGCAGACGGTCAAAGGCTGTTACAGGAGCGCAGGCCTCTTCCAGCTGCTCCACCACGGTCTCTTCCAGGGTGACAGAGCCCGCCAGCTTGGCCCGCCGCACATCCGTGCCCACATAGAAAGCGTACTCGCCGGCCTCCAGCACCCAGGCGGACTTGTGGCCTGTAGCGCCGCAGTCGTCATAGGAGGCTAGGCTGTTTACCGGGCATTCCAGAGAGAGAACCTCACTCTCTCCAGGCTGGAGCAGCCGGGTTTTGCCAAAAGCACACAGCACCCGGGCGGGCTTGCCCAGCTGGCCCTGAGGGGCCCCGCAGTAGACCTGCACCACCTGCTTGCCAGGAGCAGCGCCTGTGTTCTTTACCTCTGCCTCAAAGTGCACGTTGGTCCCGTCGATTCCCATGGAGACAGCCTTTACCTCAAACTCCGTGTAGCCCAGACCAAAGCCAAAGGGGTACAGCACCTTGTCAGGGGCAAAGGTCTCGAAGTACCGGTAGCCCACATAGATGTCCTCGGCGTAAATATTGCGGGTTTCGCTGCCGTAGTTTCCAGCGGCAGGGTAGTCGCTGATGTCATAGGCAATGGTGTCCGAAAGCCGCCCAGAGGGCTGGGCCGCGCCAGTCAGCACGTCGGCGGTACCCAGGCCGCCCACCTGTCCCCCCTGCCACACGTACATCACAGCGCCGGGCTTATACTCCTCCACCCATTTCATGTCTAGAATGCTGCCGGTGTTCAGCACCACGGCCACCCGAGAGAAAGCAGCGCAGACAGCCTTTAACACGTCTTGCTCGGCCTGGGCCAACAGGTAGCTTCCTTCGGCAGCGGAGTTGTCCTTATCCTCCCCGGCGGTACGGCCCAGAATCACCAGGGCCGCGTCGTTCTGCTTGCTGGCTTTCTCCACCAGGGCCGGGTCCAAAGGCATCTCCTCCTGGTACCAGGGCTCGGCAGCCCAGCCCACGCCCACGTCGAAGGGATGATCCTTCAGCCACTCCTCATAGACCCCCTTCAGCGCCTGGTCCACCTGGACCCGGCCGCTTTTTTCCAAAGCCTGGGTAATGGTGGGCACTGGGGCGGTATTCACCAGACCGCCAGAGCCTGTGCCGCTCTTATAGTAGTTAAACTGGCTGCGGCCAAAAACCGCCAGCTTTTCCCCCTTGTCAAAGGGCAATGTGCGGTTTTCGTTGCGCAAAAGCACCGCGCCCTCGGCCACAGTCTCCCGCGCTTTGGCCGCATAGGCCTTTAGGTCAAACGTTTTGTGTTCCATCCGTTTTCCGCCTTTCCTTTCTATAAATTATGCTCAAAAAGACACAGAAAAGATCTATAGGTATTATACACGAGTTCCGAAATATTTTCAATAGAAAAAGCGGGCGCTGGGAATGTATACAAGACCTTTTTATAAAACCACATGCGGAGTGGTCTAAAAAAGTTTTTACCCCTGTTTTTTCATGGTCAGGGCAATGCGCTTTTTCGCCTGGTTTACCTCCAGCACTGTCACCTCCACCACGTCTCCTACAGTGACCACTTGGCTGGGATTTTTCACAAACCGGTCCGCCAGCTGGGATACATGTACCAGGCCGTCTTGGTGTACACCAATGTCCACAAATGCGCCGAAGTCCACCACGTTGCGCACCACCCCGCTTAGCTTCATGCCTGGAGCCAGGTCGCTGATGTCCATTACGTCTGTGCGCAGCAGCGGCGGGGGCAGCTCGTCCCGAGGGTCCCGGCCGGGCTTTTGCAGCTCGGCGGAAATGTCTCGCAGGGTGGGCACGCCTACCCCGCAGGCCTCGGCGGCTTTAGCTGCCCCCAGCTTTTCCAGCCGGGTGCCCAGTTCGCCCAGGCCCCCCACGTCCTTTAGCGTATAGCCGCACAGCGCCAGCAGCTTTTCCGCCGCTTGATAGGACTCTGGGTGCACAGCGGTGTTGTCCAGCACGCTCTCACTCTCGGGCACCCGCAAAAAACCCGCGCACTGCTGAAAGGCCTTGGGACCCAGTTTAGGCACCTTCAATAGCTCCTTCCGGGTGCGGAAGCCGCCGTTTTCCTCCCGGTAGGCGGCCACGTTCTTGGCCACAGTGGGGGTAATCCCCGCCACCCGCCGCAGCAGGGCCGGGGAGGCTGTGTTTACGTCCACGCCCACGGCATTCACGCAGTCCTCCACCACCCCGTCCAAAGCCTCTCCCAGCCGGGCCTGGGGCATGTCGTGCTGGTACTGCCCCACGCCGATGGCCTTGGGGTCAATCTTCACCAGCTCGGCCAGGGGGTCTTGCAGCCGCCGGGCAATGGATACCGCCGAGCGCAGGCTGACATCAAAGTCCGGGAACTCCTCTGCCCCCAGCTTAGAGGCGGAGTACACCGAAGCCCCGGCCTCGCTGACCACCATATAAGAAACCTGGCCAGGATACTCTTTGATAAACTCGCTGACAAAAATTTCCGACTCCCGGCTGGCAGTACCGTTTCCGATGGCAATGCAGCTGACCCCATGGCGCTCGCAAAGGCGGCGCAGCACCTTTTTGGCCTCTTCGGTCTTGTTATGGGGCTTGGTGGGGTAGATCACGGCGGTTTCCAGCACCTTGCCGGTCTCGTCCACCACCGCCAGCTTACAGCCGGTGCGATAGGCCGGGTCAAAGCCCAGGGTGACCTTGCCCTTTACCGGGGGCTGCATCAGCAGGGGGCGAAGGTTGAGGGCGAAAGTAGAGATGGCCTGTTCTGCGGCCTGTTCTGTCAGGGCCTTGCGCACCTCCCGCTCTAGGGAGGGGAAAATCAGCCGATCCCAGGCGTCCTGAGCAATGTCCTGTAGGCGGCTAAAGAAGGGATGTCCAAGGGCCACGCCCTGCAAGATCATACCCACTGGGCCAAAGTCTCCGGGCAGCACCGAGACCTTCAGGGCGCCCTCCCGTTCACCCCGGTCCATGGCCAGAATTTGGTGGCCTTGCAGCCGGCGCAGAGGCGACTGAAAATCATAATAAGTGCTATAGACCGTGTCCTCCTCTGTATTGGCGGCACAGCGCAAGTCTCCTTTGCGATTGATATTCTCCCGCAGAACCTTGCGGCGGGCCGCGTCATCGGAAAAATCCTCGGCGATAATGTCTCCGGCTCCCTGCAGGGCCTCCTCCAGGGTGGCCACACCTTTTTCCTCGTCCACAAAGGTTTTGGCCATCGCCTCCAGGCCGGCCAGGGTCAGGGCCCTGCCCTCGGGGTCTTTGCCGGTCCATACCGCCTGGGCCAGGGGCTCCAGGCCCCGGTCTCGGGCCACGCTGGCCCGGGTCTTGCGCTTGGGCCGGTAGGGGCGGTACAAGTCCTCCACCTCGGTAAGGGTGGCGGCGGCGTTCACAGCAGCCTCCAGCTCTGGGGTCAGCTTTTCCTGGGCGGCCACTGCGGCAATGACTTCGGCCTTGCGCTGGTCCAGGCCCCGCAGATATTGCAGCCGGTCGGCCAGCGTGCGAATGGTCTGGTCGTCCATGGTGCCGTGCTGCTCTTTACGGTAGCGGGCAATAAAAGGCACGGTATTGCCCTCGTCTAAAAGGGCCACCACAGCCTGGGCGTGTTCTGGACGAACATGAAGCTCTTGAGAAAGATTTTCAATGATATGGTCCATATAAATTACCTCATTTGCTATTAGGATGGGTTTCCGCCGCCGGAACAGGCGGACTCGATTATTATAACACCAAAGGCAGGGCTTTGCCAAGGGGTTTTTCCAAGGGAACAGCCTGCTTTGGCCAGTCTCTTCTCCCAGTTCGCCCTTGCAATCTTTGGCAAAATGTAATATAATAAAGCGAATGGCATCCAAAACATTTTATTCAGGAGGCAATACAGTATGGCTGTCAATCGTTTCGTGCTCAACGGCATTTCGTATCACGGCAAGGGCGCTATCCAAGAGATTCCCGGCATCGTCCAGGCAAAGGGATTTCAGAAGGCCTTCATTGCCACCGACCCCGATCTGCTGAAATTTGGGGTTACTAAAAAGGTTACCGACCTGCTGGACCAGAAAGGCATGGCCTATGAGGTTTACTCTGACATCAAGCCCAACCCCACCATTGAGAATGTTCAGTCCGGCGTGGAGGCCTATAAAAAGTCCGGGGCCGACTACATGATTGCCATTGGAGGCGGTTCCTCCATGGATACTGGCAAGGCCATTGGAATTATTATCAATAACCCGGAATTCGCCGACGTACGCTCTCTAGAGGGTGTAGCTCCCACCAAGAACCCCACGGTGTTTACCATTGCTGTGCCCACCACCGCAGGTACCGCCGCCGAGGCAACTATCAACTATGTGATCACCGACGTGGAGAAGAAGCGCAAGTTCGTGTGCGTGGACGTGAACGACATCCCGAACATTGCCGTGGTGGACCCAGACATGATGTCTACCATGCCCAAGAGCCTTACCGCCGCCACAGGTATGGACGCCCTGACCCACGCCATTGAAGGCTACACCACCCGCGCAGCCTGGGAGCTGGCCGATTGCTTGGACTTGGAAGCCATTAAGCTGATCTCCAAAAATCTGCGGGCCGCTGTAAATAACGAGCCCCACGGCCGGGAGGGCATGGCCTTGGCCCAGTATGTCACTGGCATGGCTTTCTCCAACGTGGGCCTGGGCATTGCCCACTCTATGGCCCATACTCTGGGCGCTGTGTACGATACTCCCCACGGTGTGGCCTGCGCCATGTGCCTGCCCATTGTCATGGAGTATAATCAGGCATATACTGGCGAAAAACTGCGGGACGTGGCCCAGGCCATGGGGGTGGACACCACTGGCATGGACCAGGCCGCTTATCGCCAGGCTGCTATTGACGCGGTGCGGAAGCTTAGCGTGGATGTTGGCATTCCCACCAAGCTGGAAGCTTTGAAGGAAGAAGATCTACAGTTTCTGGCCCAGTCCGCCGCAGCCGACGCCTGCGCCCCGGGCAACCCCAGGGAAGCGGGGGTGGAGGACTTTACCGTTTTGTTCCGCAAATTGATGTAATGGTATAACGCAATCCATAAAATTTCAGGGCTCCCCACCGGCCTTTCTGGTCTGTTCCGTGCGGGAATCCCTATTTTTAGGAGATGATTTTTTTGACAGAAATGGTACAGGAGATCCGCCAGGAGCTCACCGGCCGCATTATCCCTTTCTGGACAGGCCTGCGGGATAACCGCCAGGGCGGCTATATGGGCCAGGTGGACTTTGACCTGACCCGCCAGCCACAGGCCCAGCGGGGCTGTATTCTCAACAGCCGCATCCTCTGGTTTTTCTCCCAAGCCTACCAGTTCCTTAAGGACCCCGCCCTGCTGAAAGAGGCCCGCCACGCCTATCAGGCTCTGCTCACTATGCTGGACCCAGAGCACGGCGGCGTGTACTGGTCCATGAACCCGGATGGCACGGTATTTGACAGCACGAAGCACACCTATAACCAGGGCTTCGCGGTATATGCCCTCTCTGCCTACGCTCAGGCCAGCGGCCAGGAGGAGCCCCTGGAGCTGGCCCAGAAGCTGTTTCATCAAATCGAAGCCCGCTGCTTTGACGGGGCGGGTTACCTAGAGGCCTTTACCGCTGATTGGCGGCCCGCAGGCAACGAAAAGCTAAGCGAAAACGGCGTGGAGGCCGGCCGCACCATGAACACCCTGCTCCATGTGCTGGAGGGCTACACCGGCCTGTATGAGGCGGGCCGCGACCAGCAGGTGCGGGACCGGCTGATATGGATCTTGAACACCTGGGCGGAGAAAATCTACAACCCGGACCGCCGCCGGCAGGAGGTATTCTTTGACCTAGACTACCATCCCCTCATCGACCTGCACAGCTTTGGCCACGATATAGAGACTTCCTGGCTGCTGGACCACACCCTGGACGTGCTGGGCGACCCGGCCCTGACCGCCCGGCTGCGGCCCATGCTACTAAGCATGGCGGAGCATACTCTGGAAGCAGCCTATACCCCGGGCAATGGCTTTGCCAATGAAAGCGAAAACGGCGTGGTGGACGCCACCCGGGTTTGGTGGGTCCAGGCCGAGGCGCTGTTGGGCTTTCTCAACGCCTGGCAGCACACTGGCGAGGAGCGCTATTTAGAGGCGGTCCGCAGCCAGTGGGCCTATATTCGGGACGTGATGGTGGACAAGCGCCCCGGCTCAGAATGGTACTGGTCCTGCCAGGCGGACGGCACACCCATCCAAAAGCCCATTGTGGAGCCCTGGAAATGCCCGTATCACAACGGCCGCATGTGCCTAGAGGTGCTGCGCCGGGACCCGGCGCTATAGGAGAGCCTGGCCATGTTTACCATACAGCCGGAGCGCCTGACCGCCACCCAGTACATCGATTTCCTCAAGCGCACAGACCTAGGTTCTCAGTATCCAAAAGAGCGCTTCCAGCAGCGTATTGAGACTCTGGTCCAAAGCGCGCCCATCAGCCTGACTGCCCGGGACAAGGCCGGAACACTTTTGGGGGTATGCTTCGGCATTACAGATTTTGCCTACTGGCTGTTCATCACCGACTTGGGGGTGGACCGAGACTATGTGGGCCAAGGCATCGGCAGCCAGCTGCTGCATACCGCCCACGAAGCTGCCGGGGGCCAGCGGGACATCATCCTATATACCTGTGCCGCCCAGGACGCCGTACCCTTTTATGAAAAACAAGGCCTGATGTTTTCACAGGATGTGATGCAGCTGAACCGCGTCGATTGGACTGAGTTTCCCGTAAAATAATTATTAGAACCTGTATTTACAGCCTGCAAAGGTTGTTTGAGCGAGGATTTTCGGTTATCAATATAGACATTAAGGCGGACACCATGACCATTCATGAATACCAGGCCCTGGCCCATGACCCTCCTGAACCCTAAGCTAGCGGCGCCGGGATGTGTTGATTAACTGTGTAATGGGCCTGTGCGGCAAGTCTGGCGAAGCCATTGACATTGTAAAAAAGTGGCTGGCCCAGGGCCACCAGCTGGAGCGGACGCATCTGGCAGAGGGCTGGGAGATGTCGCCTGGTATCTGGCCAAGGCCGCCACTGCCCTGGACCTGCCCCTGGAAGAGATTTTCCAGGCTAACATTGACCAGATGCGCCAGCGCTATCCAAAGGGCTTTAACTGCGGGCGCTCTCAAACGCGGCTGGAAAGAGACCTGTGACGGATGATCCATCCCCTTCATCCTGACCAACTAGGGCTTGTTTGAAAAATCGAAAACGTCGTCTTTTTGGCCAGAAGAGGCCGCTTTCTACGTCGAAAATCCTCGTCAATCGCCAGAGTGACGTAGTTAGCGCAGCTAACTACAGCGGTTCTTCTCCTTGAAATTGTCCCCTTCTGGCCCAAAATTCGTCATTTCCTCTATTTTCAAACAAGCCCTAGACCGAATCATGGAAATCTGGCTAGCAGGCAATCTGGCCGCCCCCTTTCATCTCCTCCGCCTATTAGCCAGTGCTATTTGGAAGTCTCTGTAGGGAAACTGCCGCATCCTAGCCAGGTGCGCGGCAACGAGAACCAGCTGTGCTGGTCTACCTTAGACCAGGACTTTTTCGACGCTGCACAGTATGCGGGAGAGGGAAATATGGGGCATATCCTGATGCAAGTCAAAGGGTACCAAGACCAGCTGTTCCCCTGACCGTGGCCCGCCGCCCTCTCCACGCTCTACAGGCCAACATCTGAAAGGCTCTTTTATACAACCTTACATGCGAAAAGCTCCGGCTAAGCAGCCGCGCCATCCGGCATATTTCCCTAAAGGCGTTTCCCAGAAAAGAACAAATGCCCTTTCTGCGGATGGCGGCCATGTCCCAGCTTTGAAATGAGGAAGTTACCGGCTTTTACAAGGAATGCCCCCCTGCTGCCTGGTTTATCTGGCCCACAACCGCAGGCTGGTCTTTTAAAGTGATGATTTTTCTGGCAAGAACACAAATAAGGAGTGACCACCAATGACCTATCAAGAAATTAATGCCCGCTATGAGGCTTTGATCAACCGCCCTAATATGGTAGACGAGAGCCACCACAATGGCATCTATGAGCGCTGGATGCACCCAGTGCTTACCCGGGAACACGTGCCGCCTTTCTGGATGTACGACCCAAATCCCACCACCAACCCCTATATGATGCAGCGCTTGGGGGTGAATGCCGCCTTTAACAGTGGAGCCATTCTGCTGGACGGCAAGTACACCCTGGTGGCCCGCATGGAGGGTGCGGACCGCAAGAGCTTCTTTGCCGTGGCCCAAAGCGACAGCCCCACCCAGGGTTTCCGGTTCTGGGACGAGCCTGTCGTACTGCCCGATACCTGCCCGGAAGAGACCAATGTTTACGACATGCGGCTGACAAAGCATGAGGACGGCTGGATCTATGGCGTGTTCTGTTCCGAGAGCAAGGACCCCCAAAATTCGGACCTCTCCGCCGCTGTGGCCGCCGCGGGCATTGTGCGCACCAAGGACTTGAAAACCTGGGAACGCCTGCCCAACCTGGTGACCAAGCGCTCTCCCCAGCAGCGGAACGTGTTACTGCACCCGGAGTTTGTGGACGGCCAGTACGCCTTTTACACCCGGCCCATGGACGACTTTATTGATACCGGCAGCGGCGGGGGCATTGGCTTTGGCCTGTGCAAGGACATCGCCCACGCCGAAATCGACGAGGAACGTATGACCTCCATCCGGCGCTACCATACCATTACCGAGAGCAAAAACGGCGCGGGCGCTGTGCCCATTAAGACGGACAAGGGGTGGATTCACATTGCCCACGGGGTGCGCAATACCGCCGACGGCCTTCGGTATGTGGTCTATGCCTTTGCCACCGCCTTGGATGACCCCGCCAAGGTGATTGCCGAACCCGGCGGGTTCCTCATTGCCCCCTATGGCGGCGAGCGGGTAGGCGATGTCAGCAACGTGGTATTCACTAACGGGGCCATTGATACCCCGGACGGCAAGGTGTACATCTACTACGCCTCCAGCGACACCCGGCTGCACGTGGCCTCTACGGACATCGGCCGGCTGACGGACTATGTGTTCAACACTCCCCGGGACCCATACCGCACCGCAGACTGTGTGCGCCAGCGGGTGGAATTTATCCGAAAGAACCTGGAATTTTTGAATCAGTAGGGGCGGAAACACGCCCTACTACATAAAAGACGCCCCGCTGTACAGCCCAACAGCGGGGGCGTCTTTCTTTGCTTTATCTGTCAATTATATTTAGATCTTTTCTTTCTCTCCCGGGGTCATCTCCGCCACTACCAGGTTCGGCGGGGTGTGGCTTCCCTCTTGACGGATGGTCTTGCTCTCTCCTGGGTACAGCTTAAAGTAATTGTCGCTAAAGTGTACCCGGTCGTCCTCAGCCTGCAAATAGGCCACCGGCACATAGGCGTCTGCCGAAACTGTAACCAGCAGATCGTTCCCGTCTTCTTCCACCCGGTCGATCTTCACCTGGGCCCTGGGGAAGGTATAGTCCCGGTAATAGGCCCGCAGGCTGTCGGCAGTCTCAAAGCCATCTCCTTTGGCAAAGAAGAAACCCTTTGTCAGATCGCCAGATACCTCAACGGTAAACTGCTGCCAACTATGAGCCCCTACCTGCATGCTCTTCTCTACGACCGCGCCGGTTTTGCCATCAAACCCCATATAACCAATGCCAAGCTTAGCCTCCAGGGCTTCGGGGGTCTCGTTGATCACCGTTACCAGCGCGCCGCCTTGGCTCTGCCGGACAATCAGCTTTCGGGTGGCAAAAGCCCGCTTTAGGAAGTAAAAGCTTACCTTGCGGGTCAGATAGTAGTCGATGATGGTCCAGCCGGTCTCGGGCCAGCAGTCGTTGTACATCCAGATCAGGTCTCCGGCGCCATAGGGCTTTTGACGCATGGCCTCGGCCATCTCCGCGTACAAGCAGCCTTGCATGATGCCGCTGTACAACAGATAGCCCTTGGTGTCTAGGGTGGAGAAGTCCGTCAGGTGCCGGTTGATGGCCCCGTCGATAGGCTCGCGCTTCCGGTCGAACTCGCCGTGGTGCTTCCAAATAGCTCCCTCCCGGTCCAGCTCTTCCCCATCATGGTACCGGCGGACTGTGCTCTCCATCTGGGCCCCGAAGAAGCCATATTCGCTGGAGAACCGGGCGGGCATCCGGTCAAAGGCCTCCAGCTCATACTGGAATTTAAACTTGGTGTTGGGGTCCCTGCCCAGGTAGGTCCAGGCATGCACGTCGCCGTCATCCACCTGGTTGGCCCTGGGGTCACCAAAGTAGGGGGACGAGGGCATGTAGGGAATCAGCGGGCTATTACGATGCACCGCCCGAGGCTGGATATAGTTGAAAATCTTTTCGCCATAGAACCGAGGCAGCTTGATCGGCTCCGGGAACCAGTCCGTGTAGGACTCCGCAATCTCGTTGTTGCCTGTCCACACCCCCATGCAGGCATAGTGGGCCAGGCGCTTGGTCTGGTACTCGGCCTCCTGCTCGGCCTCAAACAAAAAGGCCGGGTCATGGTCTGGGTAGTAGCCGCATGCATACATAAAGTCGTGCATCAGCAAAATACCGTCCTCTGAGCAGTACTCATAGAAGCAGTCCGGCTCGTAGGTGCCGCCGCCCCACATCCGCAGCATGGTAAAGCCCGCGGCCTTAGCCTCGTCTACCAGCGTGCGGTAGCTGCTGTCTGGCGTACGCAGATACACGGAGTCCGTGGGCACCCAGTTTCCGCCCTTGCAGAAAACCCGCACGCCGTTAACCTTGAAGAAGAAATTCCGGGTACCGTCCTCTAGCTTGGAATGGTCGATCTCTACCGTACGCAGGCCGATTTTTTTATCCTTTGCAATAATACTGCGCCCGCCGCAGGTTACTTTTACCCGGAAGATATACTGGTGCTGGTCTCCATAACCGTTCGGCCACCAGAGCTTAGCATTTTCCACCACAGCGGACTCTTCCGCATAATTCACGCCGCCGGTAAGCAGTAAGGTCTGTTTGCCAGCAAAAGCCACGATCTCGCCATCCAGCAGCTCATATTCCAGTATAGCTTCTTTCGAAGAGCACATGTCGCTTTTTTCCAGTTCAAAGGCAAAGCGCACCTGTGCACAGTTCTTGTCCACAGAAAGCGTATCCACCCGGCTGGCAGCCACCCGGGCCCCGGTGAAGGCTTCAATGCGGATGCCCCGGCCAATGCCGCAGGTGGGTACTGGCTGGCACCAGTCCCAGCCATAAGTAAACTGGGGCTTGCGGGTATAGACACGCTGGTCGCAGATCGCATTTTCACTGGCACAGTAAAAGGCAATGCTGTCCTTGGGATAGTGGTCCTCCATGCCGGAGGTTAAGCGGATAATAATCTGGTTTGCGCCAGGCTTTAAAAAGCGCTTCACATCCTCACAGAAGGGACAAAACGCATTGGTGTGGTGGCCGGCGGGCTTTCCATTAATAATAATGTCTGCCTTAAAGTCCAGCATTTCAATGTACAGGCGAACAATTTCCTCTTTCAACAGGTCTTCTTCCACCTGGAACTCCCGGATGAACCACCAAGAAAAATCCCGGATCCACAGGCAGTCCTTGGTGTTGGTTTTAAGGAAGGGTTCGCTGATGATCTCCGCCTCCACCAGGGGGGTAATCACATCACAGGGCACATTGGCGGTGATAAATCCCTCTTTGCTGGGAAAGGCATTGGGCATTTTCCCGTGGTAAACGTCAAATTTCCCCTCTGGGCGGTCCAGCACCTCTTGAAAGCGCCCAGGGGTCATGTCCAGAAACTCGGCCCGTAGTTTCCAGGGGCCGGAAAGGTCCAAAGTACGCATAATAAGTTCCTCCTTAAAAGGAAAAAATGTGAGGCTGGCAAAGGACGGAGCGAATCGTCAAAGCGCAATCTCAGAACCGGAAAGATTCCCAGCGGGAAGCATTCTGACTCGACTAGGGCTTGTTTGATAATAAAAGGAATGACGAATTTTTGGTCAGAAGTGGTCAGATTCCAAGAAAAAAACGCAAGTCAACCTGTCGGTTGACGAGGATTTTTGACGCGGAAGATGGCCGCTTATGGGCAAAAAGCCGGCGTTTTTGATTTTTCAAACAAGCCCTAAACCGGCTGGGCACAAACATGGGAACATTCTGCGCTTCAGGAGCTTAGGGTCTGCGTCCCTCAGGCCTTACCAGTAGGCAGCAGCTCCCCTTTAAGAATCCCAGGACACAAATGTCTTTTGTGTGTCCATTATTCGCCATGAGCTTCTGACTCCTATAAAAAAGAAATATGGGAGAGGTATCTCGCCTCTCCCATATTCTACAGCTTTATTTCACAATGTCAATAGCTAATATGAAATAATTTCAAAAATTATTGCTGGTTGACCTTATTGTCCATGTACTCCTGCATCCGCTGAGCCTGAGCGTCATACACTTCCTGGGCCTCCGCGGTAGCGCTTTCTAGTCCAAAGCCGTTCAGGGTAGCAATGTAGGTATCCCAGGTATCAACAGACTCCTGGCCACCAATGACGCCCCACAGGTAACGGTTCTTCTCATCAGTGATGTCCGTGCCGCATTCAACCCACTGGGTCAGCAGAGCCGGGTTCTGCCACTCCACCAGATGGGCAGCGGCATCGCGGCTGTTTTCACCAGACTTCTGGAACAGCGCGGTGGTAGAGGGAATATTGGTGATCAAACCCTCGTCCTTACGGTTGAACAGGTTGTTAAACAGGTTCAGACCGATGTTTTGGGCATTGTTCTCCTCGCCTTCGCAAGAGATGATGGGCTGGTAAACACCATCCTCATCATAGGTATACTCCTGGCCCTCAACACCATAGCGGCGCTCAATGTAGTTCTCCAGGCCGCACATGTCATCATAAATGGCATAGGCACGCTCGGGATCGGTGCAGGTATGGGTGATGCCAAAGTGAGCCCAGGCAGCGCTGGTGGCAGGATCCTCCTGAGGATTGCCGTTGGGACCGGAGATGGGATCAATGGGAACCCACTTGGCATCAGGATTGGACTTATAGAAGCTCATCATGGTGCCGGAATCGGGGTTATTATAGGCGCACCAGCTGTAGGTGATGCCGAAGCCGCCGTTGGCCATTTCCTCGTCGCGGTCGGTGTCCTGGGTGATGTTGGGAGTGATGTAGCCCTTGGCGTACAGATCGGCCACGTCAGAAATCCATTCTTTGGTGTTGTCGGTGGCGGGGCCGTAGGCTACCTTGCCGTTGTCGTCCACAACCCAGCGGTCATAATGGGTGTAGTCGTAGCCCTGAATCCAGGGCCAGAAGGAACGGAAGTCGTAACCGTCGCCGCCCAGACCATAGGTGTCGTTCTTGCCATTCTTGTCGGGGTCGTCCTCGGTAAAGGCCTTCATAACAGCCTCCAGCTCCTCAAAGTTGGTGGGAGCCTTGAGATTCAGGTTATCCAGCCAGTCCTGACGGATCCAGGTGACCTCGCAGGAAGGCTCGGCCACGTCGCCGGGAATGCGGTAGATAGAACCATCTTCCTCGGTGGCATAGAAGAGGGTCTTGGGGTCCATCTTGTTGTAGTAGTCGCGGATGTTGGTATAGGTATTCATGTACTTAGACACATCCACCAAGCGGCCTGCCTGCTTCCACTGTAGGAAGTCGTTATCCATCCCCCACCACCACATGATATTGGGGGTATCGTCGGCAGCCATCCGCAGGTTGATAAAGGACTGGCCATCAGCCCAGCCGGGAATAACAACCAGCTCAATGTTGACATTGTACTTTTCTTCCAGCATTTTCTCTACGCGGCTGTCAGACTGGGTAAAGCCGGTCATAACAGCGATGGAGAGGTCCATGGGCTCAGAGATGTTCAGAACGTCCAGCTTTTCGCCGGTGCCTGTCTCGCTGCCCTCGGGTGTGCTAGATTCATTCCCGCCAGCGGTGCTGCTCTCGGGGGTAGAGCTGCTCTTGTCCTCGCCGGTGCTGGCTGTGCTACTCGAGCTGCTTCCACTGTCGTTGCCGCAGGCAGCGAACAAAGCAACGCACATGGCAAGAGCCAGAACCAAGCTGAGAATCCGTTTCACTTGCTTGTTCAATTTGTTTTCCTCCTAACACAATTGTAAGAAAATATAGATCACAGCCGCCGCTGAAAGGCAGCGGCCGCAAATCCCAATAATTCTGTAGACCCATATACAGTCTACGTTCACGCTGGCTAACGCGCGTAAAACAACACATAACTAACTTTTCTGACCTGGCCAGTAAAGCGAACCCCTATAAAGCGGGGCCAGCGTCTATGCTGGGTTAGCCCTTTACGCCGCCGATCATGACGCCTTTCACAAAATGCTTCTGCACGAAGGGATACACTAGCAGGATCGGCACAGTGGCTACCACAATAGAAGCCGCCTTGATGGTCACGGCATTGGCGCTCTCCTGCACACGCACATTGACGCCCGCCTGCTGCATGGCCTGCTGGGTGTTGGTCAGCATGAACCGCAGCACAGCCTGCAAGGACCAAAAATCGGGGTTGGTGATGTACAGAACTGTACTAAAGTAATCGTTCCAGTACATAACCGCGTTGTACAGCATAATCGTGGCAATCGTCGCCTTGGAAAGAGGCAGGATAATGCTAAAGAAAATACGGAAATCATTTGCTCCATCAATACGGGCCGCCTCCTCCAGGCTCTCGGAAATAGACAGGAAGAAGCTCTTCATAATAATGCAGTTATAGGCGCTAACCAGCAGCGGCAGAATTAAAGCCGCCAGGGTATCATATATGCCCAGGTTACGAATCAGCAAATAGTTCGGGATCATGCCCGCATTAAAGATCATGGTAAACAGTACCAGGAACATCATAATGCCGCTGCCCCGCAGCCGGGACTTACTAAGAGGATAGGCTGTCATAGCGGTAACCAGGGTACCCATCACAGAGCCCACTGCCGTAACAAAAATGCTGACGCCAAAGCCTTTATAGATTTGGGGGTTTTTAAATACTGACTCATAGGTGCCCAGATTAAAGCCCTTGGGGTACAGGAAGATACCGCCGCGCAGGGCTGCGTCCGTGGAAGAGAAGGACTGCATAAACACGTGCCAAAAAGGGTAGAGCATGATCAGGCAAAGAACCGTAAAAAACGCATAGTTAAACACGGTAAATACTTTCTCGCCCAGGGAGGTCTTGATCTTATTGCTGTGTCCAGTGACACCAGCCGCAATGCTTTTTGCCATGATGTTTTACCTCCTCCTTACCAAATGCCTTCATTGCCAGTCTTCTTAGCCACCGTATTTACCGTGACGATAAGAAGCAGGGCAATAACCGACTTAAACATACCCACGGCAGTACTGAAGGAATAACTGTTCTTCTGTACGCCGATGCGGTACACATAGGTGTCTATAATATCGGCCACGTCGTACACAGGCGCGGAATAGAGCATGAAGATCTGGTCAAAGCCAGCGTTCAAAATATTATTGCAGTTCATGATCAACATAATAATGACCGTAGGCATAATGGCCGGAATCGTCACATGCAGCAACTGCTTGAAACGCTTGGCACCATCAATAGAAGCGGCTTCGTACAGCTGGGGATCTACGCCGGAAAGAGCCGCAAAGTAGATAATGGTGCCCCAGCCCATCCCTTTATAAATGTCACTAACAATCAACATGGGCACAAAAGCGCCTTTATCTGTAAGTACCTGAATTCGTTGGCCGGAAATCATCTCAATAAGGTCGGTAACGATACCGTTAGAAGGATCCAGGAAGTTCATGACCAGGCCGGCCATGATAACCCAAGATACAAAGTAGGGCAGGTACAAAAGGGTTTGGGCCACCTTTTTAAACCTCAGGTTGCGCATTTCATTCATCATAAGAGCCAAGATAATGGGAATCGGGAAACCGATAACCATTTTCAAGATGGCAATGTACAGGGTATTTCCCAAAACTTTGGGGAACTGGGGCTTGGTGAACAGGTCGGTAAACTGCTTCATCCCCACCCAAGGGCTGGAGGATGGGTCGAACGCGTTATACTCCATAAACGCGATGCGCAGGTCGTACATGGGTATGTACTTAAAGATGATAAAGAAGATCAAGCCAGGCAGCAGAAGCAGGTATAGCCATCTGTCCCGAAGCATGTCACGAAACAGTCTGGACCAGTAGCCGTTGCTTTTCTCGTTTTGCGGCTTGGCGGTGGCGGTTGCCATATAGAGCCCTCCTCTTATTGATTTTGACTGTGCCTTTTCAGGAGCGCCCCCCTGGAAACGGTCCACAGTCTGCCTATAATCCCGGTTTTACCGGGATTGCCGAGAGGGCGCCCTCTCGGTGGCAGATAAGATTTGTACACATTATATCAACGATTGGCCTATTTGTAAAGAGGTTTTTACAAAATATTGCTAGTCATTACAGAATTGTAACTTTTTTGAATATTATTTTTAAATTTCTTGTTATCGATTTAGCGCAATTAGCCGAAAAAACCAGGCTGTATTTCACTCTAAGAATCTGGTAATATCACACAACACTCTTTATGTGCATTCTGTTTAGTCATATTTTTAACCTTTGCCGGGTCCACCACAAAAAAAGTGCCGGTCAGGTCAAAAACCTGGGCGGCATATACTTCTATTCTACTACACATAGGCAGCTTATACAAAAATCCAATCCGTGTTTAAATCCAGAGCAGCCAGCTGAATGTCCGGCTTTACCTTCTCCCCGTGGAAGTCGCTGCCGCCCGTGGGGTGCAGGCCATAACGCCTGGCCAGCTCTAAATAGAAGGCCTGCTGCCGGGGGGTGTGCACTGGGTAGTAACACTCTATTCCCTCCAGGCCCCAGCCCTTTAGCTGGGCCACCAGCTCCCGCAAGGGACCGTCCCCCAGACCCAGCTGGTAGGGGTGGGCCAGCGATGCCTTTCCCCCCGCGGCTTTAATGGCCTCTAGGCACTGGCGGGCCGTGGCTTTCCAGGGGGCGATCCGCTGGTACTCCTCAGTATCCAGATAACGGTCAAAGGCCTCCCGGTTGCTCTGCACATAGCCCTTTTCCACCATCACCCGGGCAAAATGCGGCCGGCCGATCGCCCCACCGCCGGCTATACGCCGCACTTCCTCTTCCGCAACAGGAACACCTTTCTCCTCCAAAAAGTCCAGTAAGCGTGCCACGCGCTCTTCCCGGCCGGTCCGCAGCTTTTGGCACAGACTGGCAAGAGCCGGGGCCTCTGGCGCAAAATTGTACCCAAGAATATGCAGGTTTCGATACTCCAGTGCTCCTAGCTCTATACCTCGTACCACAGTGACCCCCAATCGTTCCCCGGCCTGGCCAGCTTCTTCCACGCCATCAACGCTGTCGTGGTCTGTTAAGGCAAGCACCTGAATGCCCCGCTCCTTGGCCAGCTCTACCAGCCGGGCGGGCGCGTATTGTCCGTCTGAGGCGGTACTGTGGGTGTGCAAATCGGCAATACTCATGGTGGCCTCCCCCTTTACAAAAGATGCTTTTGGGTTAATTATACCACTCCTAGCCTCCCTTGTCAAAGCGGGAATTTCCTTTCTCTTCATTTACCTCTATCTTTCATTAAAGAATGCCGCCAGCCCTTTGGCCTGCTCTTCCGAGCAGCCGTCCACGTTCAGCAGAACCACGTCCCCATCTTCCCCATAGACATACTGCCGCTCCACCGCCCGGTCGCCAATCAGACTTTTTCTGCATCCAATGGCCGCCAGCCGGAGCAGTGGCTTTCCCCTGCCCATGGCCAGTCCATATGTACCCGCCTGTTCTCCTGGCATTACTTGTAGCCGGTAGGGGGGCAAATCTCCCAGCGGACGGTCAAAAAACAGGGCCGCACAGCAGTTTGAACACACAAACCCATCTTTTACTAAGACTGCGCGGGTAATAGGCCGCCCGAACCGGATGCCGTCCTCTCCAATAAACAGCACGTCCGCCCCGGTCCGGATGACCTCGGCAATGGCCCCGGTGCGTTCCCGGTGGGAAAGCCCCCGCAGGTTTAGTAAATGGATGGCGTAGCTAAGGGCGCACAGGCCTTCATCTTGCAGGTAGCGCTCCAAAGCCGCCCTTTCCGGGCGCTCCCGCCGGCTGGCCGCTCGTTTCGCGTAGCCCCTTTTGATGCCAGCCGCCAGGGCTATTATAATGAAAAAAGCTAAAATTATTAGGACCGTTGACAAAGCAGGGCCGAATTCCATAGGGGTTCTCCTTATACAAAAAATCTATTTTCATCTCATTTTACAACAATTTGTTGAATGAGTCAATATAACAAAACGTTTTACGTATACTGAATTTTGAGGAAAAATAGATTGAAAAAAGAGCCTAGAGGAGCAAAAGGAGAAACACCCATGTACAGAAGGATTCGTGATTTGAGAGAGGACCGGGACCTACAGCAGATTGACCTGGCCACCTATCTAAACTGCACCCAGGCCTGCTACTCTAACTATGAGCTGGGCAAGCGGGACATCCCCACCGAGGTGCTCATCCAGCTGAGCGCCTACTACCGCACCAGCGTGGACTATCTGCTGGGGCTGACGGACCAGTCTGCGCCCTATCCCCGAAAGAAAAGAGATGAGGGGTAAAAAAATTCCACTTTTCCCCAAAATTATTCACTTAATTCTTTTGGGGAATCAAACTCAGGTTATATGTACTATAATATGTTTAGTCATTAAAAATCACAGTAGGAGGTGAAGTTTTTTCTTGTCCGTTATCAACCTATACTCTGGAAAGGAGGATCTTTATGAAGAAAGCACTTTTTGCCCTGTGTACCGCTTTCCTGGCGGCTGCGCTGGCTATTTCGGCTTCGGCGGCCTCAAATGATGGTCTCCAGAATAGCACGGAACCGCAGGTTACAGTCGAGGAAACGACCACAATGGAAATCGACCTCGATGATCCAAACTGCATGGAAATGGCGGCTGTTCTTAGCAGAGCTCCTCAAAACCTGTCTCTTGACGAACAGGTAGAGTGGATGCGCCAAACTTATCTGGATGCTGGGTTTGAGGACCACTCTCCCGATGTGACTGTTTGCGCACAATCTGATAATGTGTCAGAAGAAACCCGGAAGCTCGCCTACATGGATATCGAACAGGCTGACGAAGAACTAAAGGCCAAAATATTGGCGGCACGAAAAAAAATCATCTACAGCTACGATTGGCGTAACGATGATTTTATTGCCATGCGCGTGGATATTGCCGCAAATGTGATTGAAATTCCACCGAAGTTCAGCGACTTGTTTCCTGGCTGGGAAATTCCTGTGGACGAGTCCCTCATCATTGATTCGATACCAGATGAATCCAATGTTGAGGAAGAGACTTTAACGGCCGATAATGATATACAACCTCTTAACGCTCCGATAGAACGCACCTATTACAATGTACCAATTCATCCCAATAATCCCAACCATAACGCAGTGCCTTTTACTACAGTGACCGCTCCCCGAAACCTTCGGTCCATCATTCTGTGCTGGGTTCCCGAATTACCTTCTGGAACCACAAGCTATAATGTAGGATATACAGACGGGCTGAATGGACAAGATATTGCCCATGGTAGAAACTATACAGATAGAGACGTTCCTATTCAAGCATCTATTCCAGTCCGCTCCTACAATACGCCCGTTGGCTGTCGCCTTAGTACAAACTCACGGTCATGCAATACCACTGTAAAAACTAGACACACAATTGTCACATAAGCTCACTGGAGAAAGCCCCGCCCCCGTGGCGGGCCTTTCTCTTTATGAAAACTTTTTTCAAAAATTTCGCCCCCGCTCTTGCAAAATCCCGTCCCTTGCGGTATGATAGGTTCTATCAATTATACTGTGGATTGGGTGGTATCATGTTCATTTTGCTTCTGGTTCTTGCGGCGCTGCTGGTTCTTTGGCTGTGGCTTATCGCCCCCCAGCTGTGGGGCAGGCCCAGCTTTGCCCCCTTCCACCGGTTCGACTACGCCCATCGAGGCCTGCACAACATTGAGAACAGTGTGCCCGAAAACTCTATGAAGGGCTTTTTGCTGGCCGAGCTGGCCGGCTTTGGCATGGAGTTCGACCTGCAACTCACCCAGGACAACCAAGTTGTGGTACACCACGACCCCACCCTAAAGCGCAGCTGTGGCGTTCCTGTAGCCATCGCGGACCTTACCTGGGACCAGCTGAAGCAGTACCGGCTCTTCGGCACCCAGGAACCCATCCCTCTGTTTCGGGAGGTACTGGCGGGGCTTTCAGGCCAAACGCCGTTGATTATCGAGCTAAAGGGCTACAACGATCCCGCCCGGCTCTGCTCTTTGGTCATGAAAGAGCTGGAGGGCTACCAGGGCCTGTACTGTATCGAGTCTTTCGACCCCCGCATTGTGCGGTGGTTCCGGGTAAACCGTCCAGATGTGGTCCGGGGACAGCTGATGGGCCGCTTCCGCAAGGGGGATGACGGCATGACCGCCGCCCAGGCCTTTTTCGGCCGCAACCTAATGACCAACTGGTACACCCGCCCCAACTTTGAGGCCTACGACCTGCACAACCGGGACATCCCCGCCATACGGGCTGTGCGGGGGGTATTCCGGATGCAGGAGGTCAGCTGGACCATCCGCACCGAAGAGGAGTACCGGCAGATGAAAGCTTTGGGCAACCTGTGCATCTTCGAGCACATCCTGCCCGCGGGTGTAGAAGGGCCCCAGCCCAAAACCTATCAGGAGCTGCTGGACGCGGCAGTGTGCGTGATCGCAAAAAAGACCAACACGGCGAAATGACCCGCGCTGTTAAGGCAATGCCGCACAAAGATTGCGCGTAAGTTGCGCAGCCAATTTTTTTCGTCAAAGGTATACAAGAGTTGGCGAAGCCAACTCTTTGGCAAGCGAAAGCTATGCGATATGATGGAAAAAGTGCAGGCAAATCCCATGCAAAGTCTTTGTTGCGGTATTGCCTTGAATCTCCCCCGGCGGATCTTGGGGAGATTTTTTTATACCCCAATATGGTCATAGAAATCATATCGCGCCAACCAATTATAAAGGAAATATTGACAAATTCTTCCAAAGATACTACAATATACAGTGGCAGTTTTGACGAGCAGGCTTGTCTCGCTCCCCAAACAAAAATATAATTGAGAGGATGATGAAACATCATGAAAAAACTGCTTGCCCTGCTTCTTGCAGCCATTATGGTCCTGTCCGTATGTCCTGTGGCTTTTGCCGAGGATGCCCCCGACGACGGCGCGCCCGCGCCCGGTTCACCGCCCACCCTGGCCGAGCAGCAAAAGGCCGCCGAGCTGCTGGCCTTTAACAACCTGATGAACGGCACCGGCTATGACGAGGATGGCAATCCCATCTTTAATCTGGAAGCGCCCTTAAGCCGCGTAGACGCCACCGTGATGCTGGTGCGCCTGCTGGGTAAAGTGAACGAGGCCAACGCTTTCACTGGCACGGCCCCCTTCACCGACGAGATTCCCAACTACGGCAAAAAGGCCGTGGCCTACGCCTATAGCCAGAAGCTGGTCAAGGGCGTTTCCACCACTCGCTTTGACGCCAAGTCCCTGGTCACCCCCGCCCAGTTCTGCACTATGGTGCTGCGGGCCATGGGCTACAAGGACGGCGAGGACTTTAACTGGCGCACCGCCTGGAAAAAGACCGACGAGCTGGGCATTAGCCAGGGCATCAACGAAACCGCCAGCACCTTTACCCGGGGCTACATGGCCGTCATCTCCGTAGCCGCACTGGAGACCCCCGTAAAGGACAGCGAGCAGACCCTGGCCCACGTGGCAGGCATTATTCTGCGTGAGCCCGAACCCACCGAGACTCCTGACCCCACCGCAACGCCGGATCCCTCTGAAAAGCCCAGTGAGACTCCTGACCCCACCGTAACGCCGGATCCCTCTGAAAAGCCCACCGAGACTCCTGACCCCACCGTAACGCCGGATCCCTCTGAAAAGCCCAATGAGACTCCTGACCCCACCGTAACGCCGGATCCCTCTGAAAAGCCCAGTGAGACTCCCGAGCCCACCGAGACGCCCGAGCCCACACCGGAGCCCTCTACTCCTGTCATAAACCACATCCAAGGTATTGCCACCGAGCTTGAAAAGAATGGTACTAAGGATGATGACGGCAACTACTATGAAACTGCGCAGTTGCCGAATATCACTGTTGAAATAGGTTATGTACCTGCGGAACACGAAGTCTATTTTAGCATTATCCAAAATCACGAGGAAGACGATGAGAAATACACCTATTCTTCTATCATGTCTTTCCACACTTCTGGTAATCTAAAAACCGCTCCTCCTGTCATTTGGGAGTATGAAAACGGCACAAAGAGCACGACGGTTGTGCCTGTCAAGATGGTCATGTCCGAATATGCCAAAGACACGAAACTGGAGTTGAAATACGCTGATAATGAGTCCGCTGTAGATGCTGAAGCTACAGAAATCTATAACGCTATTCTTCAGGACTTTATGGCTTATTGGGACTCCGTTCTAAACTATTTCTATGAGATTGGTCTAGCCGACCTGGGCTTCACCAGCTACAAGTAAATCAAGAAACTGCCAAAATAAAAGGACCGGGAACTCTCCCGGCCCTTTTTTATGCTGTTTTTACGCTTTTTCAAACGCGTCCTTGCCCAGCCCACAGGTGGGGCACACCCAGTCCTCGGGCACGTCCTCCCAGGGGGTGCCGGGGGCTATGCCGTTATCCGGGTCACCCACAGCCGGGTCATACTCATAACCACAGGGGCATACATACTTGTCCATAATCCGTTACCTCACTTGTTTTTTCCGAAGAGCCCGCCCAGCAGGTCCCCGGCCAGGTCTCCAGCCTTGTCCAGACCCATCTTCGCCTTTACGCCCTCGGCCAGCTGTTTCAGCTGTTCCTCTGGCAGGTCCACGCCCAAAAGCTCCTCCAGGGTGGCAATTGGCTCCTTGAAAAATCTGGCCTGAAGGTCTTTATCTTCCTTCAGCCGCCCGGCCAGCTCTTCTATCTTTTTCTTGATGTCCATACTGGCCCCGCGTTACTTAAAGTAGCGCTCCAGCAGGCCCTTAAAGGCTTTTCCGTGGCGGGCCTCGTCCCGGGCCATCTCATGCACTGTGTCATGGATAGCGTCCAAGCCCTGCTCCTTGGCCATCTTGGCAATGTCCATCTTGCCGGCAGTAGCGCCGTTTTCGGCCTCAACACGCATTTCCAGGTTCTTCTTGGTGCTGTCGGTGACCACCTCGCCCAGCAGCTCGGCAAACTTGGCCGCATGCTCGGCCTCTTCATAGGCAGCCTTTTCCCAGTATAGGCCAATCTCGGGATAGCCCTCGCGATGGGCTACCCGGGCCATTGCCAGGTACATGCCCACCTCTGTGCACTCGCCCTGGAAGTTCGCCCGCAGGCCTTCCAGAATTTTCTCGTCCACGCCCTTGGCCACGCCTACCACGTGCTCGGCGGCCCAGGTCATGTCAGCGCCCTGCACCTTGAACTTCTCGCCGGAAACGCCGCACTGGGGGCACTTTTCGGGGGGCGTATCGCCCTCGTGCACATAGCCGCAAACGGGACAAACAAACTTCTTCATAGTAATCATTCCTCCTAAATTTTGATTGATAGTTAATGCGCTTGGCGTTTACTATCTATACAAAGGGTCCTGCTTCCGGCCTTTGGCAGGCGCGGGGCCCATTGCCGCAAATAATTCTTTGTGGGGCAATTGGCTTTACAGCTTTCGCACAGCCACCACTTCTTCCCCACACATCTGGCCGTTTTCTTGAAAGCCAAATTTGTGGTACAAAGCCCGCGCCGCCACGTTTTCCGGCTCATAGCTAAGCCAAACCGTCTCCGCCGGGCCCAGAGGTCTTGTACGGAGATAGTCCAGGCTGGCCTCCAGGGCTGCCTTTCCCAGGCCTTTGCCCTGGTGCTTTTGGTCCACCATGAACCGCCACAGGCAGTAGCTGCCCTTGGCCACCGGCGGGTCATCCAAATCGCCCAGGCTCCCATAGCCAAACATTACAAAGCCCACGGGCTGGTCCCCCTCACACAGAGCAAAGGCCTGGGCACAATAGTCATTAGACACCGCCACATAGGCCTCGGCCAGACTAGCCCCATTAGGGGCCACAAAGCCCCGCTGGTTCTCCCGAACAGACATAGAGACAACCGCGTCCACATTGTCAAAGGTGATCTTCCTTAGTTCCATCCTGTTTCTCCCTTTCCACACACTGGGGGCACAGCCCGGTAAAGGTAACGCTGGCTCCGCTAACCCGGCAGCCCGTCTCGTTGGAAACCGCCGCCAGCTCCTCTTCCCCTGGCATTTCCCGGGGAATATCCACCACCGCCCCACACCCAGCGCAAACCAAGTGGGCGTGTGGTGAAATGTCGCCGTCAAAGCGCTCATGTCCCCCCACCACCCCCAGACTTACCACCTGGCCGCTTTCGCAGAAGCGACCCAGATTGCGGTACACAGTGCCCAGGCTAAGGTCCGGGTACCGGGGCTTTAGCTGGCGGTAGATCCACTCCGCACTGGGGTGGTTCCGTGCCTCTTGCAGGGCCCGCAAAATGGCGGCCCGCTTCCGGCTGAAATTCTCCCGCTTTTCCAACAGCCTTCCCCCTTGTTTGTCCACGCCCCTGGAGGGCGGCTGGCCTCTATCTTACAAAATAGGGGCGTCACAGTTTAAACGAATTCAAGATAAGCAGCTTATATAGGACCCAAAGCAAGCAAATGCCCCCGCCAAAGGCCTGATAAGCCCAAACAAAAGTCTCTTCACACCCTTGCCCGCTGAACCGAGACAGCCACCGGGCTATAACTATGAATGATACTATAAATCATATCCGCTTAGGGAAAACCAGCGCCTTGCATAACAAAAGAAAGTTGCTTCGCCCTTCAGGGCTTCTCCCTAGGTTTATGAGAACCCATTATACCACAGTTTCCAAAATTTGTAAAGTGAGAATCGTTATTATTTTTAAAAAGTTCACACCCTCTCCATAGTGAGGAAACCCTTGGCCCTTTCCACATATAATAGAAAAGCGCAAATGAATACTTCGTTTAGAAAGGGTCTGGTTTTATGTGTGGATTTGCTGGTTTCAGCGACTACGATGATAATCTATTAGACGAAAAATACCTGTGGATGGCTCTAGCCCGGCGCATGGCCCGTCGTCTAAGCCACCGGGGGCCCGACAGCCAGGGGGCCCATGTTAGCGGCCACTGCGCCCTGGCCCACATGCGCTTGGCTGTAATCGATCCTCAAAACGGGGCCCAGCCCATGACCGCCCAGCGGGAGGGCCAGGAGTATACCATTGCCTATAACGGCGAGCTGTACAACGCCGCCGAGCTTCGAGCCGACCTGGAGGCAAAGGGCTGTACCTTTTACACCCACTGTGATACCGAAGTAGTACTCAACGCCTACATCATCTATGGCGAGGATTGTCCAGAAAAGCTGAACGGTATTTTCGCTTTTGCCGTGGACGACACCCGCCGGCAGCGTACCTTCCTGTGCCGGGACCGCTTTGGGGTAAAGCCCCTGTTCTATACTTTCCAGGGGGACCGGCTGGCTTTCAGCTCGGAGATCAAGGGCCTGTTCGAATTTCCCGGGGTCAACCCCGTGCTGGACCGCCAGGGCCTGTGCGAGGTCTTTGGCTTGGGACCCGCCCGCACCCCGGGCTGCGGGGTGTTTAAGGATATCCACGAGCTGAAGCCCGGCCACTGGGCTGTGTTCGGCCGGGAGGGGTTTACGCAGCAAAAATACTTTGATCTGACCGCCGCCCCCCACACCGAGACATACCAAGAGACTGTGAACGCCCTGCGGGATCTGCTGATGGACACCGTGGACCGGCAGCTGGCCGCCGACGTGCCCCTGTGCACCTTTCTCTCTGGGGGGCTGGACTCCAGCGTGGTAACAGCCATTGCCGCAAAACTTCTAAAAGAGCGGGGCCAGGGGCTTTCTACCTATTCCTTTGAGTTTGAGGGTAACGAAGAATTCTTCACCCCCAGCTCCTTTCAGCCAGACCGGGACCAGGCTTGGGCCGAAAAGGTCAGCGGGCTGCTGGACACCCACCACACCACCCTGCTGTGCAGCAACGACCAGCTGGCCGATTCCCTCTTCGAGGGGGTCATTGCCAAGGACCTTCCGGGCATGGCGGACATTGACGGCTCCCTTCTGCACTTCTGCCGCCAGGTAAAGCAGAACCATGTGGTGGCCCTGTGCGGCGAGTGTGCCGACGAGATCTTCGGCGGCTACCCCTGGTTCCACCGGCGGGAAATGTTCGACGGTACCCACTTTCCCTGGAGCAACAACCTGGACGTGCGCCAGTCCCTTTTGGACCCAGAGCTGCAAGAACAGCTGGGCATGGAGGAATACGTGGGCAAGCGTTTGGACGAGACGTTGCGGGCTGTGCCCACCCTGCCGGGAGAACCCCCGGAGCAGCGGCGGATGCGGGAGATCAGCTACCTGAACATGCGGTGGTTCATGGCCACCCTGCTGGACCGCAAAGACCGGTGCAGCATGTGGAGCGGCCTGGAAGTACGGGTGCCCTATTGCGACCACCGCATTGCCCAGTACGTATATAACGTGCCCTGGGAGTTTAAGTGCCCGGGCGGAGTACCAAAAGGCCTGCTGCGGGACGCCGCCCAGGGTCTGCTGCCAAGGGAGGTCCTCCAGCGGAAAAAGAGCCCCTACCCCAAAACCCACAATCCTGGCTATGAAGCTATCCTAAAACAACGGCTTACCTATATTTTACGGGACAGCCTACAGCCCATCCATAAGATTCTGTCCAAGGAGGCGGTACAGGGCCTTTTAGGCCAGAGCTTCGACTACGGCAAGCCCTGGTTTGGCCAGCTGATGGCTGGCCCCCAAATGCTGGCGTACCTGATTCAGATCAACTACTGGCTGCTGCACTACAACATCTATATCGAGGTATAGTTAACAGGAATACGCAAGCCCCTGTTATCTTTCATAAGAAAAAGCACTCCTGGGCCCCAGCTGTACCAAAGCCCTCTCTGTATGCTAAGCTCTCCGCACGGAGTAAGGCTCCCACGGCGCCCAGGATGGCTTTTTACGCCACTCCATTCAGATTTTCCTGCTCCATCCGCCGCACTTTGAATTCTACCCGAACCTCACAGGTCAGTTCTGGGTCCGGCCACTGGCGAATATCCCGCCATTGTTCCGGCTGTTCCCGGTACATCTGTCTTCCCAGGCCGAAAATATCGCATCCGTCCCGCAGCAGGGCTTGGTCCAGGGCTCCGCGGATCTCCTCTTCCAGCTTCTGGGCGACCTCTTTTTCCAGATTAGCGTAAAATTCCCCCTCACTCCCTTGGGCCTCCACTGCCGCGCTGACGTCCGCATCCGCCTCTATTATAATGGAAAAAGCCGGCGGGTGGGCGGCGGTCTCTTTGATCTCGCTTTTCACGCTGCGCAGGCTCAGGGTGGCCCGGGCCGGGCCCTCCAGGGCCAGCTCGCCCTTATCCAACCGGCCAGTGGCCGCCAAAAATCCCCGGGTCTGCTCTGGCGTGAGCAGACCCTTTATTTTGTACCCCTCAAAGTAGGCGGTGCCCGCCACCCGGGCTCCGTTGTCTGTGGCCTCCAGTACAGGCAGTACCGGCGACATGCCCTGGCCCTTTACACCATTGACAAAGTCCAAAATTTCCACGTCCACGGTCATGCCATTATACTGTCCGCCGCTGCCCAGAGCTTCGATTTCAGACATTCTTAGCAGCTTGCCCTCTTGCTGTACGGAGAGTACCTCCTCTGCTGTACCCGCCGCTAAAAACATTTTCACCGCGGGCCGGGTGTTGTAATAACGTACAAAAAAGTCCAGGCAGTCGTCCAGGCCCCGGCGGGCGCAATCCATCCCGAACACCACCAAATAATTGTGGGAATAAAAGGGCTCTCGGCCAGTCTCCAAAGACAGGGACGAAAGAGCCTCCAACACTGTGGAGCCCCGGCAGGTAAACAACTCTTCCCCCTCATCCTCTGCCGAGACCGATGAACGTACTGTTACCTGGTACTCCCGGCCGGTCCAGTCCACGCCAATGCCATGGATAATCACTCGCTCGTAGAGCTCCGGGTACCCGCAGCCAGAAAACAGCAGGGGCAGGGTCCCTATCAACAGAACAGAAATAATTTTTTTCAGACGCCGTTTTTCTTGTTTCATCTACCCGCCCCCTTTCTTCCTCTGGAAACATCCCGCTAGCCACACCAGCAGGGGCGGAACGGCCCCCACCGCCCCTGTGCACAGGGCCAGCAGCCAGGTATTCATCAGCACCCGCTGTACAGGCCGCAGGCCCGCCCCCAACATAGCCAGCGCCAGTACGGCCCCTGCTGTGGCCCACAGGGCCCACCGGCTTCGGGCCTTGTTTCCTCTCCAAAGAGCCCAAAAGCACACCCGGCAGGCATATAGGTCCCAAGCCAGCTTTACCACCAGGCCCATCATCCATACCCCGGTGAATACCGCATCCAGCCGCTGTAGAGAGCGCACTTGGGTGAGAGAGGCCAGCACGTACACCGGAAAGTTTTGAGTATAGGCGTAACGCCCCAGGCATCCCGCGGTTAGCAAAATGGTAATCCCCACAAACAGCACCGTGCCGGCCATCCAGCCGGCAAAGCCCCGGGCCCTTTTCCCCCGCACCTGGGGCAGCAGTACGGCCATATCCGCAAAAATAGAGGCCCGGGCCAAAAACAACCCCACGCTGTGCACCGTTTGACCCAGCCCCTGGTAGAAAAGGGGTTCCAGGTTCTCTGGGTCAAAGCGCCAGGCCACCAGGCCAAACACCAGCCCGCAGCCCAGCACCACCGCCGCAAACACGCAGGTCGCGCTTCTGCCCACAGTTTCCAGCCCCCGCAGGGCTCCAAACAGGGCCACCCCCACCAGGGCTACCCCCACCAGCCAGGCGGAAAATCCCGGATTAACCGTATCCATCAAAAAAATCAGGAATAGGGCCAGGGTAGAGCTTCCCGCCAGTACAAAGTATCCCACATAGCAAAGGGGCACCACCCAGCCTACTGGTCCCAGACGCTTCATGGCCAGCTCCGGCACACCGCCCTCTCTGCTCTCTCCAAGAGCCAAGCCAATGGGCAGGGCAATAAGCACCCCCAGGGCCATGGCCGCCACACAGGAAACCAGGCTTTCCAGCAGGTTTTCCCCACCTGTGTAGCGGCTGTTCAGGGCCAGGGTGACCACTGACCCTGACACGAACATGGCTATAAAAAACTGCCCCGCACTGATATTTGTCCGCTTCATGGCGCTCTCCTTTCTATTCTCCCGTTTCCCGGCTGCCAGGCATATCCTGTACCCGGGCCTTTCCTTTGGCCAGCCGCTTCCAGCCAGCCCGAACAAACACATCTCGAAAAGCTAGCCGGCTGTTATAAGGCGCGGCCGGGGCCAGCAGTGGAACCCCAAAGCTTTGGGTACCGCACAAGTCCATGACCAAAAGCACCAGGCCCAACATTACACCCCATACCCCCAAAAATCCCCCCGCTAGCAGAAATCCCAGCCGCAGCAGGGCCAGGGGCTCGTACAGCCTGGGCACCGCATAGCCCGCAATGGCCGTAAGGGCTACCACCAACAGAGACGAGGCGCTGACCAGCCCCGCGGACACCGCCGTATCTCCCAAGACTAGGCCCCCCACAATGCTTACCGTGGCCGAAAGGGACCGGGGCGCCCGCAGGCCCGCCTCTCTCAGCACCTCGTAGAGAAAGTACAACAGCAAGGTCTCCGCCATCACCGGAAAGGGGGTCTTTGCTTCGCTCTCGGCAATTTTCAGCAGCAGCGCCTCGGGCAGCATTTCCGGGTGGTGGGTGGCAATAGCCACGTACAGCCCTGGCAGAAAGGCCCCCAAAAAGAAAGAGGCATATTTCAACCAGCGGATGAATGTGCCATAAAAGGGCCGGGACAAGTAATCGTCCAGGGTCTGGAAGTTCTCCACAAACAGGAACGGCACCAGGATTACGCTGGGCGTACCTTCCATTAGAATAGCCACCCGGCCCTCTTCAATCTTGCCGCAGACCACGTCAGGGCGCTCGGTCATGCCCACCCCGCTGAACACCCCGCCCTGGTTTAAAAAGCTCACCAAATATCCAGCCCCCAGGGCGGTGTCCAGGTCAAAGGTCTTTAAGCGGCGGCGCACCTCCGCCAAAATCTCTGGGCTGGCCACTCCCTCTAGATAGCAGATGGCCAAAGGGGTATGGCTCTTTTCCCCCACCTGGGCCTGTTCAAATTTTAGAGAGGTGGTTTTCATCCGCCTGCGGATCAGAGAGATATTGTTCTGGTAGCTCTCGGTAAATCCGTCTTTGGCCCCTCGCTGCATCACCTCATTCTGGGGCTCGTCGGGGCCCCGGCTCTCGAAGCCCTGCACCCCAAACACCAGAGCCTCTCCACAGCCCTCCAAACACAGCACCGCGAAGCCGCTCATAAGCAGGAAAAGGATCTGCTCCATCCGGCTCTCCCGCTTTTGCTCCATAGAGCCCAGCACCCCGCTCTCAATAGCGGATAGCAGCGCGTCGCCCTGGCCCGAAAGATTTTCGGCCTTCATCAGGGGATTCAAAACGCTTAGGGTGATAATCTGCTTGCTCACCAGCCCGTCCAGCCCAAACAGCGCCGCCGGTGTGCCGGAAACCTGTAGCTCCCGCATCATAAAGTCCATGGCGTTTTTAAACCGCTCTTGCAAATACTGCTTGTTCTCCTCAAGTTTAACCGATATTTTCTCCACAGAATCCCCCCAAACCATGAGATACATCCTCTATATTTGCCACAAGCCGGGAAAATATGCGGATAAAATCCCTCCCTTTGCGAGATACTATAGACAACATCAAAATGGAAATAAGGGGGCCCTATGGTAACATCTCTTTTGCGGACCATCATTATGTACGCCGCCATTCTCATTAGTGTCCGCCTGATGGGTAAACGGCAGATCAGCCAGCTGCAAACTTCCGAGCTGGTCGTTACCCTACTGATCTCCGAGCTGGCGGTCATGCCCATCCAGCAACACGACGAACCCCTGTGGAACGGCCTGGTGCCCATGCTGGTACTGGTGGTCTGTGAGATCGTGGTGGCCATTCTCATGCTGAAAAGCGGAAAGTTCCGGCAAGTAGTGTGCGGCAGCCCCATGGTAGTCATCAAAAACGGGCGAGTGCTGCAAGACCAAATGCGCCGCCTGCGCATGAGCACTGAGGACCTATTTGAAGAGCTGCGCCTGGCCGGAAACTTCGCCCTGGAGGACGTGGCCTATGCCATTGTAGAGACCAACGGCAAGCTAAGCGTGCTAAAAAAGTCTCCTGCCAGCCCACTGACCCCCAAGCAAGCCGGGGTAAAGGCTCCTGCCGAAGCCCTGGAGGTGGTCGTGATCAGCGACGGGAAGATTTCCCAAAACTCCCTGAAGCTCTGCGGCCACACCCCGTCCTGGCTGCTGGAGCAGCTAAAGGACCAGGGCGCCCAGCTGGAGGATGTATTTATTATGACCGCCCGTACAGACGGAAAGCAGCAGATTATCCGCAAGGAGAAGCGCAAATGAAAGAGTGCTAACCAAGCCCAGCGCCCCCAAAGATATTGAACGACCCTACGGTCCAGGCTGATTGCCCACATCTGGTACAAAGCGCCGGAGGAAGAAAAGAACATGCCCCCCCTGCTGGAAATGCTTAATGCGTCCGAGGTGCGGGAGGATGATGAAAACTTCAAAAACGCCGTTGATCTGGTGTTTGACGCGCCGGAAAAACGCAGCCCACAATATTTTACGGTGTGCCAATATAAGAAACGCAAAATGACGGCGGGTGATATATGCTCTAAACGGCTTGTTAATTCACTGATTTTTCGGTGATAGGCGAGGACCGCTTAGAGCATATTTTGGCAATACCGCACAATTCTAAGTACCGCATTGCGCAGTCAGATTTTTCGTCAGAGTGTACAGATTGAGCGCCGTCCATCTCACCATTGACCAGCGAAAGCTGTGCTCTATCACGGAAAATGTACAAGCAAGACGGTGCTTAGAATGGTGCGGTGTTGCCTTAAATAAATTTTAGCTCCGAAATAAAAGAAGGAAAGGCAGAACAGCACAAAACTGTTCTGCCCTTCCCTTTTGCAGAATGAACAAGTCCTTATTTAGGGCTTGTTTGAAAAATCGAAAACGTCGTCTTTTTGGCCATAAGAGGCCACTTTCTACGTCGAAAATCCTCGTCAATCGCCAGAGTGACGTAGTTAGCGCAGCTAACCACAGCGGTTCTTCTCCTTGAAATTGTCCCCTTCTGGCCAAAAATTCGTCATTTCCTCTATTTTCAAACAAGCCCTAAATCAATTCAAGCTTATATTTAATATCGGGTTTTAGTCTTTATTGCTTCTATTATGGTGCGACCATATCAAGGAAAAAGAAATCCTGCGGTATATGTATTTCATCATACATGCTGCAGTGCACCTTATCGTTTAATGTCAGATACATATATTTAATAATTATGAAAAAATTGGAAAATTATAAAATTAGCACTTGTCACCAAAATAATCACGATATATAATACAAAAAACACGCTAGAGATGAATTTCAGTCTTTTGGCCAAAAAGATTCATCTACTAAGGCTAGTATTCACGATTGGACGTATCATATATGCTCTTTAGTAATGCTTATGCTAAAGTATATACCTACATTGTGCTCAGAAATGTTCCAAATCAAGCCCTATGCGGACAAGCCCAGTGCTTTAGGCTTATTTGTACATAGCTTTGTCAGCTATGAAAGAATTGGAAAGCGGGATGAGGAAAGATACAGAAAAGGCGGCAGAAAGCCTTATTTTATCGAGCTTGGCGGCACTCCGAGATGGATAAATCTCTATGCGGTAGCGGATGCAGATGTCTATTATAACTATGAAGCGTGAGAGAATGAGCTTGTCTGAAAGAAGTTGGACAAGCTCATTTTTCTATAGGAAACTACACCATCGTTAGCTTTACTCATGTGTGCTTTACTAAGTTGACTTTTTGAGAAAAATCGGGTATACTATAGTAAAGTACACAATCGTCGATAAATTTGCGTGTGATTTAGTAGAGGTGAGACAATGCTTGATGAAAAGTCGATAAACGCTGTTAGAAAGATTTTTTCTCAACACGATTATATAATGACGACAGCAGAGCTGGATTCCTACAGAATTTACTATGCGGATATTCAGCAGCTATTAAATGAGGGCTTCATCGAAAAAATCAAACGGGGCTATTATCATTGGACGGAAATCTATGGCGAACAGGAAGTTAAAATTATAAATCGCCTGTTTCCCGATGCGGTGCTTTGCATGGAAACTGCCCTCTTTTACTATCAGTACAGCGACCGCAACCCTGCTGAGTGGAATATTACGATTGATAAAAATGTCTCCAGAAGCCGTACAAACATTGATTATCCATTTGTAAAGGCATATCGGGTTGAGCCTGTTTTAGTCCCCCTTGGCGAAACAAAAGGCAGCATTAACTTTGTGGATGTCCGTATCTATGACCGTGACCGTACCATTTGTGATGTGCTGCGGAATATGAACAAAATGGATAAGGAGATTTTTAATAAGGCAATACAAGGGTATGTGAAAGACCCGAAAAAAAATATACCGAATCTTATGGAGTATGCAAAAGTATTGCGTATGCAAAAGTGTGTAAAAGAATTGATTGGAGTGTGGTTGTGATGGCTGATGTAGCGGCAGCTGTTTTGGCAAAGCTTAAGAATAAAGCAAAGGCGGCTGGTATCAGCTATCAGCAGTGCCTACAGCTTTTTATGCAGGAGGAGTTTTTGCGGAAGCTCTCAAAGTCTGGATATGATGATACACTTATTCTCAAGGGCGGATTGCTTATCTATACGCTCACCAATTTTGAAAGCCGAGCAACGATTGATGTGGATTTCCTGCTTCGCAGCGTTTCCAATTCATTGGACGAGGTAAAAGCCCTTATCCTAAAAATCCTTGCTACACCTACGGGTAATGATTATATTGAGATGACTGCGAAAGGGTTTGAGGAAATCTCTCCGCAAAGGAAATATCACGGTATCAGCACACAGATTATCGGAAAGATAAAAAATGTCCGAGTTCCCTTTAATGTGGATATTGGTATGGGCGATGTGATTGTCCCCCGTGCCGAGCAGCGGACTATCCATACACAGCTCCCCGATTTTGAAGCTCCTGTTATTATGACCTATTCTCTTGAAAGCACTATTGCGGAAAAGTTTGACGCTATCCTGCAACGGTTTGAACTGACAGGCAGAATGAAGGACTTTTACGATATTTACTATTTAGCGAGGACTTTTGATTTTGATGGAGCAAAATTGCAGACGGCAATATCCAGAACCTTGGAACGGCGAGGGAGGCCTTACGATAAGGACAGTTTCAAGCGTATTCTTTCACTTGCCGAGGATGCGGACATGCAGAAGCGGTGGAAATATTTCTTGAAAACCATAAAAGATAATTCGCTTGAGTTTTCGGTGGTCATTGAGGAAATACAGACTTTCCTTGAGCCTGTATTTGAAGCGATTGTGAATGAGGACGAGTGGCAGAAACATTGGAATTTCCTTACAAAATGGAACGAAAATGAAAGGAGTCTTCAATTATGAGTAAAGTACTTACTATTGAACAGCGTGAGCAGGCAGGCTCCGACTCCTATAATAGGTTTGAATACCAAGTTCATTGGATTGTCTGTCACATAATAGGTAAACTTCAAGAAGATGCAGAGTGCATTGCTTTTTGTGAGTTTCACGATGATATGGCAGAATTTTCTCCAAATAATCAGCAGTATCAGTTTTTTCAAATAAAAACCAAAGATGACTCTTCAGACTGGACTATTGCGGAAATGTCCAAACGAGAGAAGAAAAAAGACGGTGGATACAAAAAGTCTTTTTTAGGATTCATTTTCTATAACTATCTGATATTTGGTGCAGAATGCTCACATTGCCACTTCGTATCAAATAATGATTTTGATAAAGAGGTTTCGTTATGGCAGTCGTATATTGAAGACGAGAAAAAACTACAGACAGAAAATAATAAATTATATGAGAAAATCAAAGACAGAATTAAAAATGAATTCACGAACGATATGCCAAGTGATTTTGATTCTATCTTTGATGAGTTTATCCAGAGGACTTTTATCCATAAATCCGAATTACAACTAACGACTTATGACACCCAAACTATGGGAAAATTTTTTAATCATTTAGCTGACAAAAATATTCCGTCCAATACGGCAAATCTTATTTTTCAGCAGTTGCTAAATGATGTAAGAAAAAAGAGCAAAGAAAAAATCAAAGCACCAATTAGCATGAAAAGTTTGGTTGAGAAAAAAGGTGTAGATATTTCTAAAATAAGCAAGAAGATTGATGGGAATATAAAAAGCAGTGGAAATTACGATGCTTTCCACTGTTCCTTGATTGCCGAAGCCTTGCCAGACAATGATATTCGCCGTATAGAAGCAGCTAAAACACTCCACGATGCGAGATGGCTTGATGTAAGAGATGTTAGATATCAAGAAATTGTAATTATGTTGCGAAAAACAATTTCTACATATTGTGAATCATTTAAGGCAAATGGGTTTAGTGATGAACTGAAAAGATTATGTATTCAGGAGTTAGAAAAGCATAATCTCCTATCAGATTCTCTTGATAAATCGCTAATTGAGGTGTTATATTATGAGCAAAAATTCAGTTGAAACAATTATGCAGGAGCAAAAGTACAAAATTTTAATAAGAAATTTACGAAAGCAGCAGGAGGAAAAAAATAATGAAAAGACTAACGATAAAAAAGCTGATAGTAATCAGTCAAAGTGAGTCTCGCTCGTTAGAGGTTCCTTTTGAAGATGGGCTTAATATTATTTTGGGAGGAAATAAAACAGGAAAGTCTTCCATTATCAAAAGTATATTTACTACTTTGGGATGTGAGTGTAAAAGAATTGAAAGTGATTGGAAGAAACTCATTTCCGCTTATTTGCTATTCTTTAAAATACGGAGAAAAACAATTTTGTGTTGTTAGACAAGGTAGGAAATTTCAGATTTTTGAAAATATCAGCAATATTTATTCCTGTATTAT
Organism: Acutalibacter intestini; assembly: GCF_034334985.1. Classification (NCBI taxonomy): domain Bacteria; kingdom Bacillati; phylum Bacillota; class Clostridia; order Eubacteriales; family Acutalibacteraceae; genus Acutalibacter; species Acutalibacter intestini. The sequence goes on along the minus strand of NZ_JAWXXL010000016.1, from coordinate 35,313 downwards.
TGGAACAGAAGCCTTTCATGAATACAGTAATTGTTTAATGGATATTTTAGAAATCAAAATGCCCTGCATTTCAAAAGATGGTACGCAATTCAATGTAACTCCGCCGTTACTTTTTAGATTTCAATATATTGACCAAGATGAGGGGTGGAGTAAAATAGCTGATTCATTTAGCAATGTCGCATATATCAAGGATTGGAAATCAAACACAAATAAATATGTATGTGGATATTTAGATGATACCTATTATGCCCTGCAAGCACAAAAAGCAGAACATATGCTTGAAAGAGATGATAAGAAAAGAGAACTGAACTATAATCAGACCTTTGTTTCTCGTATCACATCTACACTAACGCAAATAGAGGATATTGAATCGGTTGAAGAAGTTACAACAGATATTGAGTCCTTACTTGCTAAGGCGGAAGAACTGAGAAAAGTTCAATTTTCTTATAATGCAGATATGACAATTTTAGAAAACGACATATATATCAGTCAACATAAATTGTATATTGTAGAACATAATCTTGCAGAAACAAAAAAAGATATTGAATATGCAATGACCCAAGAAGATAAGTTGGTCTGTCCATTTTGTGGTACAATTTATTCAAACGGAATAAATGAGCAATTAAATATAACATCTGACTAGGGCTTGTTTGAAAATAGAGGAAATGACGGATTTTTGACCAGAAGCGGTCAGCTTCAAGGAGAAAACCGCAAGGAATACTTGCGTATTACGAGGATTTTCGACGCAGAAGATGGCTGCTTCTGGGTAAAAAGACGGCGTTTTCGATTTTTCAAACAAGCCCTATGCTCATTGTGAAAATCTTATTACAGAACTACAAAACAGCATATCTGTTGCTACAAAGAAATTGCAAGAACTTAAGGAGAAATGCAATAGTGTCTCCTTGGAAATTCAATCTATTGAGCAAAAAGTTCAGAATACCCAAGAGTTGTTATCCTATTCATCTTTTTATAAAAATAAAGGGCAATATGAGATATATGAATCCTGCAAAAGACAGTTGGAAGTGCTTCAAGGCGAAATAGATTCTTATGTTTCTAAAATTGCGATAATTGATGAAAAATTGAACGAAAAGAAGTCCAAAGAGCGTTCAAAAGAAATACGAGATGATATAGAGGGATACTGTCGCACATTAGCAGATGCAATAAATCTGCCAAAAACATTTATAAAACTAAGAGATTTCGTGCAGGTAATAAATCGTACGGGTAGTGAAACTCCACGATTAGTTTATATGTATCAATCTGCATTGTATCTATATAATCTGGGGAGAGCCTATAGTCCATTCAATTTTTATGTGGTCGATACGCCTAATCAGCAGGGGCAAGATGCAGATAATTTGCAAAGTATATTTGAATCCTTAGAATTGTTTTTATCTAACGAAGGGCAAGTTATTGTTGGTACTGAGCGGGAAACTGGCATTGAAAAGAGAGCAAGCAATGTAATTACGCTAACCGAAAAGCGTAGGTGCTTAACTAACAAATATAATGAACACATTGAATTTCTTCAAATGGTACAAAAAATAGCTATTAGCTGGGTTGCAGAAAATCATAAAAAGCAAAATGACCCAATAATTGAGGAATGATTCGATATTAGTGAAGTGAGCCATTTTCGTGACCTCGACCTACTGAAGCATCGGAAATGTTCCACTCTCCCGAAATGCCCGAACAGCCTTTATTTGTGGGCTTCTGGGTAGATGACATTGTAACAAAGGACAAGCCCACAAGGTACGGAAAGAACAACCATTTTACATACGCTGAACAACCAACCGTTATCTGACAAGGCTCTCAGCAAAAAATCGACATCTATTGCGCTATTCCTGCCGTATAGGATTTATACCTTTGCAGGACTGATTGCCTTTATATACAATGAAGCCAAGAAAGGACGGTGGACGGCATGAGGGAAAAGAAAACCCACTTATATGTAGACAGCAGGGAGCGGACATTACTTTTACATAGCCTTGTGGAGCTGAAAAACCAGCTCATACAGCAGGGCAGATACGGGGACTGCGTTGACGAGCTTATCTTCAAGGTAGCCAATGCCCCGATAAAGAAAGTGAAAATCGAATATGTCTAAGGCACATCACCATGAAGCCGCTTATTCTTATGGATTTTAAGAGTAAGCGGCTTTTTTGCGTCCTGCGTCCTCTGGTACAGTTACATAGCCGCCTTGACAAAGCGGCTAAATCTATGCGAAAGGAGGACGCACCCTATGTCAAATTGCAAAGTAATCGCTTTAACCAACCAGAAAGGCGGTGTCGGCAAGACCACAACGGCGGTGAATCTGGGCGTAACTCTGGCACAGCAGGGAAAGAAAGTCCTGCTCATTGATGCCGATGCACAGGCGAACCTAACCATGTCCCTCGGCTACCACAGACCAGACGATTTACAGGTCACTCTCTCCACCATCATGCAGGACATCATAGACGATAAATCCGTTGATGTCGCCCAAGGCATCCTGCAACACGGCGAGGGCGTTGACCTGCTCCCGTCCAACATCGAGCTGTCGGGCTTGGGGGTACGGCTGATTAACGCCATAAGCCGTGAAAGTGTGCTGAAAACCTGCATAAGCGAGGTCAGAAAGAATTATGACTATGTACTCGTGGACTGTATGCCGAGCCTTGGTATGCTCACCATCAATGCACTGGCGGCGGCTGACAGCGTGGTTATCCCCACACAGCCCCACTATCTTTCTGCCAGAAGGCGAAGAGTTCGCTGATAAAGCGAACTCTTGAGCTGCTTGCTTCGCTCCGTGTCGAAAGTCAGACGGCAAATCAATCCCCCTTTACGGATTGACGGCATCCTTATGACGATAGTAATGCCCCGCACGAACATCTCCAAGGAAATCACCGCCACGGTAAGGAGTGCCTATGGGCAGAAAATCAAGGTGTTCGATACCCAGATACCCCATTCCATCCGTGCCGTGGAAGCCACCGCAGAGGGGAAAAGCATTTTTGCCTATGACAAAAGCGGCAAGGTAGCCGCAGCTTATGAGCAGTTCGGAAAGGAGGTGGCAGAGCTTGGCGAGAAGCAGAGAAAGCAAAATCGAACTGACTGCATACGATGACCTGTTTGAGACAGACCAGAGCCGTGAAGAAGCGGCACTCAGCAAGATAAGGGACATTCCCCTTGCGGAGATTGACGAGTTCCCAGACCACCCGTTCAAGGTCTTAATGGACGAGGACATGGAGCAGCTTGTTGACAGCATCAAGCGGAGCGGCGTTATGACACCCGCCACCGTCCGCATGAAAGAGGACGGGGGTTATGAGCTTATCAGCGGTCACAGACGGAAAAAGGCTTGCGAGCTTGCAGGGCTTGAAACGCTCAAATTCGTGGCAAATAGCAAAATGCCATGATAATCTAATTCAGGACAAGAGTAAATATGTATCGATTCAGTGCCCTGTTGATGTGTTTCTATACAACACTGCCGGAGATCTAGTTCTTGCGATTACTGATGATGCGATCAGTACATATACTGATGAAAAAATAGCAGTTATGGTTTGTGGTCAAGAAAAATCCATCGTGTATCCGGCTGACTCAGATTATCGCATAAAAATTGTTGCATCTGACGGGGGGACAATGGATTACGCTGTTACAGAAGTAAATGGAATGTTACAGACCAGCGTGAGCGTTCTTGCTGCCGAACACGCTGGGAATAGCCAACAAATCAGGGAGTTACAGGAGCAAAAGCGAACTCTTTTTGAGCATCTGGTTTTGCATAAGTTGACTGAACAATACTACCAAATGAAGAAAGCGGCAATTGATAACGACCTCGCACAATTGAAGGAAGTACAAACCGCTCGCTCTACCCAACTTTCTCAGCGGCAGGCCGATGTGAAGACAAAAAACGCCAATAGAGAATTGGCGCAGAAAGTGATGGACACAGGTCAGTTAAGCTCCGAACTGGTGGATGCGCTGATCGAGAGGGTGTACGTCTATCCAGGGCAGGAGATTGAAATCGTTTGGAAGATAGCTGGGTTTGAGCTTTCCCAAAGAGAATTGTAAAAAACTTCGGAAATTTGTTGTCGTGGGCTTGACATACGGGTGCCGGAGCTGATGGAAGTGGAAATGTCCCAGGCCAGACAGCGACTTACTCAAATCCTGGCAGAGACTTGTGATAGTGGATTGGCGCAGGTATTCGCCGTCAGCTTTATAAAAGCCGTATTTTTCCCATAGAGTCTTCGGAATATTTTCCAGGGCGTCATCCCAGGTAATTCCGTCTTGAGTATGGTGTGCTTGCTTGAGGTAGTCGGACGCCAGAGCTTTCATTTTGTCCATAAATTCCTCCATAGGAAAGCTGACGCGGAAATAGCGCTCGCTTACGTGTGCCGCCATATAGACGGCGAGAATAATTAACGGCATGATTATGCCTCCATTCTTATCGAATTGGTAATTATAATTGGCCTTAGCCGATTTCTACTGCTGAATGGACTTGTATCCGGCTCTCACGCAGTTCCGTCTGCATCCGGTTCTCATGCAGTTCAACGGACTCCAAATTAGCCATATCAAGCAAGTCTTTCCCCCTGTTGATAAACAGGAAGTTCTCTAAATCTTGTACCAGGATAAGCTGCCGTGTTCCTACCAGGAGGCAGGGAATCTTTTTTTCCTTAATCAGATTTCTAAGAGTCTGTCTTCCAACGCTGGAATATTCAGCAGCCTCGTTTATTGAAAAACAACATTTGGAGGGCATAGTATTTCCTTTCTCATGTGCTTCCCACCGCATATGTTTTTATTTCACCCGTCATTCTTTAGTCCTGGGGCCACCCCGAAACCCATTTACATCAATCTACAGCATGCTGTTCCCCCTTTCATTGGATGATTTTGCGTCAAATAACCAGTACCGCTTGCGTTCCCAAATGGGATATGTTATAATGTCGATACTTCCAATGATTATTCGTCGTTTCCATCGATAGTATAGCATAGATACGCGAGGAACGCAAGGAAAGTCATAATAATTTAACATTCCCGGAGGGAGGGACCGCAATGTTTTACGACTGCTTTGAAAAGCTGTGTAAAGAACGAGATAAAACCCCCGCGCAGGTGCGCAAGGAGCTTGGCATCAGCCAATCCACCATGGGGTCATGGAAGTCCCGGGGGCTGACGCCGAACGCGGCCACTTTGATGCAGCTGGCGGATTACTTTGAAACTACGGTGGACGTACTGCTGGGCAAGACAAAGGGCTCGGACAGTATCAAGTTCAGCAACGAGATTCTGTATCTGTTTAGGCTTTTGGATATGCCCGATTCCAGGGCTCTTACAACTGCCGCCACCCTAATCAGGGAAGCCCTTGAAATATTTTTGAAGGTAAATGGGAAAGTCGACGAAACCACAAAAGCGGAAGTTGACCCTGCTGTCTTTCGATGTTATGTGGCGGCGTTGTGTTTAAGGGAACAGAATATAGAGGAAAACATCCATACTCTGCGCAGAAAATACAGCGATATCACAGGCGATGTGAAGTCTGTCCTGGATTCATTCCAGCACCTGAACCCACAGGGTAAGCGGGTGGCCATCCAGCGCGTGAAGGAGCTTACCTATGTGCCGCAGTACCAGAAAGAAACAACGCCTTAAAGTGCAGGAGAGCCCCCTGGAATCCCATCCAGAGGGCTCTTTTTCCTGCTTTGTTTTGCTGCCGGTTACGCGACGGCATCGCGGCTAATATGGACATAGATGGAAAAACAAGTATGTGGTGTGTATATCTGAAAGAATAATAGTCTTTTGTGTTGTGAGCGTTTATAAAAATAACTGCACTCCGCTTTATAGCAGAGTGCAGTTGGAAGGGCGATATATACCATGAATATTAAATGCTATTGGAAAAGTTCGTTTACGGATGGTTGGAGCACTGGGCAATTAACGCAACGAAGTCTGTAACTAGATGAACTAACATATTCAAATGCTGGGTGTTTACAACTAGATACTGTAACATAGATTTTCTCGCCAGTGTTAATATTTTCAAGGTATTCGACTTCATTGTTGATATAACGAGGATGATGAATGGTGTCAATTAGAGAGCCAGCGGGTACAAATGTCGCATTACCATACTCATCAAATTTTTCGCTGTCTTCGTCAATATAAAGCTCCTCATCCCATGCCTCGCGAACAACAACTTCCTTGGTGTGTTCTATCCAGATGTCTCTGTTGGAAATGTTATTGGTGGACCAAGGTTTAGTGGTGCCACAAAGGGTGCATTTTTTCATGACGGGGAGTTCTGCGGCATAGGTCTTTGTTTCAATAATAGGTGCGACTTGGTCAAGATTATGAAAGTTATTAGTTGCACCATGATGGCAAGGGCAATCAGTTTCATCACCAAGAAGGCTGAGTGCCTCACTGGCATCAGCCGCAGTTTTGTAATTGTCGCGATTGTCTACGTACCATTGATATGTGTCCATTCCACTACCGTTACAAATCGACATGGAGTCTACATCTTTCATATAGACCCAGTTTTCTTCATCCTCATGCACAACAACATCAACCATAGCAGTCTCAGTCGTCTCCCACACATGGTCGCAGCCCAGGGGTGTGTCAGGCTTATTGGCCTCCAGGTCGTCTTTAATCTCGATAAAGCGCTTGAAAATGGTAGCAATCTCGGCGCGGGTGGCGGAGTATCTGGGGCGCAGGGTGCCGCCCCCGTCGCCGCGCATCAGGGCCGCGCTGGTGGCCCACTTCATAGCCTCGAGGGCCCAGGAGCTGACGTTGGCCTTGTCAGGCGCCTTGTTCAGAAACTCGTCGCTTACCGTCAGCGTGTAGTCTCTCTTGAGATAGTTGAACAGAATAAGGGCGGCCTGCTCGCGGGTGACGTAGTTGTTGGGGCCGAATTTGTTGTCGCCAAGGCCGTTGACAATCTTGTTCTCCGCGGCCCAGGCAATGTAAGGCTCGGCCCAGTCCTTCTTCACGTCGCGGAAGGTGCAGGTGTTCTTGTACTGGTTCTGGTCGACGCCCGCGATACGGCCCAGGACCGTGACGAACATGGCGCGGGTAGTGGTCTGGTTGGGGCTGAACTTGCCGCCGGTGCCGGACATATAGCCGTTCTCGGCCATGTAGGTGACAGGCTCGTAGAACCAGGCGTTCTCAGGCACATCGGTGAAGCTGGCGTTTGCCGCGAGCGCGGACATAGGAAGGACAGACAGGACAGTGATGATGGCTAACAGAATAGCCATCAGGCGAGTGGATTTTTTCATGGTGTGCTACCGTTTCCTTTCATAAAATGATTCAAAGCACCGCCCCGATGGGGAAGATGGCGTGGTGTTAGAAGCCACCTCCGGCCAGAAAATGTCATAGAGCGGTATTCCCAGCGAGGCCCCCACAAGGGCCCCGCTTTTTCTTGGGATTTTCCGCCCAAGACAAACAAAAAAGCGGCGCAGGCTTATTACCTACACCGCACAAATCGTATGCAAAACACAGCCCTATCCCACGTCCCCACCAGACAAAATTATTGCTTGCAAATCACCCGGGGATTCAGTATAATAGGGTTGGCGAAACCATGAGGTTTCTGTGTAGGAGGCGTTCGCTCCTGCATAGGGTCCTGGGGGGATTGCAGTCCTCCCAGACCTGCCCTTTATTTATCTTGGTAGCTTCATTGTAGCGCTTTCGCGGCCGGAATGCAAGAGAGAAATACAAAAAGGCACAGGTTCCCCCCTGGGCCTTTTTCTGTTTTGTGGGAAATAGACGCAGCCGGGCATGTTGAGCATAAAAAAAGGAGCGTCTGCTTTTGGCAGGCGCCCCGTATTAAGGCAACACCGCACAAAGATTGTGCACGAGTTGCGCCGTCAATCAGACCATTTATGGTCTTGCGATTCTGGCAAGGGAAAGCTGGTGCGCCATAGCCGCAAAGCAGCTAATGCAGAAAAAGTGCAAGCAAATCCTGTGCAAAGGGCGAGGGTCCCCAGGGGGGACCTTCCGAGCCGACCGAGCCGGCAGGCGAGACACGTAGGCCGGTCTTTGTGCGGTGTTGCCTATCGTGTATGCGGTGGCCTTCCGGGCAGCGGCAAGCAGGGTTTCGGCAAAGCCAGAGGCGTCCTCCAGCTGGCCCAGGTAAGATTCCATAGCCTTGACTATCCCCTTTTGATGTTCTGGCCGGACGTGCCAGAGCGGGACAGGCTTAGACTCATCTGTTTCTCTGGTATCGGCTATGTCGTAGTAATATACCAGTTTCTTCCCGCCGCCCTCCGGCACAGGGACGCCCTGGCTGCCTTTCTTGACGGGCCGCCTGTAGACATCCCATTCGCTGGATTTCATCAGGGCGGAAGCGTCCGGGCGCTGGGCATAGGCCAGCACCTGGGCTGGGAACGGCAGCTTAAAGCTCCGGCTGGCAAAGGCGAGGAACTTCTGCCAGCCCGGCACGTTCAGCAGCCCCTTCATGGTCTGGCGGCTGAGGGCGCGGAGTGAATCATAGGCAGGGGGCATAGCTGGGCCTCCTTTTCCTTTTCCCCGGCCTTCTCGCAGTCCCGGCGCTCATGGTATCTCCGGTGGCCGTATAGGTCGAATTTCTTGGTGAGCCTCGCCTGCTCCCCCCGGGCGAACAGCCACGCGGAATCCAGGGGCATAGATAGCATGGTGCCCACGCTGCGGTTCGCCTTGCCCCCCCCTGTACCGGGCGGTTTCCACGTCTTGGCCGCCCAAGTACAGGCAATGGTGGCAGTTGTTGAGAAGGGGCATAGGCCGGAGCCAGGCCGAGAATCCGCTGCATCCTCTCCCACTGCTCCGCCTTGGGGAAAAAATAGGAGGCGGGGGTGTTCCCCCAGGTTTGGAGGATTTTGGGCAGTATGGCAGGGTCGGCGCAGCCCAGTTCCCCCAGGCTTTGCAGCCGGCCCCATAAAGATATTGGATGGATGGCGGCACACTCCTTTCAAGTATAGTTAACGCAGTCCAAAAGCGGTAACACCTCTTTTGGACTTAGCGGCGCGGGTGTACCCGCGCCGCTCTGCTTGAAAATCGGGATTTACTGATTTTCAAGTGTGTTTACTATAAGATTACAGCATAGCCGCTCCGGCATCGGGACGATGCGGCGGGCATAAAGAAAAGCGCCTGTCGCCAGACGCTCTTTCTATTCTTTATCTGTGTTTTATCCAAGCTTTTTGCAATATTTTAGGGGTTTGTATTTGAGCCTAACCACCCTAACATATAAAACAAGTTGCCACGAAAAAAGGCAGGCGGCCGGTCTGCTGAAACTGCCGCCTATTCTCTTACAGCCGCTCATAGTGCGACCATAAAGAAACTATCTTCACAATTCGCTTGTCTTCCAAAACTTCGATAAACAAGCCGGTGCTGTTGGTTGATTCTGCGGGAATACAAGCCCTGCAAATCCCCTACAAGCTTTTCGTAGTCTGGCAGGGTTTCATAGGGATTGTTGCGGATAACCTCAATCAGGCTTTTGGCTTTTTTATCCAAATGGGCTGCTTTCAACTTAGAGATATCTTTTACCGCCATTTTAGTGTAGACAATCTCGTACACTACCAGTGAACCTCGCTTTCCGGCACACAGTCCGAGAGTGGGGTGTCTTTGCCCATAGTAAGCTTTTCCGCCATCCCGGGAGTTGACAAAAGCCGCATGGTTTCTAAAGCGCCCGATTCCAGTTTATCCATCGTGCCTTTCACAGCTTGCAGCATCTCCAAAACACTCTGCAGCTGCCATTCCTCCATGCTGTTGATTACAGATATGCACTGTTCCCGATTGCTCATTTTGATACCTCCCTTTAGAGCCTGTCACAACTAATTCCGTTACCAATAGTATATTCCTTTTTCGCAGGATTTGCAAGGGCTTTGGCTGCATCAGGCCGCGGATTCTTCCAGGTCTCCGGCTTCTATATGCCAGGACTCGTCTGTTAAGTCTTTCAGCGTGCAGGCGGCACGGGGGAATCTATCCGGGTACTCGGCAGGCAGGATTTCCACGCCCAGGGCCAGCACCTTCCTGTAGACATGCTCGCAGCAGAAGAAGCCGCCCTGGCTGTCGTTTCTTAGGCGGGACATGAAGAAGCTGTTGTGGTCCACACCCGAGCGGCGGATGGCGAAAAGCTCTACAGCGTGATAGGGCTCTGTGATGTGCCGGGGTTCCAGCTGCTTCCGAACGGCGTCCCAGCTGATGAGGAAGTCGCTGGCGTACCGCTCGCAAAACCGGCCCACGTCCTGGATAAGTCGGGTGGAGATGCTGGACAGGTTGAGGTTGTCCAGGGTGCCGGATTCCGTGCAAAGCACGCGGCTGCACCGCTCAAAATTGCGGACAAGAATCTGCGGGATAGGCTGCATAGTTTCCTCCTTCCATCAGGCCAACAGGCCCTTGCCTGCTGGCTCCATGACGCGGTGGGGTATCTCCTTGACTTCCGTGTACTCGCCGGGGGCGTAGTGCTCCAGCATGAAAATGAAGCCCTCCCGCAGCCGGTCACAGGTGCGGTCAAAGTCCTGGACCAGTTCCACCCTGCGGCGAAGGCCGGACATGTCCCAGTCTGAAAAATCCTCGTACCTGTCGATGGACCGGCCGGGGTAGACAGAGTAGGCGCCCTCCTCGTTGGCCTGGCCTTCGTACAGTACCAGGTAACCGCTGCTGCGGCCATTGAAGCCAATGTGGTAGCCGGTACGCCGGTAGAAGTCCGAGACAGTACGGGCAAAGAATATGTCCCAATCGGGAGCCTCCACCTCGCCGCTAGCCACGTCATAGGCCAGGTCTTGCAGCTCGCTGGGGATATCCAGGTTCGGCACCTTGACGTCGTTGGCATAGGACGTGGAGCGGTTCCAGGAGTTCATGGTGTGGTATAGTTAACACAGTTCCAAGGAGGTGATACCTCTGAGGTATCACCTCCTTGGAACCTGGCGGTACGGGTGTGCCCGCGCCGCTCTGCTTGAAAATCGGCAATTACCGATTTTCAAGTGCGTTTACTATTGCGGTAGTGGCGGGCTAGGAAGCCGGTCATGGCCTCCCGGCTACGACGGTTGACTTTCTGGTAGAACATGCTGCTCATCTCCTTTCGCTGGCCGGGGCCAGCGTCATTTCCCGCCACCCTTGGCATCGGGAGATGCAAAAAAGCCACCCCGGCAGCAAGTCCAGGATGGCCTCTTTCCACTATTCCTTTTCTATCAACCCGAACCAAATGAACGCCTCGCGGATAGCCGCCTCTTTCTTTGCGGCCAGCTTTGGGGCAGGCTGCCCTTCGGCATCTCCATAGCCCTTATACTTCGTCTTGGCAAGGCCGCAGAGTTCCTTGGTCTGGGATATGGCAAGATTGCTGACATGGAGGCCATACCGCTCCTTGACCCATGCCTGGATGTCCTTATAGGTGGCGCGTTTTGTCTGTAAACGCGTTTCGCCCTCATAGCCGTCTATCTCGACTATAAGGGCGAACACGTTACGATACACCGCCAACCTGATTCTTGACGTGGTGTTCGTATACTTGACGTTTGGTGGAGATGGCGGGAATCGAACCGACCATATCACTATGTTAATGTGTCGGGAGATATTGCAAAATACCACATATTGTGTTTCGGTTGAACATTTTGTCCCATGAGTACCTTCTTGTACCATCCAAAAACCTCCCCGTAAGGGAAAAAATAAGGGAAAACTTTTAAGACCAACGCACAGCAGATACCTTTCCCTGCGGGAGAAAAACGGAAAGCAAATCGTTTCCTATAGCCTTTGTCTCTGGCCTGTAATCTGCAATAATATCGCGATTCTATTGAGATAATAGAGATAATCGAGATTTAGAGAGGCTTTTATTTGGCAGGCTGCCCAATTGATATTTTTGTTGCAAACTACGATTGAATAGTATATAATGACTACAAGAGGTGAAAACATGTGAGCAGATCGTTTGTTATGACTCAAGGATTTGAACAATCCTGGTCGCGTATGGGCCTTGGTGATGATGAACTGTTGATGCTCCAGAATTTGCTGATAGAGGACCCGGGAGCCGGTGATGTTATCCAAGGCACCGGCGGAGCCAGAAAAGTCAGAATACCTTTGGGCGGCCGGGGAAAATCCGGAGGCGGTCGAGTGATATATGTCGATGTGGTCATTAAGGAGAGGATATATCTCCTAATGGCTTATCCCAAAAATATCCAAACCGACCTGTCGCCCGAGCAGCAGAAAGCAGTACGAAAGCTGATAGAATCTATCAAGGAGGAATGAACATTGGAGAAGAAATATTTTGATGAACTGATCTCCAGCCTGGAGGACGCCGCCGCGTTCGCCAAAGGGGATTCTTCCCGGGCAAGGGCAGTTGAGGTCAAGGCATCCGAGCCGATCCATGCGTACCGCGCGGAGGATGTGGTCCGTACCCGGAAAGAACTCAATCTGACGCAAAGCGGGCTGGCGCTGGCGATAGGGGTATCAACGAGAACAGTAGAGGCATGGGAGGCGGGAAGGAATGAGCCTTCGGGAGCCGCAAATCGTCTGCTCTACCTGCTTGACAGCGACCATTCTTTGCTGGAGCGTCTTACTGTCAGATAGTCAGTCGTTTTGAGATATTTTCTGTTAAAGTGGGCGGTCTTTCGGTAGACCGCTCATTATTTTATGCTTTTTGAAAGGAGGTCCCACCATGAAATGCCTGCAAAAGTACAACTGGGTCAAGCTGCCCAGAAACATCCTGCCCACTGGCAAGGGCCTCATGGGCGCCTGGATGCGCCTCGCCAGCCGCGCGGCGTTCCGTAAGGGCGTGGCCTCCTATTGCGGCTACGAGAACGCTGTGGAGCCCGGGATGTGGGCTGGTGGTGTTGTGGGCCTAAAGCGTATTCTGGGCGTAAGGAGCCGCGCCAAGGCCCTGGAGACGCTGGATAAGCTATCCCAGCTCGGCTACCTGACTTATGAGCTGGGCAAAGAGACCAAGAAGCTGACCTACCAAATCACCGACTGGGTGGTGAAGTGTTCCGGCAAGGAGTGCATGAACGGTGCAGTATACACCACAGACGGCTTCGGCTTCCTCTGCCTGCCTCGGAACATCACGGAGCGATTAGTAGAACGGCATTACAAATTTGAAGAAACAGACGCCTGGCTCGACCTATGGTGTCATACAGTTTGGGAGGACCCGGATAACGGGTTCTCCTTTTTAGCGCCCACAATACAGTACGGCAAGTACGGCACTAATCTCACATTGGAAACCCTGGGACAGCGCTGGGGCTGGGAGAAAACGAAGGTATGGAGATTTCTAATGAAGCATGGGGATGCCTTTTCTCTATACCGTCTGCCCGGCTCATATGGCTGCCTCATTTTTAATAAATCGTACCCAACAGGTACGGAGGTTTCATTACCAACTCAGATGGAAGTTGTGCGCATTTTTGAGGAAATACGTTTTCTCGGTACGAATACGCACAAAGGGAACGTGGGGCAGTCGCGCTTTGGGAAGCTGGTGGCCTGGTTCAGCAGGAAGTTGAGGTTCCCTGCCAGAGCCGTCCGCTCAAAAAATCGCGTTGCACTTTTGGCCCCTATAATACGCGCGTATATTTCTTCACACAAGAGTTGGAAGAATTGTAGTTATGACTGCAAGGAATGTTACTGTACTACTGATCCTACAGTTATGGAGAACCATGATAGCCATGGGTGTACTGCGCCCATTGACCTCTCAAAATCACCGAAGGAGTTTTTTGACTATGAAGGACACGAAAAAATTGACATACGAGCAGCAAGAGGCCCAAATTGCGGAGAAGTCCCAAGCTTTCATCAATCTTTTGACCCAGCGTGGGATTTTGGCTAATCCAAAGGTCACCGATGAGAAAATACGTGCCGCCCGACGGAAGAAAGACCGTGACAGCTACCACAATACCCTTCTGCTCCTGCAGAACTACCGCACGCTGGTCTGGGTGATGGAGTGTTTCCCCGAGACCGTTGCAGAGGAACTGGACAGGCCATTTTCGGGTGTGGACGAGTTGCTGGAGCAGATGGACCTCCAGCTTGCCATGGGCAACCGCAAGTTGGAGAACCAGTTGGAAGGGGCAAAGAAGTCCAGGCTGCTGTTGGACAGAGTCAACGACGCTCTGACCGTCCTGAAGCACAAACCCGGCAACGGCAAAAAGCTGTACCGGCTTATCTATCTGACCTACATAGCGCCGGAGCAGCTTAGCCACACGGAGCTGCTCTACCGGCTGGATATGTCCTCTCGGCACTACTACCGCCTTCGTCAGCAGGCCATTACCATTCTTTCAATTCGGCTTTGGTCTGTACCTTCAGCAGAGGTTGACTTGTGGCTGGATATGCTGGAATTTCTGGAAGAACTGGATTAAATCTTGCAAATATGGCTGGTCTGGGTTATAATATAGCCAGATAGCCAAGGAGGTGGGCGGTATGTGCAGCTTGCAGGAAGTAAACCAAATCGTGGAAGAACTGATGGACGGAGTGTCCGTTATATTCGCAAAGGGACAGATGGAAACGATCCTGTTTGGCTCATATGCCCGCGGTGATGCGGAGAAGGGCTCGGACATTGACGTGCTTTTCCTGGTTGACTCCTCCCGAGAGATAATTATGGAGCGGAACTGGAGGCTTGGAGAACTGGCGGCAGAGCTTCTGATGAAGTATGGCGTGCTGGTTTCACCTATCGTTGAGAACCGGGAATACTTCTATTCCAATGCGGAGGTGCTGCCATTTTTCCGAAATGTAGACCGGGAGGGGGTGCGCGTCAGTGCCTGAAATAACAGCTTTGGAGCTTGCACGGTACCGTCTGCAAAAGGCGGGAGAAATGCTGGAATCCGCTAAGCGCGACATGGCGGCGGAGGATTATGCCTCGGCGAACAATCGGGGTACTACTGCATCTTCCATTCGATGCGGGCTGTGCTGGCCCTAAACGGGCAGGACTACAAAAAGCATTCCGCAGTCATTTCGCAATTCACACTGCTATACCTCAAGCCGGAGCTCTTGCCGCGAAAGTTCAGCAGTCTTATCACCAATGCTTCGCTGATCTGCAACCGCAGCGATTATGAGGACTTTTATATCTGCTCTGTGGCGGATACGGAAGCACTTGCCGCGGGCGCGGAGGAGTTTTTAGCGGAAGTCCAGTCCTATATTCAGAAAGAATTTGGAGATAAAAACGAGCGGCTTTAGGGCCAAAACCAGAAATGGCGCATATTCGCGCCTACAAGAGCTGGCCTGTAGGCTAACTCTTCCGGAAACATGCCGCCACAAAAATATATTATCCAGCAGTACCTTTGTTCAAGGTGGCTGCCGGATTTGTTTATGTACGGACACGCTGCAAATAGAACTCACTTTCCGCAACACGGGTGACAAACTCATACTCTAAGCGATTCGCCCGGGAGGGAACAATGTTATACCGCTTGCAGACAGATCGGAAATATACGAGATAATCCCGGTCATTGTCTGTCAGGGGCGCTACCCAGCCGTTTTCGCTGGCATGGGCCTCCAACTCCACTATTTCTCTCTTTTCCTGTTCAGTCATGCGTATCAGCCTCCTCGCAAAATTCCGCAATTAACCGCTGGGCGGCGTCCTCCCAAATAATAAGCCGGAAAGGGTCGTAATGGCCCAGCGGCATCGCCCCAAATTGCTGAATATAGTATTCCCGCAATCGGGTAGTTTTGGCTTTGAAGAAAACCACTCCGCCAAAGCCAGCCTCTTGCGAAACTGCAGCGGCGTAGACAAAAAGCGCCCTTGCAATACCGTGATATCGTTTCTTTTCACCGGTTTGCGCCAAATCGTCAGGCACGGCGGAGCTCACTTCAACTGGTATTTTGGAGGAAAAAGCTGAGTTCCAGATGTATAACCGCAAGCGCTCACCCCTTTATTGTAATTTACCACATTTCTGCCTGATATGCAAGGGCAGTGTGTTAGCGGAAAGCGCCGTCTACGATCACAACAAAAAGGCTTTCGAGAATGAACTGTTCAGCCGTGTGAGGGAGCGTATTCATGGACGGGAAACAGTATAAGCTTAGAGTTTCTCCCGCTCTTTAGTACGGAGAATCTTGTACAGCAGGCGTGATTTTTCGGAGCTGATTTGAGCTAAATCCGGTCAAAATCGGAAATGGCACAAAAATGGCGCAAAATTGGCCCACTTATGCTGTAGACACGCAAATGAAAATGTGCTAAGATTGTATCGTACCAAATTGGGGGTAGCGGTAAAGGCTATTTCAAGCAACAGCTTGGAATGGCCTTTTTTGCTGCCTTAAAAATTTTTCAAGGAGGCCAAAATGACAAAACCAAAGAAAAAGGGCCAGAGGCTTGCAACCGCCTACTGGTCGCTGGTAGGAGCAGGCTCTGCCCTGCTGCTCTCCCTGCAGCCGGTGTTCGCAGACACCATCTGGACCCGCTTCTCCACCATCATGAAGGACGTGTACGGTCAGCTCGTCACCATCAGCACCATCGTAGCAGTCACAGCGGCGGCTATCGCCCTGCTGGTGCGGATGATCTCCCGCAATCAGCGCTCCGTAGACGAGGCCACAAGCTGGCTCAAGAGAATCGTCATTACATGGATCATACTAAACTCGCTGGGATTCATCGTGACGTACTTGCAGCCGCTTATCGCCGGAGGCAACTACACAGGCCCGTAAGAGAGGAGTGACCGAAAATGCTCGACTGGATCTTCGAGGGCATTGTCAAGTGGGTCGCCGGGGTAGCTTCGGAGCTCATGGACACGGTGTCCGGGTTGTTCTTGAACGCTTTGGGCACAGACATGACGGCTATGGAAGAATACTTTCCCTTTGTGACAAAAGCGTTCACGGTCATGCAGTATTGCTCCTGGGCCATCCTGTTCCTTATCACGGTCTGGCAGCTTTTTAGAGTGTTCGGCGGACCAATCACGGAAGCAGAAAACCCTCTGACCCTCATAGCCCGGAACGGCTTGTTTGCAGTCCTTATCGCCTACGCCAAGCCCATCTTCCTAATCACGCTGGACATCGCGCGAGCACCCTACACGGCGCTACTGGAAATCAGCATGGCCGGCGAAGATTTCACTTTTGCCGGGGTAGAGGAGACCTTGAGTAACGGCATCGCCAACTTTGTGGCCATCACTTCGGTGATTGGAACTCTGCTTATCCTCATCCTGCTGATTGCCCTGGGCTGGAACTACTTCAAGCTCCTGCTGGAGACCGTAGAGCGGTATGTTGTGGTAGGCGTGCTCTGCTACACCTCGCCGCTGGCGTTCTCCATGGGAGCGTCCAAGGCCACCTCGGCGGTTTTCAAAAGCTGGTGCAGGATGGTGGGCTCCCAGCTCCTGCTGCTTACCATGAACGTCTGGTTCCTCCGAGGGTTCAGCACCTCAGTTGGACAGTTCATCGGTAACGGCGGTGCGCTGAGTAACGGCAATGGCAGCATTTTCCTCTGGCTTTTCTGTGCGCTGGCCTTCCTCAAGACCGCCCAGCGGTTTGACAGCTATCTCGCTAGTTTGGGATTGAACGTGGCTCAGACCGGTTCCAGCATGGGCATGGAGATGCTCATGGCAGCAAAGGTTTTGAGCGGCGCTGCCAGTGGGGCAAAAAGTGCTGGCAAGGCGTTCCACTCTCCCGGTTCAGGCGGCTGGTCTGCGGCGAGTTCGGTTGGCACACCTGGCAGCAGCTTCGCAACCGGCTTTGCCAGCAAGTTCAAGGGTAATAGCTATGTACGCGACGCGGTGGTCGCTGGCGGCACTCCTCTGGAAGCAGGCGGCGGGATGGGCTTTGTAGGCCGAGCTTTCGGTGGCATGGCTGCCCGAAACGGCGCTACGCTTACGGGCGAATCCATCAGTTCGGTGGCCAGCCGTCAACCCAGCGTTTCCGGGTCTATTGGTGGTGAAATTGCTGACCGCTCTCTGGGTAACTACATACCGCAAATGAGCGGTTACCAGTTGCAGGGTACGTCAATCACTGGCGGGCAGATCAGCACCACGGCAGTCGGCGCGGACGGAAAGTCCGCCGAGGTCGCGATGTTCAGCACGGCCCAGTACGAGGCTCCCAGTGGGCCACATTCGGTGGTGACCGCTTCGGATAGCAGTCAGTGGTATCAGCTGGCCGCTGGTGCCGGGGCAGGAGCGTTCTTTGACGCGCCCACATTCTCCGGCAGCGCCAGCGAGAACGCCCAGGTTGCGGCGGCCTTCCCCGGCGCGGATGAGGGCACCATGCTCCGCACGGTGGGAGAGGGCGTTATGGAGGCAAGCACGCCGGAGGGTAACAGCCTTTGGTATAACTCGGCCTATTACGACGAGCCGGACGCTCCCCACTCCATCGTGCAGTCCGCAAACGGCGTGGATTGGTACGCTATGCAGCAGAACGCTCAGGCCCCGGAGTTCGAGACCGGCGAGCCAGCTCTGGCCTACAATCAGGCCCAGTTCCAGGCGTTCATGCCAGGTTTCGAGCAGAAGGTCGCCAATGTGGACGGCTCTACCCGGCAGGACGGACATTTTGAGGTACGGCATGAGAATGGCTCGGGGACGATGTTCTTTGACACCACCCGCTACGCCGCGCCCCGTGGTGACTACAAGGTGTATGAGGACGTCAAGGGCGGTCAGTGGTACGCTATCCCCGGCGAGGGCACGGTTCAGCAAGAGGTGCAGGCTACTCCGGCGCCTTCCCCATCACCTGGGGCCACGCCTGCTCCCACTACCGTCACCGTCAAATATGTGAAATGCACCATCCACCAGTTCGACACATCGGTGATTGCCACGGCTTTCGGGCTGGATTTGGACGCACCCTACGGCGAGTTCGGCATTACCTACCGGCAGGCCATTGAGAACATGGCCAACGCGCTGAAGCGTACCATGTACGGCTCAGTGGTGGCTGGTTCGTCGGTTCCACTGACCGATGAGGAGCTTATCGCTTTTGTCAATGCTCAGCACTGTTCAGATATGCGCAAGCACATCTTGACTACCGCGCTCTCCCTGGTGGGCAAAGTTCCCTACTTCTGGGGCGGCAAATCTGAAGCCGGCTGGAACGACGATTGGAACACCCCCAAGCTGGTCTGGGCGGCGGGCGACCACACAAGCGGTATGATTCAGCCCTACGGCCTGGACTGCTCCGGGTTCACCGATTGGGTCTACAAGACTGCGCTGGGCATGGGGACGCTGGGAATGCAGTGGGAGAGCTCCCACGCGGTTTCTGCCGCTGACCTTCAGCCCGGTGACTTAGGTTTTCTGGGTGGCCGCTACGACTGGTCGCATGTGCTCATGTTTGCGGGCTATGGTGAGAGCGGGCAGAGGATGTGGGTACACTCCTCAGGCGGCGAGGGCGTCATACTGAATACTCCTAGCTATGAGGCGGGATTAAACCTTCGCCGGATAGATGGTGTTGATTTTGACGCTCCAGCGCCCGGAGGAGGGTCAGAAACAGGAACGCCCATCTCCACCCTGGAGGTGGACGTGACCCACTACTGTGCCTGCACTCTTTGTTGTGGCGAGAACGCCGCCGGTATCACCGCCAGCGGCAAGCGGGTCAGTCAGGGAATGGTCGCAATGTCGAGCCATTATCCATTTGGCACGCAGATCAAGATAAACGGCGTGATGTACACGGTGGAAGATAGAGGCGGTTCGGGTATTGAGAACGATATTCATAGAGTTGACATCTACGTTCTCGACCACAACGAGGCCCTACGTCTGGGCCGTTTCACCACCACAGCACAAATTTACAGATTAGGACGATGAAAATGGACGAAAAACCTTACAATAACGTGTTCGCTATCCCGGCGAACTACACTGATTCCGGCAAGATTCTCGGCGGTATGCTGGAACTGAGAAACACGGTCGAGGCTGGGTTCCTGCTGATTCTGGCGGGCTACCCGGAACTGATGTGGCTCCCGGTCACCGGCACCATAAAAATCGTCATCATGACCGTGACCCTGCTCCCCCTGGGAGTGCTTGCGGTCATGGGCATTGACGGCGATTCCCTGTTTCAATACCTGGGGCACGTCATAAAGTTTGCCGGGAGCAGAAGAAAAATTCACATGAAAAGGGTGGGTTATCATGACCCAAAGAAAGCGAGAAAAGCAAAGAAAGCTAACCGCGCAAGGGTTCCTGCCGGTAAGAAAAATCGAGCACGGCGTGATAGAAACCGTGGACGGGCGCTATCTGAAGATACTGGAGATTGAGCCCATCAACTTTATGCTCCGCTCAGACGAGGAGCAGTTCAATATTATCTCTACCTTCGCCAGTTGGCTGAAGATATCCCCCATGCGGCTGCAATTCAAGAGCATTACTCGCAAGGCAGATTCTGACCGCCATGTGGCTATGGTGCGTCGGGAGCTGGAAACAGAGGAAAACGACCAGTGCAAGTCCCTGGGTGAGGGCTACATCCGCCTCATAAAAGATGTTGGCAGCCGGGAGGCGTTGACCCGCCGGTTCTTCCTGATATTCCAGTATGAGGAGTTGCGCCGAGGTGATTCGGAGGATGTTGGGCGGGTATACAGTGCCCTGCAGACAGCCGAGCAGAACGCCCGAGCGTACTTTTTGCAGTGTGGTAACTCCATTATCCAGCCCGCTGACCCGGACGAGGCCACTGCCGAAATTCTGTATATGTTCTTCAACCGGCAATCCTGTGTGGACGAGCCTTTCAGCGCAAGGGTGAACCGGGTGGTGCTGGACACTATGGCGGCGCGGGGCAAGGTGATTGGTATTGACCCGGTGCCAAAAATCAATATAACCCACTTCCTGGCCCCGCGGGGCATTGACCTGACCCATTTCAACTATACCGTCATGGACGGTCTGTACTACGCCTTTCTATATATAAGGGGTAACGGTTATCCGGGCGCGGTTCGGGCGGGCTGGATGTCATCACTGATAAACGCCGGTGAGGGCATTGACGTGGACGTACATCTTCGCCGGGAAAATCGAAGCCGCACCATCGACAAGGTGGCTTAGCGCATACGCCTGAACCGCACTAAACTCAGGAGTATGCAGGACACCAGCACCGACTATGAGGAACTGACGAACTCCATCCAAGCCGGGTATTTCATCAAGCAGGGTATCGCCAACAACAATGAGGACTTGTTCTATATGTCCGTGTTCATCACGATTTCGGCCCGAACGTATGAGGAACTTGTCTGGCGCAAGCAGCAGATGGTTGATATGCTCAAGTCAATGGATATGCAAGTCAGTGATTGCCGCTTTCAGCAAGAACAGGCTCTCTGCTCGGTCATGCCGTTCCTCAAGCTGGACAGCTCTCTGGAGCGAAAGTCTCAGAGAAACGTCCTTACAAGCGGGGCGGCATCCACCTATATGTTTACCAGCTTCGAGATGTCAGACGATACCGGCGTGCTGCTGGGGGTCAATCGGCATAACAACTCGCTGTGCATCGTTGACCTGTTCGATACCCGCAAGAACAA
The DNA here is from genome assembly GCF_034334985.1 of Acutalibacter intestini. Classification (NCBI taxonomy): domain Bacteria; kingdom Bacillati; phylum Bacillota; class Clostridia; order Eubacteriales; family Acutalibacteraceae; genus Acutalibacter; species Acutalibacter intestini. Next base: position 14,099 of record NZ_JAWXXL010000016.1, on the reverse strand, counting down.
AAACGCCAACCTGAATCTCCTGGGCACCAGCGGCGCGGGCAAGACCTTTACCCTCCAACTGTTGGCCCTCAGAATGAGGATGCGGGGTATCCAGTGCTATATCCTGGCCCCCATCAAGGGCCATGAGTTCCGGCGGGCCTGCAACCGTATCGGTGGGCAGTACATCAAGATCGCGCCTGGCTCGCCGCACTGTATCAACGTGATGGAGATACGCCACACCATTTCGCCGGAGATGGAGCTGATAGACGGCGACTCCGGCGAGGAAGACTCCATGCTGGCCCGGAAAATTCAGCAGCTTATGATTTTCTTTTCATTGCTCATTCCTGATATGAGCAATGAGGAGGAGCAGATGCTGGATGAAGCGCTTATCAAGACCTACGCCGACTTCGGCATTACTCACGATAACGACAGCCTCTATCTTGACAGCAAGGCTACTCCGCCCAAAATGAAGAAAATGCCCATCCTGGGCGACCTCCACAAGAATCTGCTGGAAAATCCTCTGACCAAAAGAGTGGCTATCATTGTCAGCCGGTTCGTGACCGGCTCGGCACAGAGCTTCAACCAGCAGACCAATGTGGATTTGAGCAACAAGTACATCGTACTCGACCTCTCGGAGCTCAAGGGCAAGCTGCTCCCCGTGGGTATGATGATAGCGCTTGATTACGTCTGGGACAACGTCAAGGCCAACCGCACCAAGAAAAAAACCATTATGATAGACGAGATATGGCAGCTGGTGGGCGCGTCCTCCAACAAGCAGGCCGCCGACTTCTGCCTGACCATCTTCAAGACCATCCGGGGCTTCGGCGGTGCGGCAATTTCCGCTACCCAAGACCTCTCGGACTTCTTTGGCCTGGAGGACGGCAAGTACGGGCGGGCTATCATCAACAACTCCAAGAACAAGATTATCTTGAATCTGGAGCCGGACGAGGCCCGGTACGTCCAGGAGGTGCTGAAGCTTACCAAGAACGTGACCCGTTCTATCACCCGGTTCGAGCGGGGGGGGAGGCGCTGGTCTATTCAAATAATAACAAGGTGCCGGTGGTTATCAAAGCCTCACGCGAGGAGCAGGAAATGATTACCACCGACCGGGCGGAACTGGAGGCGATATTGAGAGAAACAGCGGAATGCGCACAATTCCGGGAATGAGTAATGCGTAAAGCGTATTTCTGGTAAAATGCGTATTGGTGCTTGAAATACGTATAAAGCCCCCTATGTGGCCCATTTTCATGCTAAAACAGGCCATTTTGGGGGTGAAATCGTAAGGAAAACTACAAAAAACGCATTTCAGGGCAAATGAGTATTCGCCTGAAAATGCGCATATTACAAGGAGGTGATGCCCATGCTGCTTGCCGACGAGCAGTATGTGGTACAATGGCTGAGCCAATATGGAGCCCTGCCCCGGTCCCAAGTGACCCGGATGTTAAAGAAACCGCCGGGCACGGCTGAGAAAATCTTGAAGAACCTACACCGCCGGGGACAGATAGAAGATATCTCAGGCGGGTACTATGTTGGGCTTGACCCTATGAGCAAGCCAGACCAGCGGACAATTCTGGCGGTATGGATACTGCTGAAATTTTTTGACCAGGTAGGGCCACTGGACCACTATCCGGCGGTATATCCGTCACAATTATTCTTCCTCAAGGAGGATATTGGGTATGAAATCGTGGTGCTATATGAGGGCGAGCAGAGCCAATTACGGCTTTTGCAGCCACAGGAGGACCTAAAGTATATCATTGTCCTGCCCCACATTGCTATGGCAGAGGGGTTGAAACTTCCCAAAGCACCGTGCCTGTTCGCAACGGTGGAGTTCCAGGGGAGAGATGAACCAGAGGTAAAATTTTACACGGAGGTACACAATGAGCATATTTCTTGAGGTGCTTGGACAGGCCGAGTCCAAGTTGAAACAGATGGCCCAGCAGATGGATAATATCCGCTGGATGGCTGAAAATGGCCGGTACGATGCGGCTTTGGAGCACGCCTTGCGGCTGGAGTACAACTCGGAGCGGCTGACGCTGTTGACCCGGGCATTGCCGGGGTATACCGGGAACCCGCTTGCAAAGGCGCACGTTGAGAAAGCAATAAGGGAGGCTGTCCCGGTGGAGGTTGGGTATACAGCGGAGGGGTGGTTTTCCTTACGGTTGCCACTGCTGCTCCCGAGGAAAAATCAGCGTTCCGCCGACTATATTCGCGGGTATCTTTACCCTGCCATGCGGCGCTTCTTCCAGGACAAGCCGCCGGTGCATTACCCTGATTGTGTCCTGATTTTGCGACACGTCTACAGCAGGGACAAGCCAGAACGCCAGTGGCGGGACCACGACAACCTGGAGGTCAACATCGTCAGCGATATTGTGGCCCTCTACACCATGCCGGATGACAGCCCCGGGGTGTGCAATCATTTTTATTGCAGTGCTGCCGCTGAGAAGGAGCGCACGGAGGTCTATGTTGTTCCCAAGGCAGAATTCCAGAAATGGCTGGCTGTCGAGAAATCAATGCCCGAGGAGGGCCTGCCACTCTACGAAAATTGCGGAGATTTGCCCCGAAAAGATATGTAAAATAGGCCAATTTTCGGGGTTGTTAGATTTACACAACTCAACGACAACGTGAAAATGCTGATGTTTTCAGCTTTTTGTAAGCGAAAAAACTTGGAGATACCCGACCGAGAGAGTTCGGCCAACGTCGGGTTCTTCCAATATTCAAGAGGTGATTCAATGGTGCAGTTCAGGCCCGGCAGTCATATGTCAAAGCTGGTGGCTCTACTGTCTTTCGCGGGCGAGTTCCCGTTCCTGTCTTTGGGGCTGCTTGGGAGTGAGCGGGTCTATAAGGCTCTGGTCGTAAAATTGAGCGCTCCCGAGGTGTTTCGGAATACGCAAACAGGTGACGAGTTGTCCTGCCGGCTGTTCACTGTTACCGGGAGCGGAAAGGCAAAAACGGTTCGGCTCTACAAGCGGGCGTTACCTATCTTGGAGTGGGTGCATGAGGACGCTTACCGGTACTATATGGGATCTTTCTGGGAGCACCACTTCCCTGGTGACAGTCAGCATCTGGACAGGAACCACCGGGTGGCGGAGGCAGCGGCAGTCTGTATGCGGGCGGGAATGGAGCTTAGACCATACCTGCTGCCCAGGCTGCAAAATGATGCTATCCAGTCGGTTGTTCTCAAAACTCCCTCTCTGTATCTTTCTAAGGATATAAAGAGGATTTCCGGCCCGGAAACGGCAAAGACCACTTTCACCAGGATGATCGGCGCGACGTTCTACCCCGGCGGGTGCTATGGGGTCTATAATACCCGCGACACCGCCATGAAGTGGAACGGCATGGGCGAGGTCAAGACGGTATACTATCTCACAGAGCTTGCCCGCCTGAACGCCGGGGTGCAGACGGTGGACTCCGCGATCCTTTTCGGGGCCTCTGAGGGAATTGCCCTGCAATCATTCTCAGAGAAAAGTGCGGGGCAGCATAAAACCATGCGGTCGGACGCGGCATATCAGCATATCCACTTTGTTCCGCTGAATGAGATGGGAGTGCGGCAAATGCGTATTTTGACCGTACCCAACTGGAAAGAGCGTATACTTGACGCACTATTTCTTCCCGAGACCCGTTCTTATGGAATAGGCCGGTTCGAGTACGATGCCTGTGTGGACGGTGGATACATTTTCTCCCATCTGGACAGTGACCTCAACCGGCTCATTCGGTTCAAGGAGGCAATCGAACACATCCCCGGCCCCTTCGAGGTGCTTTGTTTTCCACATCAGGTGGAGTTCTTGCGAGAGTATCTGGAGGGTCGGGCAGTCATAAAAACGATAGAATTGGAGGCGATAGAGGAAGCGTTAGAAATTAAGGAGAGTGATACTTTTGAATAAGCGCCGGGTGGCCGTGATTATCAGCATTGTGCTGGCGGTCACGGCGCTGCTATATCTGGGAGAGGTGCTTGGGCAACTTTTTACGAACTATGAGGTTTGGCTGGCGCGGGACGGTATCGCTGGGCAGGTGCAGATGGAGCCGGTGGACTGGAATCCTGTGGTATGCTTTCCGGCAGCCTTTAGTTTGAACGGGCTGAAAGGCATGGGCCTGATTCTTGCTTTGACAGGTGGCCTTGCGATTTTTTTCAAGCTGCAAGGCCGGTTTGCTGGAAAAGACTTTGACCCTCGCGGGTTCAAGACCAGCTCCACCGGGGCCTACGGCACGGCAGGCTGGATGAGTGAGAAGGAGATGCAGTCGGTTCTGGAAATCAATTCCATCAACAAAGCCAAGGGTACGATTCTTGGTGAGCACCGTGGCAGGGCGGTCTGTATGCCCGAGGACACCCGGCTCAATCGGCACGTCGCGGTGTTTGGCGCGTCCGGCACCATGAAGTCCCGGGCAGTCATACGCAACGCGTTGTTCCAGGCTATTAGGCGAGGGGAGTCGGTGGTAATAACTGATCCAAAGTCAGAATTGTATGACGATACCTCGGAATTGTACCGCAAGCATGGGTATGAGGTCAAGGTGTTCAATCTGGTAGACCCCGCCCACGGCGACTCTTGGAACTGCATGGCTGACTTAGGCGGCGATACCCTCATGGCCCAGGTGCTGACGAACGTCATCATCGGAAATACCAGTTCCGGCGAAACGGATCATTTCTGGGACAACGGAGAGGCTTATCTGCTGAAAGCGCTTATCCTTTATATAGACCAGGATAGTACGCTTGGTGCTGAATCCAAGAACCTGGCCACTGTTTACCAGACCCTCACCCAGAACAGCGAGCGCCAGCTCACCGCTATGTTCAGTAAGCTCCCTCTGAGCCACCCGGCCCGGGCGCCTTTCAACCTGTTCTCTCAGTCCAGTGACGCGGTGCGTTCTGGAATCGTGCTTGGGCTGGGCACCCGGCTGCAGGTGCTGCAGAACCAGTCGGTGCGGAACATTATCACTCGCTCGGACATCAACCTGACCGCGCCTGGGCAGCGAAAGTGTGCATATTACATTATATTGAGCGACCAAGACGCTACTATGGCGTTCCTGTCCTCGCTGTTTTTCTCATTCCTGTTTATAAGGTTGACCCGATTCGCGGACAGCCAGCCGGGTGGGAAATGTGTCGTGCCGGTGAATCTAATCTTAGACGAGTTCAACAATATCGGCAGAATCGGCGGCGCGGCGGACGGTTCGGATTTTGCCAGGTCTCTCTCGGTGATTCGTTCCCGGGACATCCGAGTGATGCTGGCGGTGCAGAGCCTGGGGCAGCTACAGAACCGGTACCCCAACAATCTATGGTCGGAGATAATCGGCAATGCTGACATCCAGCTCATGCTGGGGTGTACGGACGACATGACCGCGCAGTATTTCTCCTCCCGGAGCGGGGACATGAGCATCCGGGTGGACTCCACATCCACCACCCGGCAAACTATGGCAGTGACCCAGTTCATACCACAGTATAGGCAGACCGAAGGGCAAGGATGGAGGAAACTGTTGACCCCGGATGAAGTGCTGAGGCTGCCAAACGAGGAGCTGCTGTGTATCATTCGGGGCTGCAATGTTCTCAGACTCAAGAAGCTGGACTACACCAAGCACTCTATGGCGGGCGAGCTGGAGAGGACTTCTATTTTGAATTATTGGGCAGAGCGGCAACTTACTCCAAAGCCTGCTCAATCACCACCAGAACGGGATGAGCCGAAGTCGGCACGAAAGTCAACGTCCAGCCTGTACAGCTCTGCAAAGCCGCCGGCAGATTTCTAATTCACAAAAACATATTGCTTTTGTGCGGACAATAGGATATAATATAAGAAAAGCCAATCGGTGCCACAGGAAAGGAGCGTTTTTCATGGCAAAAACAGCAAATCTCTATGCCCGCATTGAGCCGGAGGTAAAGGAACAGGCCGAGAGCATTTTGACCGCGCTTGGCATCCCTGTTTCTAATGCCATCAATATGTTTTACAAGCAGATCATCTTGCAGCGAGGTATTCCCTTTGAAATAAAGCTGCCACAGGCAAAGATTGTGGACATGAGTAGGCTGACCCCACAGGAGCTTGACGCGGAATTGGAGAAGGGGTACCAGGATGTTCTTGAGGGCAGAACCAAACCGGCTGGCAAGGTCTTTGAGGAAATCCGAAAAGATTGCACTAAATGACACATTATAGAATAGCATTAGAAACCAATCCGCACCTCTTTGTGAGGTGCTTTTTCCATGCAAAAAAGGAGGAATTATTATAACTATAACCGATATTTACGAAAACGAAATCCCCCAGACCGAAACGGAAATGACCCCAGACCGGTCCTGAAATGGGTGTGCATAATCCGCTCAGCGCTGAAGAGGGCCCCATCGAGCATGGTGAACCCCCGTTTCTCCAGACCAGCTCAGAATTGGCAGAAGGAAGCGAAATCGCTCCGGACGATGAAGGCGCTGCTCCCCAGACCGACTCTGAAACCACCCTGAAGGCGGGCCGACAGCGGAAGACGACCTCAATTTCAACCCAGTCTGGTACAGAGGCACCTGCACCCGGCGACGGCGTCGTGATCAGGCGGAGGAGAGTGCGCCAGCGCTCTGCTGCCAGACCGGTTTCTGTCCTGAGCATCGACACGGGCCGCACCGTGGAAACCGAGGCGGACAAAGCACGCAACGACCTGCTGGACTTGGTGGAATCCCAGAAAACGGGGCGCATCCTGACCGGTACCCTGCAGGGCGTGGAGCGCGCGGTGAACTCCAAGACCGGTTCCATGGCAGTCATTTACCACGGCGCGTTTAAGGTCATCATTCCCGCTGAGGAGGCAGTCACATTGCCGGAGGACACCCGTGGGCGTTCCCCGGACGAACTCTACCATTATATGCTCACAAAACGCCTGGGTGCGGAAGTGGATTACGTTGTCAAGGGCTCGACCAGCAGTCCAATCTTGCCGTTGGCAGTCGGCTGGACGCTATGACGGCCAAGCGCAAAGAGTATTACTTCGGCACGGACCGGGACGGCAACCATCGTATCTACTCCGGCATATGCGCCGAGGCCGGCATCGTCTCCGTCATCTGAGCAGGTGTTTTCGTTGACCTGTTCGGCCTGGAGACCTATATTCCCCTCCGTGAACTGAGCTACCAGCGCTGGATGGACGCAGGGTTGTACTTCCAGGCGGGCCAGCGGGTGCTGGTGAAGGTGCTGGAGGTGGAGCGCAGCGGTCGGGATAGCGTTAAAGTGACCGCTTCGGTCAAGCAGGCAGGGGAGAATCCCTATGAGAAAGCGCTGAGGATGTACTCGGTGGACAGCTGCTATGTGGGCACGGTCAGCATGGTGGATGTGAACGGCGTGTTCGTGGCTCTTGACGGCGGCATCGACTGTCTGTGTAGCTATCCCAAGAGGGGCAGGCCGCCCCGAGGGGCGCGGGTCACCGTGCGCATTCTTGGTATCAACCACGAGAGCAATCGGATTTGGGGAGCCATTACCCACATCGCGGCGGCGAGATAGGGGGCGGCGCGTATAGGGACTATATCAGTGAAAGAGCAGGCCCGCCGTGCTGAGCTTGCGTCCAATGCCCGTGCAATGCTTCGAGAGGCGCTGCCCATAGAGTATGAAGACGGAATGAGCCTGTCCGTCAATCTGAGCGGGTGGTATCTGCAAATCTCTTTCTCCCCGCTCCATCCGCTCATGGTAATCTGCCTAGCCCGGGCCATCCCGATACCGGCCTCCGTGGCCCAGTTCCTCGATACTAACGACATGAACCTGCACAGCATCCTGGGCTGCCACACTATCAACAGCGACACCCACTGCTACGCCTACCGTGCCACTCAATGGCTGGACACCGAGCTGACCCGGGAGCGATTCATAGAGATGCTGAACCGCTGTATGGGCGAAGCTGAGCGTGGCTATGAAAAAATTTTGAAAAAACAGTTGTAAATTCCGACAAGCACTGGTGGAGTGTTTTTGAGTGCGCTCCTCTTGGGCTGGGGTGGAGTTCCGACTCAAGACGGACTCCGGCATGTACCCCGGCACGATCCCTGTTGGGGACGACGGCGTTCTCCGGCTGGAGATCGGCGGCAGCTCCTGCTATCAGCTGAGTTGTATTGGCTCAGCCGTACCCGCCCCCACGCCGGAGTCGGAACCGGAACCGCTCCCCTCTCCAGCACCATCGGAGAAGCCGAGTTTCACTCCTGCACCGACTCTTGCGGCGGAGGAGAGTGCTCCGCCACAGGCTACCATACCTGGATGGACCTCACCACCGGCAACCAGGAGACCATCGGAACAATTCTCGCGTTGGGATTCCAGTGGAACGCGTCCGGCCCATACGCCGCCCGGAGTGACGATAGCGATAAATGGCTCGTGACCCAGGTGCTCATCTGGGAGACTGTTGCCGGGAATGCTTTTGTCCAGGCAAATGGGCTGATCGGCATAAAGGCTGGCGTGGACGATGATATGCAGATGATTTCAGCCAGCGCTCACAATCCCACGAAATTCATGCAATATTACCGGGACCTCAAGAAACGGCTCAACGATTACTTCAAGGTTCCCAGCTTTGCCAGCAAGGAGGCAGCGAAGGCAGAGACCATCACCCTTCGCTGGGACGGCAGTAAGTATAGCGCCACTGTTACGGATTCTCAGGGCGTTCTGGCCAACTACAATTTCAGGAACGCAATTCCCGGTGTTCAGGCTGTGGCGAACGGAAATAAGCTGACGCTATCCTCTACGGAGCCGATTTTGACCGTCAAAACTTCTTCGGCGGTGGAGAGCAGTGCGTCTACAGCAGGAGGCAAAGGCGCGGTAGCGGTCTGGCGCACCAGCGACAGGAATTTCCAGGATTTTGCCACATACAACGCGGACGGCGGCGATCCCGTTCGATGCTATATTAAGGTCAAGACCGATGCGGTGGGCAGCGCCGGGTTAAAGAAGACCTCCGAGGACGGCAAAGTTTCTGGCATCCAGTTCCAGATTACCGGCAGTGATGGTAGCAGCACTACCAAGACTACAGATGCGAGCGGAAATATCGACATTGAAGGCCTACCTATTTACGCTGCTGACGGCAGTAAGATTACCTACACTGCTACAGAGATCAATGTTCCCAATAAGTACGTCAAGCCGGATTCTCAGACCTTTACCCTGACCGAGGGCCAGACCGCCTCCATCCATTTTGAGAATAAGCTGAAGCGCTGGCGGGTCACGGTCACCAAAGCCGACAACAAGACCGGCTCCACACCCCAGGGCAACGGCTCCCTTAAGGGCGCGACCTTTGGGGTATACCAGGGCGGTACGCTGGTCAAGGAGTATACAACGGACGAAAACGGCCAGTTTACCACCGACTACTATCCCTACGGCGAAGACTGGACCCTCCGGGAAATCTCCGCCAGCCCCGGCTATCAGGTGAGCACCGTTTCCACTAAACTCTGCGAGATTCCCACCGGCTCCAACGATGAGTTCAATGACAACACCGCCACTGCCAGCAACGAGGTGATCCGGGGCGGTGTTTCTGTTGAGAAGCGGGACAGCAAGACCGGCAAGAAGCCCCAGGGTGATGCTGACTTCTCCGGTATCCAGTTTGAGATCGTCAACAAGTCCAGGAATCCCGTGGAGGTAAACGGCAAGAAAGCCGCTCCCGGCGAGGTTGCCATGACCATCACCACCAACGCCCAGGGCGTAGCCACCACCGGCCCCAATGTGCTGCCTTATGGTGATTATCTCATCCGGGAGAGCAAGACAAACGCCTCCATGCTCAAGACTTTCACGGAAGAAATCCCTGTCACCGTTTCCGAGAATGGGAAAATGTACACCTTCACGGCTGAGAATGATGTGGTGCGGGGCGGCATTGCCGTGGAAAAGCGTGACAGCCAGACCGGGGAACGGCCCCAGGGCAACGCGGACTTTTCCGGTATCACCTTCGAGATCGTCAACAGCAGCCGGAACCCGGTAGAAGTGGATGGCACCACCTACGCCCCCGGTCAAGTAGTCGCTACCCTCATTACGGACGAGAGCGGCTATGCCAGCACCGAGGATGAAACCCTCCCCTACGGCACCTATACCTTGCGGGAGACTGCTACCAACGCCTCCATGCTCCACACCTTTACGGAGCAGACCGTGACGGTTACTGAGTACAAAAAGACGTATGTTGTAACCGCCAACAACAATGTGGTGCGCGGCGGTTTGTCCGTGGAGAAACGGGACACCATCACCGGCAGCACGCCCCAGGGTGACGCGGACTTTTCCGGCATTACCTTTGAAATCATCAACGACAGCCGGAATCCGGTCATTGTCAACGATAAGAGCATAGCTCCCGGCGAGGTAGCTTTGACTCTTACCACCGACAGCGAGGGTAAGGCCAGCACCGCCCCGGACGCTCTGCCCTACGGCTCCTATATCCTCCACGAAAGCGCCACCAATGAATCCATGCTGAACACCGCCCCCGACCAGCAGGTGGAAGTCACGGAAAACCTCAAGGTCTATCCGTTCTTCATGGACAACGAGGTGGTTCGCGGCGGCGTTCTCATCGAGAAACGCGACTTGGAATCCCTGCTGCTGACCCCCCTGGGCATGGCCAGTCTGGACGGTACACTGTTTGAGATTACCAACAAGAGCCGGAATGCCGTGTATGTAAACGGCGCTCTGTACCAGCCGGATGAGGTGTGCCTTACCATCGAGGTCAAGGATGGCGTGGCGCAGTCCGATGTGCGCGCCCTGCCCTACGGCACCTATACTCTTGCGGAGAGCAAGCCCGGCAAAGGCTATCTGTGGACCGACAAGAAGGTCCGGGATTTCACAGTCCGGAAGGATGGTGAAATCACCGAGTTCCGGGAGGGGGACGCGGCCTATAATCAGGTGATCCGGGGCGAGCTGAAGTTTGTCAAGGTGTGCGAGGACACCATGCATCGCTTTGCGAACGTGGCCTTTAAGCTGACCTCTCAGACTACTGGTGAGAGCCATATCCTTGTCACGGACGAAAATGGCGGTGCGACACGTTCCTAACTGAAAAGGTTAGGCGTGGAGCCAAGAAAGAGAAGATTGAAAGGAGCTTCATAAGATGGTCTCATAGAACTAATCGTCCGACAGGTGGAATGAAGGGGTAACGCCCGGAAACGCCTGCTCTGATACTCCGAATGGCATGGATGCTTTCAGGGGCAGAAGTGTTATGAGCTCGGTGAAGTCGGCTGAGAGCGCGCCCTAAGGCCGCGGCAACGCGGTACAGGAACAGCGAACCAGAGGTGGTCGAGTGCGTGATAGGCCGGGAGTCCAAGAGTTGACCGGAGGTCAACTCTCAGTATCTATGGTTAGAATCCATTATGTTACAGCATGGTGGAGGCGTATTCTCGATTGTACGGGTCTAAATCCGGAATTGGTCGAAAGGCCAATCTCACCTGAGAGTGAGGTCTGTGGGGATGAGTAAAACTCGCCCGTTATGAAAGCCCCTGCACCGTTACAGGCGGTGGCAAGCAGACAGGCTTATAGAGAAGACCTAAGGGTACTGGATAGTAAAACTATTACGGATAGGATGATTGGAACGTGGTAAGCCAGCAACGCGGAGGGCCTGAACCCGATGAAACGGCGGCAGGGAAAGTCATTGATATAACCTGCCCTTGTGCTGGTGAATGTGGTGGCATAGTACCGATGAAGTGGGGATAAAAGACCCATGGAGGGATAGCCACTAGTCAGATATTACAGTAAATCGATGTTACAGTTCTGATGATGAAATATCATTCTGCATAAGGTTCGAGTATGACTAAGAGAGGCAAAAACTTCAAGAGATTGGAGTGTGCCGACTTATGGCAGCCAATAAGCCAAAGAAAAGACAGTTATTAAGAAACAACGAGTATTATGATACCCAAGCGATTTTTGATGATTTGTACAAATGCAGTCAGTGCGAAGACGTTTTCACACACTTGATGGAGCTGATTGTCAGCGAACAAAATATCATGCTGGCATACCGCTCTATCAAGAAAAATAAGGGCAGTAAGACTAATGGGGTAAATTCGACTACCATTATAGAGGTAGGAGAAAAACAGCCCAAAGAATTGATTGCCTATGTCCGCCAAAGACTGCAAAACTTCCACCCCCAGTCAGTACGCCGGGTAGAGATTCCCAAGCCTGATGGACGTATGCGCCCATTGGGTATTCCTACCATGGAAATGTGGCTGGTATCGCGCTGTTCCCTGTTGCAAGGATAACGACGCAGCCGCCTATGTGCTTTTCTCAAGAAATAAGCAATTATGCAGAAATCGGAAGGGCTAAAATTCATGAGCTGCAAAAGGCAGTGAGTCCATACATCTTGCAGCAGATAATGGAGAATCCCATCCAAGGGCAGAGTGCGGAATTGAACGATAACCGTATCTCGTTGTACGTTTCCCAGCGTGGGAAGTGTGCAATTTCAAAGGAGCCGCTAAGGTTGGGAGATATGGAGGTACACCACCAAATTCCTAAAGCCAGTAAAAGGTTGGATAATTATTCTAACCTCGCGTTGGTAACAGGGGATGTACATAAGCTCATTCACGCTACTGAATCCAACACCATACAGAAATACCTGGACAAGCTGAAAGACGTGAAACTGAACTTTGCCAAGCTGAACAAATTTCGCTCATTGGTTGGCAACTGTAAAATCGAATATAGGTAATGTTTGATGGGGCGCCGTGTGACGGGAAACTGTCGCGCACGGTGCTAAGCGGGGGAAAATCTGGAGATTACTTCAAAGGATTACCTATCGCAAAAAGTGCGCACAGAAACCAAATGGAACGCCCACACTCTGAACACCAACGGCAATGATGATAAGCCTGAAAGCGAGTGGACTGACGAGGCAGGTACTTGGTTCGGCAAGACCACCGAGGACTGGATGGTGGAAACCCAGGATGGGCTTTGCGCGCTGCCATATGATTATTATCTCTCCAAGAGTTACGGTGTGAGGGCAATAAGGGCTATGCACACCGGCCTGACCCCCGGTAAGACCTATAAGCTCTCTGGTATCCTCATGGACAAGGCCACTGGTGAAAAACTGCTGGTGGATAGCAAAGAAGTTACAGCAGAAAAAGAGTTCACTCCGGAAGAGGCCAGTGGTACGGAAGAAATTACATTCACCTTCGATGCCTCTGCTCTGGCCGGAAAATCTGTGGTAGTCTTTGAAACCTTGTACCATGATGGCAAGGAAGTCGCCGCCCACACAGACATCAACGACAAAGACCAGACCATAGAGTTCGAGGAGCCGGACAAGCCCCATATCAAGACCAAAGCCACCGTAGACGGAGAAAAAGAGGCTGACCCGCTGGAGAAAATCACCCTGACCGACACTGTGACCTACTCCAACCTGACACCGGGCAAGGCCTACACCGTCAAGGGTGTGCTGATGGATAAATCTACAGGTAAAAAGCTCCTGATTGACGGCAAAGAAATCACCGCTGAGACCGAGTTCACACCTGATAAGACCGACGGCACGGTTGACCTCTCCTTTACCTTCAACGCCAGCGGCCTCGCGGGCAAGTCAGTCGTGGCCTTCGAGACCCTATATCATGAGGACATCGAGGTTGCTGTTCACGCTGACATTGACGATGATGACCAGACGGTAGTCATCCGTCAGCCCAAGCTGAAGACCACCGCAACCATTGACGGCAAGAAAGAAACTACGGTTGCCAAAGAACTGGTGCTGGAGGACAAGGTCACCTACACCGGCCTGACTCCCGGCAAGGAGTACACCGTGAAAGGCGTGCTCATGGACAAGTCTACGGGCAAAAAGTTCCTGGTGGATGGCAAGGAAATAACCGCTGAGGCCACCTTTACTCCCGAGAAATCCGAGGGCGAGGTCACCGTAACCTTCAAGTTCGATGGCAGCAAAATCACCGCCAAGACCGACATTGTGGTGTTCGAGACCCTGTACCGTGACGGCAAAGTGTTTGCCGCCCATGTGGACATCAACGACGAAGGCCAGACCGTCACCCTGACCCCGGAGAAGCCTAAAACTCCAGATGTTCCCAAGACTGGCGACGACCGCAATATTACCCTGCCGCTGATTCTGCTGGGCGCGTCTTTAGCCGGACTGGCCACGCTGTTCCTGTTCTGGTTTAGAACCTGTTTAGTATCTAGCCAACCATCCGGTCCAGTGATAAAATAGAGGGGATGAGGGGGGAAGACAGGTGAGGAAAAGCTATCCAAGTGACATCAGTCGGAAACAATTTGAAGAAA